>NZ_JBEYIL010000013.1:67576-289267 GCF_040635845.1 Streptomyces sp. NPDC006872
GCGGCGAGCCGTCGGAGAGCGGTGATCGGGTGGGCGACGGTGAGCGGGCGGGGAACGGTGAGCAGCGGGTCGGGGACCGTGGTCGGGCCGGGGGCGGCGAGCCGTCGGAGAGCGGTGATCGGGTGGGCGACGGTGAGCGGGCGGGGAACGGTGAGCAGCGGGTCGGGGACCGTGGTCGGGCCGGGGGCGGTGAGCGGGCAGGGGGCGGTGATTCGGTCGGGGGCAGGCGGATTCGGTTGCCCACCGGATATGAGCTGCATCCATGGGCCGATCTGCGGCCCGCGGGGCAGGACGCCTCACAAGGCCCTTCGAACGTACGGAAGTTGTGGCACCAGAGTCCGGGGAGTGCGGGATGACCATCCTCTGTGTACGTTTCCAGTTGCCTCCGATGTCCGGGACGGCAGAGACCGGGGCCGGGATCGAGGCCGGGACCGAGGCCGCCCTGCCGGCGCTGCTCGGGTTGCTGGAGGAGTTCACACCGGTCGTCGAGGCGTTGCCGCCGGACGGGGCGCTGGCCGATCTCCGGGGCGCCGAACGGTACTTCGGGCGCAGTGCGGTGGAGCTGGCGTCGGTGATCCGGGTGCGGGCGCTCGCGCTGCACGGCGTCGACTGTGTGATCGGCGCCGGCGCCGGCCCGCTGTCGGCCCGTATGGCGCTGCGGGCCGCCCGGCCCGGGGTGACCTGCGCGGTCCCCGAGGGCGAGGTGCGGGAGTTCCTCGCCGGGCAGCCCGTCGCCGCGCTGCCCGGCGTCGGGACGGCGACCGCCCGCACCCTGGGCGAGTACGGACTCGACACCCTCGGCCGGGTCGCCGCCGCGCCCCTGTCCACGCTCCAGCGCCTGATCGGCGTCAAGGCGGGCCGGGAACTGCACGAGAAGGCGAACGGCGTCGACCGCGGCCGGGTCGTGCCGAACGCCGTGTCACGGTCGTTGGCCACCGAACGCCCCTTCGGACGCGACGAGGTGGACCCGGACCGGCATCGCCGCGCTCTGCTCTCGGCCGCCGAGGAACTGGGCGCTCGGCTGCGCGCCCTGGAGAAGGTCTGCGGCGCCCTGACCCTCACCGTGCGCTACGCCGGCCTCCCCCACTCCCGAACAGGCTCGAGCGGGGGAACCTCCACGGCCACCACCCGCAGCCGCACCCTCAAGGAGCCGACCGCGCATTCGGCGGCCCTGACGAGGACGGCGTACGGCCTGTACGAGGCGCTCGGTCTGCAGCGCGCCCGGGTCCGCGCGATCGCGCTGCGCGCGGAGGCCCTCGGCCCCGCCGAACAGGCCTCGTACCAGCTCACCTTCGACCCCGTCGACGAGAAGGTCCGGCGTGTGGAGGAGGTCGCCGACCGGGTGCGGGCGAAGTTCGGGCCGGGGGCGGTGAAGCCGGGAACGCTGGCGGCGTGAGTGGGACCTGCCGGTCGGACGGGTCCTGGGTGCACCAGGGTCAGTTGGCCCACGGGGGAGCGATCCGGGTTCCGTCGGCCAGTTCCGCCTCCAGGCCGATGGACGTGGTGACCCAGGAGAGCGCGGTGTGATCGGTCGGGTTCTCGACGGCCAGGGTCGTGCCCGGATTGACGATCACCGTGTCGCCGGCGGTGATCCGCTCGGCGATGCCGTCGAGCGTGAGGATCAGCTCGCCGACGAGCAGATGGAAGATCTCCTCCCGGTTGACGGTGTGCGCGGGACCCTTCGTCCCCGCGGGAATCTCGCCCCGCCAGGCGCACAGCTCCTTGCTGCCGGTGCGGGGGTTGGCGTACAGGACGAAGCGGGCGCCGTGGATCTCATGGGTGACGGCCTCCGACGAGCGGACGACGGGCATGGGGCCTCCTGTTGGACGGTTGCGACCGGTGGACGGACGGTTCCGGGAATGGTCAAGCAGCTTGACTATATGGCTCTATGGTCAAGCCGCTTGACCGTTCCGTCAAGGTGTTTCAATGCGGACGTGCAGAACTCCGAGGCCCTGGCCCTGTCCGCCGCCCTGCTCGCCGCCGCGGGTGAGCTCACCCGGCGCATCCACGACGGGGTCGTCGCCCGTGGGTTCGTCGAGCTGCGGCCCGCCCATGGCTTCGCCTTCGCCCGGCTCGCCCCGGGCGGTGCGACGGTCGGCGAGCTCGGCGTCCATCTCGGGGTGACCAAGCAGGCGGCGAGTCAGCTCGTCGAGGAGCTCGTGCGCAAGGGGTACGTCGAGCGCCGTCCGCATCCCGAGGATGCGCGGGCCCGGCTGATCGTGCTCACCGAGCGGGGCTGGGAGTGCACGCGGGCGGCGGAGGAGGCGGCCGCCGAGGCGGTGCAGGCGTGGGCCGATGTGCTGGGCGAGGGTGAAGTGCGCGTGTTGTGCAACCAATTGGTGCGCATTGCGCCCTACGGTCCCATCAGGCCCACCTGGTGACGGAATGTCAGTGACCTCGATCGCCGTCCACTATCACTGACACCACTGATGTCGCTGACTATCACCGGAAGTTTTTACTGACGCGTAACTTCACACTTCACCTACTCATCCGTAACTTGACGAGTGAACAGCATCCTCGTGATCCGGATCACAGGGCGTAAGGCCATCGCACCTCCCTTGAGCCGCAAGGAGATCACACGATGCTGCCCTGGAAGCGCGTGCTCGGACCACTCGCCGCACTGCTGCTGGCCGCCACGGCCGCCACCGTCCCCGCCACCGCCGCCCACGCCGAATCCACCGCCACGGCCGCCGCTACCGCCACCGCCTCGTCGAGCGGCTGGAACGACTACAACTGCAAGCCCTCCGCCGCCCGCCCCCGCCCCGTCGTGCTCGTGCACGGCACCTTCGGGAACTCGATCGACAACTGGCTGGCCTTCGCCCCCTACCTGACGGTCCGCGGATACTGCGTCTTCTCCGTCGACTACGGCCAGCTGCCGGGCGTCCCGCTCTTCAACGGCCTCGGCCCCATCGACAAGTCGGCCGAGCAGCTCTCCGCCTTCGTCGACAAGGTGCTCGCCGCGACCGGCGCCGCCGAGGCCGACCTCGTCGGCCACTCGCAGGGCGGCATGATGCCGCGCTACTACCTGAAGTTCCTCGGCGGAGCCGCCAAGGTCAACGCGCTGGTCGGCATCGCCCCCGACAACCACGGCACCACGCTCAACGGCCTCGCCAACCTGCTGCCGTACTTCCCCGGCGCCGAGGACCTGCTCTCGACGGCCACCCCCGGCCTCGCCGACCAGATCGCCGGGTCTGCCTTCCTCGCCAAGCTCAACGCGGGCGGCGACACCGTCCCCGGCGTCCGCTACACGGTCATCGCCACCAAGTACGACGAGGTGGTCACCCCCTGGCGCAGCCAGTACCTCAGCGGCTCCGACGTGCACAACGTCCTGCTCCAGGACCTGTGCCCGCTGGACCTCTCCGAACACGTGGCGATCGGGCTGTTCGACCGGATCGCCTTCCACGAGGCGGCCAACGCGCTCGACCCGGCCCACGCCTCCGCCACCACCTGCGCCTCCGCCCTCAGCTGACCCGCCGCGGTCGTCCCGCCGGGGCCTGTCCGACCTGAGCCGCCGGTCAGGCCCCGGAGTCCTGCCACGCGGAGGTGTGCCGGAACCAAGAAACCGCGGAATCGCCTGCTGGGGGAGGTCGTCGGCGATCTTTAGGGTCGCCTTAAGGAAGCGCTGAGCCTGGCATGAGGTAGCTAACCTCCAGGCATGACCAGCGAGAAGATCCGGCCCGCCACCGCGGCCGACGTGCCGGCCGTGAAGGCCGTCACGGATGCGGCCTACACGCCCTACATCGAGCGCATCGGGCTCGTGCCGCAGCCCATGGAGGCGGACCACGCGGCGAACGTGGCCGCGGGGAAGGTGTTCGTGACCGGTGACCCGGTCGACGGGCTGGTCGTCGTCGGGGAGTACGCCGACCACCTGTTCCTCGACAGCATCGCCGTCCACCCCGACGCCCACGGCAGGGGCGTCGGGCGGCGGCTGCTGCACTTCGTGGACGCACACGCGCGTGCGCTCGGCCTGACCGAGGTCAGGCTCCACACGCACGCGATGATGTGGGAGAACCAGAAGATCTACCCGAGGTACGGCTACGAGCTCGTGGAGCGTCGCATGGACGGGCCCTACGACCGGATCCACTACCGCAAGCGGCTGGGCTGAGCGGGGCGGGGCCGGGCGGGGCCGTCCTCAGCCGTCCGGCCACCAGGTGCGGGCGATGTCCTTGCGCACCTCGGGGCGCCCGGCGGGCCGTTCGTCGGCCTCCTCGCGGATGCGGCGGGAGTCCGTCTTCTTCAGGGGCTTCTGCACGGTCGTGCGGCGCATGGCTGCCTCCTTCAGGAACTACCTGGTTCCGCGATCTCACGGAGGTAGACCCTTTGGGGGAGAGTTCCTCATCGCCCCCCTGTCTGTCAGTGGCGGCTGTCACGATTCGAGTGTCAGTGGTGGGTGTCACTCTTGGGCACATGACGAAAAAGGGTGACGAACCGACTTCGCCGAGTGTCGACTGGGACGCGGCGGCGGCCGCCTTCGACGAGGAGCCGGACCACGGCCTGCGCGACCCCGAAGTGCGCGCGGCCTGGGCCGGGCGGCTACGGACCTGGCTCCCGGAGCGCGGCTGTGACGTCCTCGACCTGGGCTGCGGCACCGGCAGCCTGTCGCTCCTCGCGGCCGAACAGGGACACCGGGTGACGGGCGTCGATCTGTCCCCGGCCATGATCGACCTGGCCCGCGCCAAACTCGCCGGACGCGACGCGGTCTTCCTCCTCGGTGACGCGGCGGCGCCCCCGGTGGGGGAGGAGCGCTTCGACGCCCTGCTCGTACGGCATGTGCTGTGGACCCTGCCCGACCCCGCCCGCGTCCTGCGGCACTGGCGGGGCCTGCTGCGCCCGGGAGGGCGGCTCGTGCTGGTCGAGGGCGTGTGGGGGACCGTCGCCCCGGTCGGCATACCGGCGGACCGGCTCACCGCCCTGCTGGCCCCGGTGACCGTGCACACGCGCGTGGAGCCGCTGTCACAGGACGCCGGGCTGTGGGGCGGGGCGGTGGACGACGAGCGGTACGCCGTGGTGGCCACGGTGTGAGCGCCCCTCACCCGGGCCCCTCACGCCAGCAGCGACTCCAGGCCGCCCTCGGCGGTGGCGAGCGCCTCCAGCTCGTCGAGGGCGGTCAGCGCGGCGGCCGCGGCCGCCGGGTCCCGCCGCGCCAGCCCGCTCTCCTCGAACTCGTCCTCGTCCAGCCGCCGTACGTCCGTCCCGTCGGCGGAGCGCCACAGGTCCAGGTCGAGATCCTCGACGACCAGCTCGGCGCCGGACAGCGTGGCCGGGCGGGTGACGTCGCAGTACCAGCCCTTCAGCGCGCCCGTCGCGTCGCGGACCTCCTTCACGGCGTACCAGCGGTCCCGCCAGTAGTACTCGGTGAAGACGTCGCCGGCCTCGAACCGCACAAAGCCGAAGTCGCGCACGTCGTCACCGGCCCAGGGGGCGCGCACCGCGATCCGGTTGCCGTCGTCGGACAGCAGCTCGGCCGCGTAACGGATCTTCGTCCGGCCGCCCTTGACCAGGACGACCTCCACCGAACGCGCCTCCACCGAACGGGCCGACTCAGCCGATTTCGCGGACATGCCGTACCTCCGTCGCACAGATCTCGTATCCGAACCAGCGATTGATCGCGAGCATCGGCCCGTTGTCCGCGTCGTTGCCCGTGTACGCCTGCGTGTACCCCGCGGCGCGGGCGCGGTGCAGGGAGTCGTTCTTGACCAGCTTGGCCAGACCCCGGCCGCGGTGGGTCCGGGCGGTGCCGGTCATGCCCGTGGCGTACCGGCCGGCGTCGCCGGTGTGGGCCACGCTGAAGGCGACGGGGCGGCCGTCGGCCATGGCGACCGAGGTCAGTTCCAGGTCCAGGTGGGGGTACTTCCAGTACTCGTCGACCCAGGCCTCGTAGTCCGTGAACTCGGTGTCGATGTCGCCCGGTTCGTCCGAGCCCGCCTCCGCGTCCAGGGCGAACAGCGGGCGTGGGTCGTCGGCGAAGTCGGCGGCCGTCCGCAGCTCGACGCCGGGCGGCGGGTCCTGGAGCGGCGGCAGCGAGGTCCGGGCCAGGTCCAGGCGGAGGAAGTGCGCGGAGCGGCTCGGCCGGTAGCCGTGGCGCTCGGCGAAGGCGCGGTTGCCCGGCTCGTCCAGCACCCAGGAGAACAGCTTCGTCGCCCCGTGCGCCGCCAGATGCTCCTCGCCGGCGCGGACCAGCGCGGCGCCCGCGCCGCGTCCGGTGCGCGCCGGGTCCACGTACACGTTCAGGGAGCCCTGGCCGGGCTCCGGGCTGTCATGGGCGAGGCTCACCTGGGCCGTGCCGACGATCTCGCCGTCCTCGACGGCCACCAGCTTGCGGGCGTGGGCGTCGGGGTGGGACAGGGAGAGGCTGTGCAGCACGGACGCCGGGCTGAAGAAGACATAGGGCAGGGCGAGGTGCCGGACCCGGATGAAGCCCTCGACGTCGGCAGGCGCACCGGGGCGCAGATCGCGCACGATGACGGTCATGTGAGCGCACGCTACGGGCGGGCGACCCCCGGCTGCCTCCCATTTTCCGGTGCCGCCGTTTTCCGGTGGGTGCGGGAGAATCGGGCCGTGACCTTGAAGATCCACATCGATATCGATGAGAGCGCCGCGCCGTACGAACAGGTGCGGGCGCAGATCGCCGGGCAGGCGCGGTCGGGCGCGCTGCCGGTCGGGTACCGGCTGCCGACGGTGCGGGGGCTGGCCGAGTCGCTCGGCCTCGCCGCGAACACCGTCGCCAAGGCGTACCGGGCGCTGGAGGCGGACGGGGTGATCGAGACCCGGGGGCGCAACGGCACGTTCGTCGCCGCGGCGGGCTCGGCGGCCGAGCGGGAGGCCGCGGCCGCCGCGCAGGCCTACGCCGAGCGGGTGCGGCGGCTGGGGCTCACCGAGGAGCAGGCGTCGGCCGCCGCGCGGGACGCACTGCGGGCGGCCTACGAGGAGTGATCAGCCGCGGGCGGAGAGCGCGCGAGGGGTGCGTGCCACCGTCAGCCCGCGAGTGATCAGCCGCGGGCGGCGAGCGAGTGCGGGGTGCGTGTCACCGCCAGCCCTGCCCGTTCGGCCGTTCTGCCGAACAGCGCCGCGTCGCCCACCGCTGCGCCGCCCGGGTCGTTGTTGAAGTACGCGTACACGTCACCGCCGTCGGCCCAGGTCGTGGCGATGCGGTCGATCCAGGTCCTCAGGGAGCGGTGGCCGTAGCGCGGCCAGGGCTCGGCGCGGCCCTCGTGGAAGCGGAGGTATCCCCAGTCGGCGGTCCGCCACAGCGGCGTGAGCGGGCGGGCCTGTGCGTCGGCCCAGCACAGGGCCGCGTCCCGGGAGCGGAGGACCTGCCGCACCTCGGGGATCCACCACGAGTCGTGCCGTGGCTCCACCGCGACGCGGGTACCCGCCGGGAAGCAGGACAGACAGGCGTCCAGGAGTCCGGGATCGGCGTGCAGGGTCGGCGGCAGCTGGAGGAGGACCGGGCCGAGACGGCTCCCGAGGCCGGCGGCGTGGGTCATCAGCCGGTGCACCGGCTCCTCGGGGTCGTGCAGCCGCTTGACGTGGGTCAGATAGCGGCTCGCCTTCACGGCGACCACGAAGTCCGGCGGGACGCGCTCGGCCCAGGACGCGAAGTTCTCCCGCGACGGCAGCCGGTAGAAGGCGTTGTTGACCTCGACGGTGGCGAACTGCGCCGCGTACTCCTCCAGCCACCGCCGCACGGGCACGTCGGCCGGGTACAGGACGCCCTTCCAGTCCTTGTACTGCCAGCCGGACGTACCGACGTACAGCGTCATGCCTCCATCAAAACACCCGGAATGCCCGGGAGCCGACTCAGAGGTACAGCCCCGCGTCCGACCCGCCCCGCGGCTCCGGCAGCGAGGTGGGGGAGACGCCCCGGCGCAGCGCGTACAGCTCGGCCAGGGTGGCGCCCTCGCGGCCGACGCCCTCCTCGGTGCCCAGCCAGTCCACCGCCTCCCGCCGGGTCAGCGGGCCGACCTCGATACGCGCCAGACAGCGGCCGGGGCGCACGACGGCGGGGTGGAGGCGCTCCAGGTCCTCGTTGGTGGTGACCCCGACCAGCACGTTGCGGCCCTGGCCGAGGAGACCGTCGGTGAGGTTCAGCAGCCGGGACAGGGCCTGGCCCGCGGTGTGCTTGGCCTCGCCGCGGATCAGTTCGTCGCAGTCCTCCAGGAGCAGCAGCCGCCAGCGGCCCTTGCCCGTGCCGTCCTCCTCGCCGATCGCGATGTCCATCAGATAGCCGACGTCGGAGAAGAGCCGCTCGGGGTCCAGGACGCAGTCCACCTGGCACCACTCCCGCCAGGAACGGGCCAGCGTGCGCAGTGCGGAGGTCTTGCCGGTGCCGGGCGGGCCGTGCAGCAGGAGCAGCCGGCCCGCGATGTCCTCCGGGGTCGTCCCCATCAGATGGTCCATCGCGTCGGCGACGGGGGCGGTGTAGTTGGTGCGCACCTCGTCCCAGGTGCCCGCGGAGATCTGGCGGGTGGTGCGGTGCGGGCCGCGCCGCGGGGAGACGTACCAGAAGCCCATGGTCACGTTCTCCGGCTGGGGTTCGGGCTCGTCCGCCGCGCCGTCCGTGGCCTCGTCTAGCACCTGTGCGGCCAGTTCGGCGGTGGTCGCCGTGACCGTGACGTCGGCGCCGCGGTTCCAGCGGGAGATCAGCAGCGTCCAGCCGTCGCCCTCGGCCAGGGTGGCGCTGCGGTCCTCGTCGCGGGCGACGCGCAGGACGCGGGCGTGCGCCGGCAGCAGGGTCGCGCCGGAGCGCACGCGGTCGATGTTCGCCGCGTGCGAGTACGGCTGCTCGCCCGTCGCGAAGCGGCCGAGGAACAGCGCGTCGACGACATCGGACGGGGAGTCGGAGTCGTCCACGGTGAGCCGGATCGGCAGAGCGTCGTGTGGCTGTACGGACATGCCGCCATGATCCGGCACGAGGACGCCCTCTGCACCCGGTTTCCGTAGTGCGCGTGGTGTGTCGGGAGTGTCGCGTGTGTCGGGTGTATCTGGTCGGTCCGGCCTGGCGTGAGTGGCCCCGACGGGCTCCGCCGGGGCCACCCCTCAGACCAGCCGCGGGAGTTGCCGGGTCCTGCGCACCATCGCGTACCCCTTGGTGAGAGCCCGGTCCCGGGCGAACGCGCGGGCGATCGCCCGACCGTCGAGCAGCCGTTCGAACTCCGCGGCGTCCGTGGTCCGCCGTACCGTCACCCGGCGCAGGGCGAACGGTCCCTGGGCGCGGCGGGCGAGGGAGTTGCCCACGGCGAGTGCCTGGGCGAACCCGTGTTCGCGCACCGCGGTCCGCACCCGGCGGCTGGAGTAGCCGTACGGGTAGGCGAACGACAGGGGCAGGGCCCCCAGCTCGTCGGCGACGATGTCCCGGCAGCGGGTCAGCTCGGCGCACAGCCGGGCGTCGTCGAGCCGGTCGAGCTGCGGGTGGCTGTGGCTGTGGCCGCCGATCTCCACGCCCACGTCCGCCAGTTCGCGCACCTGCCGCCAGTCCAGCATGGTGTCCAGGCCGCCGCCGGTGTCATGGGCGCCCCGGAGCCAGCCGGTGGAGACGAACAGGGTGGCCGGGAAGCCGTGTCCCGCCAGCGCCGGGAGGGCGTGCCGGTGCACGCCCTCGTAGCCGTCGTCGAAGGTGATCAGGACCGGGCGGCCCGGCAGCGGCCGGCCGGCCCGCCAGCGCGCCGCCAGGTCGGCGGTGGTCAGCGGGGTCAGGCCCCGCTCCGCGATCGCCGCCAGCTGTTCGGCGAACGCCTCGGGCGTGACCGAGAGCGTGCGGGTGGCGTCGTTCGGTTCGGCGGCCACCGAGTGGTACATGAGGATCGGCACGCGCGCCTCGCTCATGCGGCCCGCTCCACTTCGTCCAGGGTGATCGGCACCACGGCGAACGTCGTCCCCGCCCGCCGCGCCCGCATGCTGCCGACCACGTATCCGCCGGCCGCCGTCAGCACCCCGGCGACGATCGCGCCCGCCCGCCGGGCCCCGCCGCGTCGGGCGAGCAGTTGGTCGCGCAGTCCGCGCAGGACTCCGGCCGGCAACACCCGGGTGGCGTACCGGCGTTCGGACTCCAGGCCCTTGTCGACGCCGACGCTGCGGGCGACGAGTGCCTTGGACAGGCCTTCCGCGTAGGTGCGCGTGCGGAAGTACCCGAAGTGCTCGCGTGCCTCGGGGACCTTGTGGTGGATCACCGCGCGGTCGTCCATCAGCAGGATGGCCTCGGGTCTCGCGTGCGTGAGCCGGATGCACAGATCCGTCTCCTCGCCGCCCATCGGGCGTTTGTTGCCGTCGCGTCCGATGCCGGTGGCGAAGCCGCCCACGGAGTCGAACGCGGTGCGCCGGAACGAGGCGTTGCCGCCGAGGATGTTGCGCACCCGGACCCGGCCGGGCGGCAGCCCCCGGTAGGAGCAGCCCACCACCCAGTCGAACTCCTCGGGGAACCAGTCGGGCCGCCGTCCGGAGGACCAGACGGGCACGGCACGGCCGCCCACGGCGAGGACGCGGGGGTCGGAGTACGGGTCGGCGAACCGGCGCAGCCAGTCCCGTTCGGCGACGGCGTCGTCGTCGAGGAAGGCGATGACCTCGCCGTGCGAGGCGGCGATGCCGGTGTTGCGGCCGGCCGACAGTCCGCGCGGGCCCGCGTTGGGCAGCACCCGCACCTCGTCGGTCTCCTTGTACTCGCTGCGCAGCCGGTCCAGGAGGGTCGGGTTGTGGTCGACGACGACCAGGGTCTCCCGGGCCGGGTGGGTCTGGGCCTGCACCGAGGCGACCGCCGCGAGGATGTCCTCCCAGCGGTCCTCGGTGTACACACAGATGACGACGGAGACGTCGATCGTGCTCAAGACAGCTCTCCCCGGACCGAGTCGAGCATCGGCGAGCGGCGGGTCAGCCGGCGCAGCGCACGCCGGTTGGACCGCTCCCGGAGGATGACCCGCAGCACGCGCAGCCCGTCGCGGACGGCGCGCAGGTTGCTGACGCCGTGGATGCGCAGGTACTCGTGGCTCGGTATCTCCTGCACCTTCAGACCGGCCTTGACGACCCGGATGTTGATCAGGGTCTCGATCTCGAAGCCGGTGCAGTCCAGCTCGATCTTGTCCAGGCAGTGCCGCCAGAACGCGTTGTAGCCGTAGCACAGGTCGGTGTAGCGGGCGCCGAACTTGCGGTTGACGATGGCGCACAGGACCGCGTTGCCGAGCCGGCGGATGAAGGTCATGTCGTCGGTGCCGCCGCCGTTGGCGAAGCGGGAGCCCTTGGCGAAGTCCGCGCCCGAGACGAGGGCGGAGACATAGCTGACGATCTCGTTGCCGTCGGCCGAGCCGTCCGCGTCGACCATCACGATGATGTCGCCGGTGCACGCCTCGAAGCCGGTGATCAGGGCGTCGCCCTTGCCCCGGCCCTGCTGGCCGACGACCTTGACGCCGGGCCACAGTTCGCGGGCGACCTCGACGGTGTCGTCGGTGGAGTTGCCGTCGACCAGGACCACTTCGTGGATCCAGTCCGGCAGGGTCTTGAACACGTACGGAAGGTTCTCGGCCTCGTTCATCGCGGGGATGACCACGCTCACCGGTGGCGCGATGGCCAGGTGAGAGGAGATGGGCCGGTACTTGCCGACGGTCGACGGGCTGTCGAGATCCTGGCCCGAGGTCGCCGGCTGCAGAACGGAACTCATGAGTCTGTCCCTCTCGTCCGGTGGGCCGCCCGCCCCCTGGGGGGCGGCCCGAATCCACGTCCGGTTCGAAAGGGGGGTTGGTTTCTCACCCATGGCGGACTGGTTCTCCGCCGCATGCCGGAGTGATCTCCGCGCACACCGGTGAGCTGGCAAAGCTGACCGGCTACCGGCGAAAAGACGGCAGCCGACCGCGCGGCACGGCCCGGTCGCCTACGTGGCCACCGAGCACGGCACCCCCCTACCGCGCTCTCGCCCCGGATGCCGTCGCGGTCCCTGAGCCCTCCCCTGGAGCCGTTGCCGACGGTCCGCTGCGAGTGAGATGTATGACGGTATTGATGATTACGCCCGGATGGCAAGCCCTTGGTGTTCCTCTCACCATTTTGTTCGTTTGACCGTTACACAATGGTGCGTCCCGTTGGGGGCATGGGAAAAAAATGTTCCCCGGAGGTGTGGGGCCCTCCGGGGAACAGGTGTTTCAGTGCCGCGTCAGCGTGGGAATCGGCGTCGGCGGCGACGGCGTCACGGCACGATCTTCAGCAGCCGGTTGGGCGAGCCGGTGCCCGCGCTGGTGACCACGCCGGTGGTCGCGCCGCCGGTCAGGGCCGTGGCGACCTGGGCCGGGGTGGCCGAGGTGTGGCCCGCCAGATAGACCGCCGCCGCGCCCGCGACGTGCGGGGTGGCCATCGACGTCCCCGAGATGGTGTTCGTCGCGGTGTCGCTGGTGTACCAGCCGGCCGTGATGGAGGAGCCGGGGGCGAAGATGTCCAGGATCGAGCCGTAGTTGGAGTAGCTGGCCTTGGCGTCGGTGCTGGTGGTCGCGCCGACCGTGATCGCGCTGGCGACGCGGGCCGGGGAGTACGAGGAGGCGTTGGCCGCGCTGTTGCCCGCCGCGACCGCGTAGGTCACGCCGCTGGCGATCGAGTTGGCGACCGCCGTGTCCAGCGTGGTGGAGGCGCCGCCGCCGAGCGACATGTTGGCGACCGAGGGACCGGAGTGGTTCGCGGTCACCCAGTTGATGCCGGCGATGACGCCCGCGGTGGTGCCGGAGCCCGAGTTGTCGAGCACCCGGACCGCCACGATGTTCGCCTTCTTGGCGATGCCGTAGGTGGAGCCCGCGATCGTGGTGGCCACGTGGGTGCCGTGGCCGTTGCCGTCGGAGGCGGTGGTGTCGCCGTCCACGGCGTCGTAGCCGTAGGAGGCGCGGCCGCTGATCTGGGAGTGGGTGATGCGCACGCCGGTGTCGATGACGTACGCCGTGACGCCGCTGCCCGCGGTGTCCGGGTAGGTGTACGTGCCGGACAGCGGGAGCGACGTCTGGTCGACGCGGTCCAGGCCCCAGGGGGCGCTCGACTGCGTGGTGTCGGTCACCTTGACGGTCTGGTTCTGCTCGACGACGGCCACCGCCGGGTCCGCGGCGAGTCTCCTCGCCTCGGCGGCGGAGAGGGTGGCGGTGTAGCCGTTCAACGCGGCGCCGAACGTCTTGTCGACCGTGCCGCCGTACTCCTTGATGAGGTCCTTGCCGGTCGCCGAGGACGCCTTGAAGCCCGCCTGCGACTTCAGGGTGACGATGTAGCTGTCCTTGACGGCGGTGGGGGAGCCGGCCGCGAGCACCTTGCCCTCGGCCGGGGCGGCCTGGGCGGGGAGCGCGGTGAGCCCGCCGACGAGGGCGGCGGCCGCCACGGTGGCGGCGGCGGTCATCCGGACCTTGTTGCTACGCAGTTGCGCCATAACGAGGGAGTCCTCCTCAGGGCCGCGTGCGCCTGGGTGGGGCGCACGCTGTGGGGGAGTGCGCGCGGTTGCGCACACGGCCTCGAACGTCGCGTTCCGTTCTCGGCCGAGGTAAAGCTTCCGCCATCCGCGGGCAAAGACAAGGGAGTTGAAAGGTTGTCAACAATATTGACATGTGCACGTAACGAGGCGAGCGGAAACGGGCGCTGAACGATCCCGCCAGGCGTCGAAAAGTCTTGGCATGAACACTTCCCGTCAACACGCGTAGTTGCTACCACGGTTATGGCAGAGATCCTGCTAAAGGGAGGTTCCATGAGACGTTCCCGACTTGTCGTATTCGTCAGCTCACTCCTCCTCGCCGCCGGCGCAGCCCTCACCGGGGCGACCGCGGCACAGGCGTCCCCACTCGCCGCGACCGGCGGCTATGTGGCGCTCGGCGACTCCTACTCCTCCGGCGTCGGCGCGGGCAGCTACATCAGCTCCAGCGGCGACTGCAAGCGCAGCACCAAGGCGTTCCCGTACCTCTGGAACGCCGCCCACGCACCGGCCTCGTTCACCTTCGCGGCCTGCTCGGGCGCCCGGACGGGTGACGTTCTGGCGAACCAGCTCGGCGGTCTGAACTCCTCCACCGGCCTTGTCTCCATCACCGTCGGCGGCAACGACGCGGGCTTCGCCGACGTCATGACGACCTGTGTCACCGGCTCCGACAGCACGTGTCTGTCCCGCATCAACACCGCCCGGGCCTACGTCGACTCGACACTCCCCGGGAAACTCGACACCGTCTACTCGGCCATCGACGCCAAGGCGCCCAACGCGCAGGTGGTCGTCATCGGCTACCCCCGCTTCTACAAGCTCGGCACGGTCTGCCTGGGCCTGTCCGAGACCAAGCGCTCCGCCATCAACAGCGCGGCCGACTACCTCGACGCCGCCGTCGCCAAGCGCGCGGCGGCCCACGGGTTCGCCTTCGGCGACGTCCGCACCCCGTTCAGCGGCCATGAGATCTGCTCCGGCAGCTCCTGGCTGCACAGCCTCAACTGGCTGAACATCGGCGAGTCCTACCACCCGACCGCATCCGGTCAGTCGGGTGGCTACCTGCCGGTCCTGAACAGCGCGGCCTGAGCCGTCACTCCGACGGTGAGGAGGAGGGGGAGGCCTCGCCCGACGGGGCCTCCGTCTCACAGGTGACCGAGAACGGCACCGAGTTGGACGTCACCTTCACCGGATCGCGCACCTCGACGGCGATCGCGTTCTGGTACGTCCCGCTCTCCGCGTACGTCGACAGGATCACCTTGTCCGTCTTGGACTTGCCCCCGCCCGACGGGAACTCGAGCGTCTTCCAGGTCTGCCCGGAGAGCTCGCCGTCCTTCGACACCCAGCGGTAGGACACCGTCGCGGGCAGCTGCCCCACCTTGATCGTCGCGGTGAACGCGGGCGCGTCCTCGTCGGCCGGCGGACAGTCGCCGGAGTAGTCCGTATGGGCGCCGCTGACGGTGACCGCGACGGTCTGTTCCGGGGCCTTCGAGCTCTCGCTCTCACTCGGCTCGGGGCTCGACGGCTCGCCGGTGTCCTCGTTCGTCGACGGCTGCGTCGCAGGCGAACTCACGACGTCCGTAGCGCTGTTGGTGACCCCGCCGGTACCGCCTCCGCCGCCGTTGTCGCGGTTCAGCAGCCCGTACGTCAGCCCGGCGACCGCCAGCGCCACCGCCGCCACACCCGCGAGGAGGACCACGCCGGCGCGCCGACTGCGATCCGGCCGCGAGGCCGTCGTCGACGCCGTCGTCGGGGAGCCCGGCGGAGCACCCGTGGGGGTGGTCGCCCACGGCTGCGGCTGGGGCGGGGTCTGCGGCCCCGGGCGCAGCGGCTCGGCGGGGGTCGCGACCGTCGGCGGATACGGCGTGTACGGCGCCGCGCGCGTCGAGTCCGCCCGGGGGTCGCCGCCCGCGGCGATCAGCCGCAGATCCTGCTCGGCCCGGTCGGCGGGCAGCCGCTCGGCCGGGTCCTTGCGCAGCAGGCCCTCGATGACGGGCGCGAGCGGCCCGGCCCGGTGCGGCGGCGGCAACTCCTCGTCCACGATCGCGCGCAGGGTGCTCAACGGAGTGTCGTACCGGAAAGGGGAGTTGCCCTCGACCGCCGCGTACAGCAGCACGCCCAGCGACCACAGGTCCGACTCGGGCCCCGGCGTACGCCCCAGCGCGCGCTCCGGCGCGAGGAACTCGGGGGAGCCGATGACCTCGCCGGTCATGGTCAGCGCCGAGGTGCCCTCGACGGTCGCGATGCCGAAGTCGGTGAGCACCACCCGGCCGTCGTTCGACATCAGCACGTTCGCCGGCTTGACGTCCCGGTGCAGCACCCCGGCCTCGTGCGCGGCCCGCAGCGCGGACAGCACCTCGGCCCCGATGTGCGCGACCCGCGCCGGTTCGAGCGGCCCTTCCGAGTCCAGCAGCTCGGCGAGGGAGATCCCGCGCACGATCTCCATGACGATCCACGGCCGGCCGTCCTGCTGGGCCACGTCGAACACCGTCACGACGTTCCGGTTCGCGACCCGGGCCGCGGCCCAGGCCTCGCGCTCCAGCCGGGCGTACATCCGCTCGACGTCCGAGGCCGGCAGCCCGGCCGGGGCGCGCACCTCCTTGACGGCGACCTCGCGCTGCAGCACCTCGTCACGGGCCCGCCAGACCACGCCCATGCCGCCCTCACCGAGGGGGGTCAACAGCCGGTACCGGCCCGCGATCAGACGTTCACTGCCCGGTTCTTCGGACACCGCGCCCCCATTTCGCTCTTCGTATCCGGGCGAAAACCTCCGCAACCCCACAAACGTAGCTCAGCCGAGTACGGATGCGGCCCCCTTGAGCACGAGTCCCGCGCCGAGGGCGACGACGAGGAACGCCGACCACAGGGGCACATTGCGCCGGACGAGCGTCACGACCGGGTGGGTCGTCCAGCGCGGCTGACGGTCCAGCAGGCGGGTCGCGCCCGCGCCCAGCCTGACGACGGCGAACCCGGCGGCGGTGAGGGTCAGCGCGAGCCCGACGCCGTACGCGACGACGAGCAGCAGCCCGAACCAGGCCTGCCCGAGCGCGGCGGCGCCGACCAGTACGACCACGGCGGACGGACTGGGGACCATGCCTCCGGCGAACCCGAGCAGGATCGTGCCGCGCAGCGTGGGGGCGACGGCGTGGGTGTGGGTGCGGCCGCCGTGGGTGTGGGTGTGGGTACGGCCGTGGTCGTGCGAGTGGTCGTGATCATGGTGTTGGTCGTGATCGTGGTCGTGAGTGTGCCCATGGTCATGGCCGTGATCGTGGTCATGGCTGGGCTCGTGGTCGTGATGGGAATGGGTGTGCGGGGTGGGGGCGCCGACGAGAGCGAGTTGACGATCGGGGGTTTTCGCCGGCTCGTGGGTGTGGGCGTGCGGGTGGTCGTCGTGGGGGTCGGGATGGGGGTGCGGATGGGGGTGGCCGTGTGCGGTGTCCGGGCCGCGGCCGCGCCAGGCCCGCAGGGCGAGGGTCGCGCCCGCGACGAGCACCAGCGCACCGCTCGCCAGCCCCAGCCAGGCGATCACCGAGGGCGCGGCGGCCGAACCGGCGGTGACGAGAAGCCCGAGGGCGACGACGCCCAGGGTGTGCGTGATGGTCACGGAGGCGGCGAGCGGGAGGACGTCCTTCATCCGGGCCTTGCCGCCCCGGGCGGCCGCCGTCGCGGCCATGATGGTCTTGCCGTGGCCGGGCGCGACCGCGTGCATCGCGCCGAGGAAGACGGCGATCAGCAGCGCCAGCGCGGCGAAGCCGACGGTGAGGTCCTGCCGGGCGACCAGATGGTCCAGGGCCCGGGTCCAGCGGTCGGCGCCGCGCGGCAGCACGGAGGCGGCCGGTGCGTCCCGGTCCTCCTCGACGAGGGCCGCACCGCCGGGCCGCACCCGCACGGACGCGGTCGCGGTGTCCGCGGGGGAGGAGAGCAACTCCTGCGGATAGCTGGTCAGTTCGCCGGAGGCCGACTTCTCCGGCACATCGGAGTCGGTGAGCGTCATCCGGTCGCCGCGTGCGGTGATCTCCCGCCAGCCCGGGCCGCTGGAGGCCCCCTCGCTGTGGAAGCCGAGGGTGATCGACTCCTCGTCGGGGAGCGGCGCGGTCAGCCGGCACTCCACGCGCAGGGTGTCGAGCCCGGCCTGACCCGGACGCACCGTGGCCTTGCTCGTGCCCGCCGTGAGGGTGACGGCACGGCCGTCGACGGTGAGTTTGCTGCCGCTCGCGGCCGTCGCGCACCGCTGCCGGGCCCACTCGGTCATCCCGAGCCGTTCGAGGTCCGGCTTGGCCTGGGTCGCCGGGATCTCGGCGAGGTCCTCGACGTGGTCCACGCGGAGCTGTCCGGGAGCGGCGACGAGACCGTCGTAGCGGTTGACGGTGAAGTTGCCGAGGGGGTGCGCGCTCGCGCTGGTGGAAGGAACCAGCACGAGCGCGCAGCCGGCCGTGAGCACGGCCGCGCAGGAGGCGAGCAGACGACGGGAAATCACTTGCTCGCCTCCAGCGTCTTGAGTGCCGTACGGGCCGCGCCGGCGCCCAGCGGAGAGAAGCCGGGGTTCAGCTTCAGGGCGGCGGCGAGGTGGGTACGGGCGTCGGCGGGGTGACCGGTGGCCTTCTCGATCACCCCGCGGTGGTAGAGGAAGGACGCGTTGCGGTAGCCGGTGGCGGTGGCCTGCCGGGCGTAGGCGAGGGCCTCGGCGTCCTTGCCGTTGACGTGCAGGGCCCAGGCGAGGGCGTCCGCCGTGTGCACGGTGTGCCGGCGGGACCAGTCGTCGCGGGCCGCGCGCAGCGCCGTCGCCTTGTCGCCGTGGTCGGCGGCGGCGAGCGCGGTGTCGAGGTCGGCGTTGACGCCGTTGGCCCGGGCGATGGCCGTCCACGCGTCGACGAGGGCGTACTGGTCCGCGGCCTTCGCCCGGTCGCCCTCGCCGCCCCGGGCCTCGTACAGCTCGCCGAGCTCGACGAGCGGGCCGGGGAGCGGATAGCGGGCGACGATGAGCTCCAGCCCCTTGATCGCCTCGGCCCGCTGACCGCTCGCGGCCTGGGCGCGGGCGCGGCCCTCCAGCGCGGGGAGGTAGTTCTCGTCGGCGGCGAGCGCGCGGGCGTAGTGGGTGAGCGCGGTGGCGTAGTCGCCCTGGTTCCAGGCGAGTTGGCCGAGCTCACTGGCGACGTAGGCGATGTCGCCGGGGGAGGTGGACGAGGCGAGCGCCTTGTCCAGGACCCGGCGGGCGGTGTCGACGTCGCCGCGCAGTTCGTGCACGTACGCGTAGCGGGTGAACACCGGAATGCCCGGTCGCCGGTCGTCGGCCGTGTTCACGGCTGCCTCGGCGTCGTCGTAGCGGCCGAGTTCGACGAGGGCGTCGATGCGGGAGCACAGGGCGCGTTCGTTGTACGGGTTCAGCTTCAGCGCCCGGTCGGCGAGCTCGAGGGCGTTCGCGAAGTCATGGCGTGCGGCGGCGAGCGCGGCCTGGCCGGCGAGGGCCTGGTCGTTGTCGGAGCGCACGGAGAGGGAGCGCTTCAGGGCCTGCTCGGCCTGCGGGTAGCGGGAGGGGTCGCCCTTGGTGCGGGCCTGCTCGACGTAGGCGAGTCCGAGCGTGGCCCAGCCGCCGAAGTCCCTCGGCTGGGCGCGGAGATGGGCCTGCAGCGCGGTGATGCCGGAGTCGAGGTCACCGCTGGCGAGCAGTCCGGGGGAGACCGCCGCGGCTGTCACCACCGGCACGTTCTGTCCGTCCCGCACCGCTCCGAACGCGATCGCCCCGGCGGTGAGCGCAACGGCCAACATGGCGGCACACGCCCCGAGTTGAACCCCGCGCCAGCGACGCCCGGCGGCGCCCATCCGGCGGACGGCGGCGACCCGCTCGTCGTCAGCGCCAGCGTCAATGTCAATGTCAGCGTCAATGTCAACGGCAGCGTCGGCGCCTGCGTCAGCCGCAGCGGCTGCGGCGTCGTCGGCGGCAGTTGCTGCGGTGTCCGGGTCGGTGTCGGCTTCCGTGGGCCCGGTGTCCGTCGTGGCCTCGGCGCTCGTCGGCTCCGGGCGGGCGGTCTCTGCGGCCCCCGCGCCCGCGGCCTGAACGGTCGCTGCGCCCGCGGCCTGCGCGGTCTGCGCCGAATCGGCCTGTGCCTCGGTCGCGTTCTTCGTGACGGAGTCGTCCTCGTGCTCCGGCCGGCCGTCGTTCGTCCGCGCGGACATGCCCTCTCCTAGGTCGCCTGGGGTTGATCAGCCTGCTGATGTGAGGGTGGCGCGGCCCGCGCCGTGGGGGATGAGTACGCGGGCCGCGCCAGTCGGTGGGGCAGGGCCGGGGAGCGCAGGATTCTCCCCGGCCCGCTCAGGGGAGGGCCTAGTAGGCCCGCCGCCGCCCGCGCCACCACATCAGGCCGCCGCCGATGAGGAGGATGCCCGCGGCGCCGGCGCCGGCGGACGAGGCGATGAGGGTGGTGTTGCTGGTCGAGCCGAGGCCGTCACCGAGCGCGCTGCGGGTGGCCGCGTCGGTCTTGGCGGTCGCGCCGCGCGAACCCTCGGTGGGCAGGGCGACGTAGGGGAAGGCCTTCTCGAAGTTCTTGTCGTTCTTGTCGACCGCGTCGCCCAGGTCGTTCTTGGTGCCGAGCAGCTCGCCCTCGACGACCTGCAGCGAGGCGTCGATCACGTCGTCGGTGAGGCGGCGCCCGTTCGGGAAGCCCGCGTTGTCACCGTCGAGGACACCGAGCCGCTTGGGGCTGGCGGCCGGCTTGATGGAGGTGTTGAGGCGCAGTTCCTCGGACGGCGTCACGTACGGCGGCTGGTTGAGGCCCTTGACGCCCTTGAGGAACACGTCGACGAGGTCGTTGCGCGGCTCGGCCGGCGCCTTGATCTTGTAGATCGCCTCGATGAGCTTCGGCAGCTCGGGGTTGGTCACGTTCTTCAGGAACTGGGCGTCGTCCTTGGGCTCGGACGCGTTGAACTTGTCCTTGTCCTTGATCGGGTTGACGACCTCGTTGACCAGCGGCATGCCCAGGCGCGAGACCTGCTCGTACTTGCCCTTGGCGTTCTCGCGCTGGGTGGTCGACCAGATGCCGACGATCGGCTGGTGCTTCGACTCGGCGATCATGTCGTTCGGGACCTGAAGCGCGATCGAGTTGACGTTGTAGCCCTTGAGCGTGTCGTTGCCGACCTCGGAGAGGTCGCCGCCGTACAGCAGGTCGAAGACGCGCAGGTCGAGGAAGAACGGGTCGTCGGCCTGGCCCGCGAAGGTCTTGGCGCCGCTGGAGAGCTTGTAGATCGCCTCGTCGCGCAGCTTCGAGTAGTGCGGCATCGAGGCCTTGCCCACGTTCGACGGCGCCACCGGCACATCGTCCGCGATCTTGGTCTCGTGCTCGACCTTCCCCTTCTTCAACTTGATGAGTTCGAGGTCGTAGGTCTGCGTGACGTTCAGGTCGGGGTCGTCCAGGCTCTCGACAACGCCCGTGTTGTAGAGGAACGTCTTCTTGTTCTTCGTGTGCGTGTTGAAGGTGTAACGGAAGGTCAGGTCCTCCTTCGCGTCACCGTTGTTGTCGATGTTGAGGTCGTACTGGGCGTCCTCGGCGAAGGGGAAGAAGTTGGGGCCGCCCGCCGGCTCCTCGAAGGGGATCCAGTTCGCGACGATCGTCGTCGTGTCCGGGTGGTCCGGGCTGACGAACGCGTACACGTCCGTGTTGTCGTACTGCGGGGTGCCGGAGATGAGAGGGGCCTCACGGTGGCTGGAGGCGTAGGCCGCCCCCGGCCCCAGCGTGGCGACGCCGGCGGCTGCGAGCCCTCCGGCGGCCAGTGCGCCGCATATAAGGGTCGCGACGCTCTTGCGTCGGTTGCCGCTCCTGGAGATAGCTGTCATGCCGTCCGTCCTCTGTGCCAACTTGCCTGACGGACAGTGATACGGAGCGAAGGGCGGGTTCGGATTGGTCGAAACCAAAAAACTTTTTCTTTCCTGCTCACCCGCGTTTTCGGCCTTCGTATCCGTACCCCCCATCCGGAGGTGTGTTCGTTGCGAATGCCTGGTGTGACGGGGCGGCCCGGCTGTGGCGGCCGCAGAGAGGGGGACCGCATGGAGGCGGACGAGCTGCTGGTGCTCGTGGCGGGAGGCGACCAGCAGGCATTCGAACAGCTCTACGGACTGGTGTCCGGGCCGGTGTTCGGGCTCGTGCGCCGGGTCGTCAGGGATCCCGCACAGTCGGAGGAGGTCGCCCAGGAGGTGCTCCTGGAGGCCTGGCGCTCCGCCGGCCGCTTCGACCCGAGCCGGGGCAGCGCCCTCTCCTGGATCCTCACCCTCGCGCACCGGCGGGCCGTCGACCGGGTGCGCAGCGCCCGTGCGGCCGTCGACCGTGAGCAGCGCGAGGCCCGGCGCTACCACGACCCCGCCTTCGACCAGGTGACGGAGGAGGTCGAGGCCGGCCTGGAACGCGAGTGGGTCCGCCGCTGCCTCGACCGGCTGACGGCGCTTCAGCGCCAGTCCGTCACCCTCGCCTACTACGACGGCTACACCTACCGTGAGGTGGCCGATCGGCTCAAGCTGCCGCTGGGTACGGTGAAGACACGGATGCGTGACGGCCTCACCCGGCTGCGCGACTGCCTGGGAGGTGCCGCATGAGTGTGCTCGGTCTGTTCCGTCGCGAGGACCTGCACTCGCTGGCCGCCCCCTATGCGCTCGACGCGCTCGAGGGCGACGAACGCCGGCGCTTCGAGAAGCACCTGAAGGGCTGCGACCGTTGCTCCGCCGAGGTGCGGGCGATGGCCGAGGACGCCGTCCGGCTCGCCTGGTCCGCGGCCGCCCCGCCGCCGGCCGCGATGCGCGACCGGGTGCTGGCCGCCGTGCAGAGAACTCCGCAGGAGCACTCGCGTGCGCCGGTGCGGGAGCACGAGCCGCAACTGCCGCCGCATGTCTGGGGCACGCAGCCGCCGCCGGGACGCTCCCGTGCGCCCCGCGCGCGCCGTCCGTTCTTCGTGCCGTTCGCGACGGCCACCGCGGCGGCGGCCCTCGTCGTCGCCGGGCTCTTCGCGGTCCAGGCCAATCGGACTCAGGACCAGCTGACCGCCGAGCGCGCCCAGGCGCGTGAGATCGCCCACGTTCTCGCAGCGCCGGACGCACGGGCGAGCGGCGGCAAGGACGCTCAGGGCAGAAATATCGGAGTGATCGCTTCCGCATCGGAGGGGGAGGCGATCGTGACCTTGAGCGGATACGGCGACCTGCCCACCGGACAGGTGCATCAGCTGTGGCTCATGCGCCCCAACGCGCAACCACGCTCCCTCGGGCTCTTCGACGGCGACACGCCCCTGGTCGCGACGGGCCTCGACAAGGCCGCGACATCACTCGCTGTCACCGTCGAGCCCGATGGCGGCTCGCCGCAGCCCACCACGCAGCCGGTTGTCCAACTCACCCTGAAATCGGTTGGATTCGGAGAGTGATCGGAGAGGAGTCGTCAACCCCCTTATGGGGAAGGTGAATCCTGTGAGCTCGATACACGTGTGCCGCGACGGGGCGATAGGGTTACCCTGCCCGGGCCGGGTGGACTCGTACGGGTGGGGAGTGACATGGAACAGATAACGATGCACAGCAGGGCGAGGGTCCCTGCGATCACTTGCGGGAGCAGCGCGACCAGTTCGCGCCTGGACCGCCATCTCTCGGTGCTGGCGGGTCCCGCCATACCGCAGCGGGAGACGGTCGAGGCGACTTCGCTCATGCGGGAGCTGACCGCGCGTGAGCCCGTGCGCGACCACAGCTCGAGGACGGCGCGGATGAGCCGCGTCTCGCTCTTCGCCCCCCTGCGCCGACTGCGCCGCACGCTGTTCGGCGGCAAGCACTGACCGGCCGGCACGTTCTCGCGTACTGAGTCCCGCGCTCAGGCGGTCACACCGTCCCGGCGCAGTGCCGCGATCTCGTCGTCCGTCATCCCCACGGCACGCGGCAATGCTTCGGTGTGCTCCCCGAGCGCGGGAACGTCTCCCCTTTGTGTCTCCGCTCCGCCCGGCAGCGGCGGGGGCACCCCCGATCCGAGCGTGGCAGCGCTCGCGGCGTCCCGACCGGCGTCCCCACCGGCCTCCCGCCGTCGCTGACGGGCCGTCGCTCCGCTCGTGGACGCTAGAGCAGGGCGAACTGGCCCTCCGGTCCCTCCTCGTGGTGGTCCAGGACCGTCGCCGGTCGGCGGGCCGCGTCCGGGACCGGGAGGACGCCCGCCGCGCGCAGCTCCGCCGCCGTGACCGGGTCCGTCACCTTCAACTCCGCCTGCCGCTCGCCGACTTCCGCCAGCAGCGCCAACACCGTGATGAGCTCCAGGAGTTCGGAGGTCCACGGCTGCTGCCAGGCCGTCGGGCGGATCGCGGCCAGGGTGCCCGGCTCGGCGAGCTCGGCCGTCCGCGCCGCGAACCACTGCTCCAGCACCCGGCCGCCCGGTCCCGTCCCGAAGTCCCAGGCCTCGGGCGGGACGGGGGAGACGCGGCCCTCGTCCAGGTGCAGGGTCTCCTCGTCCCGGTCGTACAGCAGGGTGAGCGGGCGGGCCGGGAGCGGGGCGCGGACGTACGGGCGGCGGCCGCCGGGGAGTTTGGGGCGCTCGCCGTGCCGGCGCAGCAGCCACAGCGCGCGGTGGCCCGTCTCGACGCCGCGCGCCCAGAGTTCGGGATCCCGGGTGAGCGGGACGGTGAGATCGGCGCGGACGGCCGTCAGGGTCCAGGCCAGGAAGTCCACCGGATCGGGGGAGTGGCCCAGGCTGTCGAGAAAGGCCGGCAGGCCCGGCGCGAGGTTCGGCTCCCGGCCGCCCGGCCGCCGGTACAGCGGGCGGATCCGGCCAGGGCGCAGCAGCGGGAGCAGGGAGGTCGCCAGGAGTGGCCGGTCCGGCGTGTCCGGGGTCTCGACCACGAACACCTGTGCGTCGTCCGCCACCCGCCACAGCTCCGGGCGGGCCGCGTCGATGAGGCGGTGGTCGGGGATGAGCCACTGCTCGTCGAAGGGCGCCGCCAGCACCCGTACCGGCTCCGGGCAGGGGCCCGAGGCGCGGAGCAGCTTCTGCGTGCCGCCGGACCGGCCGGGCAGCTGCCCCACCGCCGTGTGCAGGGTGCGGGAGCGCGTCGGCTCGAACAGGGCCTCGCGGTCCGGTCCCTCGGCCTTCATGAGGGTGTCCCAGCGGGCTTTCAGGGAAGCCGGGTCGGGGTCCGTCGGCCACCCCCGGCCGAGCCGCGGCGGTGCGACGGACCACGGCATGAGGTCCGCCAGCGGCGGAGCGTCGTCGGGCGTCACGCTGGGCATGGTACGACGGCTCGCGCCCGGCCGGTCAGGTCGCGTCGAGCGTGACGGTGAACGAGAAACGGTCGCCCCGGTAGTGGATGACGGCCGCGTCGAGGACCCGGCCGCCCGCGTCATAGGTGACGCCCGTGTAGTGCAGGATCGGGCTCAGCAGCGGGACCCGGAGCAGCCGGGCCGTCTCCGGGTCCGCCAGCCGCGCCTCGACCGTGTCCGTGATCCGGCTGATGTCCGCGCCCACGACGTCCCGCAGCACCTTCGTCATGGGCCAGCGCACCAGGTCGTCGGGGTCGATCCGGGCGGCGAGTTCCGGACGGACGTAGTTGCGGGCGTGGTTGGTCGGCTCGCCCGTCTTCTCGTCGCTCCTGAGGCGGTGGTACGTGGCCACCTCGGCCAGATCCGGGAAGTGCTCGGCGACTTCGGCGGGGGCGGGCGCCCGGCCGTGGTCGAGGAGCTGCGTCGCCATGCCGGACTGCTGGGCCACGATCGCGTCGACCGAGCCGAGCAGCCGGACCGGGGCGCCGCGCCTCGCGGTCGGCTCGATGAACGTGCCGCGGCGGCGGTGCCGGGTGATCAGCCCCTCGTCCTCCAGCTCCTTCAGCGCCTGTCGCATGGTCAGCACGCTCACCCCGTAGTGCCCCGCCAACTGCTCCTCGGTGGGCAGCCGGAGGGGGTCCCGGGGCGAGCGGCCGAGTATCGAGGCGCGCAGCGACTGCGACACCTGGTACCAGAGCGGCAGCTTGCGGGTGAGGACGATCGAGTCCGGCGCGAAGGAGGTCACGGGGCTATCCGTACCGGTCGGGAACGTTCAGTGCAATGTGCCGTCGGACGGCGGGAAGTCGGCCGGGCGGAAGTGGCGTTCGAGGCCCTGCCACACGTCGTCGTAGCGCTGTTGCAGACAGTCCGCCTCGGCCGCGTGCGGGGTGAGGGCGATGGGCCAGCGCGTCTCGAACATGAACGCCAGCCCGTCGTCGATCCGCTGCGGTTTCAGCTCGGCGGCGCTCGCCCGGTCGAACGTCTCCCGGTCCGGGCCGTGCGCGGACATCATGTTGTGCAGCGAGCCGCCGCCCGGCACGAAGCCCTCCGCCTTCGCGTCGTACGCGCCCTCGATCAGGCCCATGTACTCGCTCATCACGTTCCGGTGGAAGTACGGCGGCCGGAAGGTGTCCTCGCCGACCAGCCAGCGCGGGGCGAAGACCACGAAGTCGACGCCGGCGAGGCCCGGGGTGTCCGACGGCGACGTCAGCACCGTGAAGATCGACGGGTCCGGGTGGTCGTAGGAGATGGTCCCGATGACGTTGAAGCGGCGCAGGTCGTAGACGTACGGCACATGGGTGCCGTGCCAGGCGACGACGTCCAGCGGGGAGTGGTCGTACGTCGCGCCCCAGAGGTGGCCGCAGAACTTGTTGACCACCTCCACCGGGCCCTCGACGTCCTCGTACGCGGCCAGGGGCGCCCGGAAGTCACGGGGGTTGGCGAGGCCGTTGGCGCCGATCGGGCCGAGGTCGGGGAGGCGGAAGGGGGCGCCGTAGTTCTCGCAGACGTAGCCGCGCGCGGAGCCGTCCAGCAGGTCGACGCGGAAGCGGACCCCGCGCGGGATCAGCGCGACCTCGCCGGGCTCGGCGTGCAGCAGCCCGAACTCCGTGCGCAGCAGCAGCCCGCCCCGCTCGGGGACGATCAGCAGCTCGCCGTCGGCGTCGCTGAGGACGCGCTCCATGGACGTGTTCGCGTGGTACAGGTGCACGGCCATGCCGCTGCGCTGCGCGGCGTCGCCGTTGCCGCCGAGGGTCCACAGCCCGGCCAGGAAGTCCGTGCCCGCGGGCGGCTCGGGCAGCGGGTTCCAGCGCAGCCGGTTGGGGTCGGGGACGGTCTGGGCGAAGGGGCCGGTGCCGATCGCGCCGTCCTCGACGCGGGTGAACGCCGGGTGCGCGGCCGACGGGCGGATCCGGTACAGCCACGAGCGGCGGTTGTGGGCGCGCGGCTCGGTGAACGCGGCGCCGCTGAGCTGCTCCGCGTACAGGCCGAGGGGCGCGCGCTGGGGCGAGTTGCGGCCGTCGGGCAGAGCGCCCGGGACGGCCTCGGAAGCGTGCTCGTTCCCGAACCCCGAGAGGTAGCTCAACCCCTCGGCCGTCTTGCGTGCGTCCCCGCTGCTCATGCTCGCCCCACTCTCCGACTCCTGGATCGCCGATCCCTGCTCGCCGATCCTGATCCCTGACCCTGATTCCTATGTATCACCGTAGGATTGCGTTTTCCCGGGTGCAAGAGGTGCGGCGGTCCTCCTCCTGGAGGACGATCAAGACGGCCGGAACCCGACCCCAGGGGGATCCGCGTGTCGGTCCGTTGTTCTACGCTCCCCCGCATGTCGTGGACGCGCGGAAGCCTTGCCGTGGCCGCGGTCTGTGTCCTGCTGCTGACCGGATCCGCGGGCTGTGGCACCAGTGATGCCCATGAGGGGCAGGAGGCGACGACCGCGGCGTCGGTCTCCCCGTCGCCCGTGGGCAAGGTCCTCAAGGACACGGACGGCGAAGGCCGGCACTACCGGGAGGTGGAGAAGAAGGGGGCTCCCGAGGTCGGCGTCGAGGTGGAGCCCGAGGCCGACGGCAGCTGGGACGTCCGCCTGAAGGTGGAGAACTTCCGGTTCACGCCCGCCGCCGGGGCGAAGCCGCGGGCGGTCCACGGCCAGGGCGTCGCCCGGCTCTTCGTGGACGACGCGCCGGTCGCCGACCTGCGCACCCCGGCCTACCGCATCCCGGCCGGCTACCTCCCGCACGGCACGCACGAGGTCACCGCCCGGCTGTACGCGGACGACGGCACGGTGTGGGCGGTGGACGGCAAGCCGGTGCAGAGCACGGCGGACGTCACGGCGTCCGAGCCCGCGTCCTGAGTGCCCTGCCCGCGCCCGCCCTCCCTGTGAGTGCATCAGGCATCTTTCTCCGTATCGAGGGGCGAGGTTCACCTGGCCGCGGCGGAAAGGCATCATGAAGTCCGTGCCCCAAGCGACATCCCTCCGTCGTGCGCCCGTGCAGCGGCGCAGTGCCGAACGGCTGACCAGGATTCTCGACGCCTGCGCCGACCTGCTGGACGAGGTCGGCTACGACGACCTGAGCACCCGCGCCGTCGCCGAGCGCGCCGGCGTCCCCATCGGCTCCGTCTACCGCTTCTTCGGCAACAAGCGGCAGATGGCCGACGCGCTCGCGCAGCGCAACCTCGAGCGCTACTCCGAGCGCGTCACGGAGCGGCTCAAGGGGGCCCGCCGGGGGGACTGGCGGGCCGCCATGGACGCCGTGCTCGACGAGTACCTGGCCATGAAGCGCACCGCGCCCGGGTTCTCCCTCGTCGACTTCGGCAACCAGATCCCGGTCGGCGCCCGGCACGCCGAGCCCAACCACCGCGTCGCCGACCGCCTCACCGCCCTGCTCTCCGACTATCTCGTCCGGGAGCCCGACGACGACCTGCGCCGCACCTTCCTGATCGCCGTGGAGACCGCCGACACCCTCGTCCACCTGGCCTTCCGGGTGGATCCGGAGGGCGACGCCAAGGTGATCGACGAGACGCGCGTGCTGCTGCGGTCGTATCTGGCGCGGGTGCTGGACTGAGCGGTCGCCCGAAGACCCCTCCCCTCCCTGCGTACCGGTCGGTATGCTCGGTGGCAGTCCGTGCGTCATCGTTGCCGCCGCTCCAGGAGGACCCGTGTCCCGCACCGCCCTGCGAATCTGCCCCCTGTGCGAGGCCACCTGCGGGCTGACGCTCACCATCGAGGGGACGAAGGTCACCGGCGCCCGCGGGGACCGGGAGGACGTCTTCAGCAAGGGGTTCATCTGCCCCAAGGGCGCCTCCTTCGGCGCGGTCGACGGCGACCCCGACCGGCTCCGGACACCCCTCGTGCGCCGGGACGGCGAACTGCGGGAGGCCACCTGGCAGGAGGCCTTCGACGCCGTGGCCGCCGGGATCCGGCCGGTCGTCGAGCGGTACGGGGCGAACTCCGTCGGTGTCGTCCTCGGCAACCCCAACGTGCACACCATGGCCGGCGCGCTCTACCCGACCGTCCTGATCGCCGGCCTCGGCACCCGCAGCCTCTTCACCGCCTCCACCGTCGACCAGATGCCCAAGCACGTCTCCAGCGGACTGCTCTTCGGCGACGCAAACGCGATCCCGGTGCCGGACCTCGACCACACCGACCATCTCCTGCTGATCGGCGCCAACCCCCTGGAATCCAACGGGAGTCTGTGCACCGCCCCCGACTTCCCCGGCAAGCTCAAGGCGCTCAAGGCCCGCGGCGGCGCCCTCACGGTCATCGACCCGCGCCGCACCCGCACCGCGAAGCTCGCCGACCGGCACATCGCGATCCGGCCGGGCACGGACGCGCTGCTCCTCGCGGCGATGGCGTACACGCTGTTCGAGGAACGCCTGGTGGACCTGGGGGAGTTGGCCCCGCACATCGAGGGCCTCGACGAACTCGCCGAGTCCGTAACGGACTTCACCCCCGAGGCCGTCAGCGCCGCCTGTGACGTGGACGCCGCGCTCATCCGCACCCTGGCCCGCGAACTCGCCGCCGCCCCCACCGCCGCCGTCTACGGCCGCATCGGCAGCTGCACGGTCCCCTACGGCACCCTCGCCAGCTGGCTCGTCGACGTCCTCAACATCCTCACCGGCAACCTGGACCGGCCCGGCGGCGCGCTCTTCCCACAGGCCGCCACCGACCGGAACCCCCGTCCGGCCGGCCCCGGCCACGGCTTCCAGCTCGCCCGCTGGCGCTCCCGGGTGAGCGGGCACCCCGAGGCCAAGGGCGAGCTGCCGCTGTCCGCGCTCGCCGAGGAGATCGACACCGCGACGCCGGAGGGCGAGCCGATCCGCGCGCTCGTCGCCGTCGCCGCCAACCCCGTGCTGTCCGCCCCGGACGGCGACCGGCTCGACAAGGCGCTCGGCTCACTCGACTTCATGGTCAGCGTCGACCCCTACCTCAACGAGACCTCCCGCCACGCCGACGTCGTACTGCCCCCGCCGCCGCCCTCGCAGAGCCCGCACCACGACTTCGCCTTCAACACCCTCGCCGTCCGCAACCAGGTCCGCTACAACCGCGCCCCCGTCCCGCTGGAGCCGGGCCGGATGGCCGAGACCGAGATCCTCGCCCGGCTGACCCTCGCCGCGACCGGCATGCACGGCGCGGACCCGTCGGCCGTCGACGACCTGGTCATCGGCCAGACCCTCGGCAAGGCCGTCCGGGAAGCGCACTCGCCCGTGCACGGCCGCGACCCCCAGGAGCTCGCCTCGCAGCTCACCGGCGAGAGCGGCCCCGAGCGCCGCCTCGACATGATGCTGCGCCTCGGCCCCTACGGCGACGGCTTCGGCGCCCGCCCGGACGGACTGGGCCTGGCCCGGCTGCTCGCCGCCCCGCACGGCATCGACCTCGGGCCGCTGCGCCCCCGTCTGCCCCAGCCGCTGAAGACCCGCAGCGGACGGATCGAACTGCTCCCGCAGCCGATCGTCGACGATCTCCCGCGCCTGCGCGAGGGCCTGCGGCGAGAGCCCGACGGCCTCGTCCTCGTCGGGCGGCGGCATCTGCGGTCCAACAACAGCTGGATGCACAACGTCCCCGCCCTCACCGGCGGCACCAACCGCTGCACCCTGCACATCCACCCCGAGGACGCCGAACGGCTCGGTGTGCGCGACGGGGCGCCGGTGCGGGTGAAGGGCGCCGGGGGAGAGGTCACCGCGCCGGCCGAGGTCACCGACGGCGTGCGCCGGGGCGTCGTCAGCCTGCCGCACGGCTGGGGCCACGACCGACCCGGCACCCGACTCAGCCACGCCGCCGTCGACCCCGGCGTCAACGTCAACCAGCTCCTCGACGGCAGCCTGCTCGACCCCCTGTCCGGCAACGCGGTCCTCAACGGAGTGCCGGTGGAATGCGCCGCGGTACTGACCCTGTGAGCTGAGCAAAGCCGTGACCTGGAGTTTTGCGCTTATTGCTCGCACGTCAACGTCTTGTTAACACCGTTTGAACGGACCTAACGTCAACCCACCGCCGACCCCCAGGTGGGATGTTCAAGGGCGAACGTTAGGTATCCATTCATGTTGACCATCCTCGGCTTCGCCATGATCGCGACCTTCCTGGTCCTGATCATGCTGAAGAAGATGTCGCCGATCGCGGCGCTCGTACTGATCCCGGCATTGTTCTGCGTCTTCGTCGGGAAGGGCGCCAAGCTCGGTGACTACGTCATCGACGGCGTCACCGGCCTCGCCCCCACGGCGGCGATGCTCATGTTCGCGATCGTCTACTTCGGTGTGATGATCGACGTCGGCCTCTTCGACCCGATCGTTCGGGGCATCCTGAAGTTCTGCAAGGCCGACCCGCTGCGCATCGTCGTCGGCACGGCGCTGCTCGCCGCGATCGTCTCCCTGGACGGCGACGGCTCCACCACCTTCATGATCACCGTCTCGGCGATGTACCCGCTGTACAAGCGCCTGAAGATGAGCCTGGTCGTGATGACCGGCGTCGCGGCCATGGCCAACGGCGTCATGAACACGCTGCCCTGGGGCGGGCCGACCGCCCGTGCCGCCACCGCGCTGAAGCTCGACGCCAGCGACATCTTCGTGCCGATGATCCCGGCGCTGGCCGTGGGCCTGCTCTTCGTCATCGCCCTCTCCTACGTCCTCGGCCGCCGCGAGCGCGCCCGGCTCGGCGTGCTGACGCTGGACGAGGCGCTGGTGGACGAGAAGACGCTGGTGGAGGAGAAGGTCGAGCAGACGGAGTCCGTGCTCGTGGGCGCCGGCGGCGGCTCCGGCGCCGACAAGGTCGCTGCCCCGGTCGGAGGTTCCGGCGGCGCCGTCGCGCTCGGCGACGAGGCCGAGGACGAGGACGAGGACGACTTCAAGGGCCTCGACCCGCACCGGGCCACCCTGCGCCCCAAGCTGTACTGGTTCAACGCGCTGCTCACGGTCTCCCTGCTGACCGCCATGATCATGGAGTGGCTGCCGATCCCGGTGCTGTTCCTGCTCGGCGCCGCGCTCGCCCTCACCGTCAACTTCCCGCACATCCCGTCCCAGCGGGAGCGGCTCGCCGCCCACGCCGACAACGTCCTCAACGTCTCCGGCATGGTCTTCGCCGCCGCCGTCTTCACCGGTGTGCTCAAGGGCACCGGAATGGTCGACCACATGGCCAAGTGGATGGTGGACAACATCCCGGACGGCATGGGCCCGCACATGGCGCTCGTCACCGGCGTCCTGAGCCTCCCGCTCACCTACTTCATGTCGAACGACGGCTTCTACTTCGGCGTCCTGCCCGTCCTCGCCGAGGCCGGTGCGGCACACGGTGTCTCCCCGCTGGAGATGGCCCGCGCCTCGCTCGTCGGCCAGCCCCTGCACATGTCCAGCCCGCTGGTCCCGGCCGTCTACGTCCTCGTCGGCATGGCGAAGGTCGAGTTCGGCGACCACACCAGGTTCGTCGTCAAGTGGGCCGCCCTCACCTGCCTGGTGATCCTCGGTGCGGGCATGCTGTTCGGGATCATCTGACCCACCCATGGAGGAACTTGTGAGGCCCGGTAGGAACCGCGGCTGGCTGCTCCGTCTCGTCATCGCCTTCGGCTTCGCGCAGGGGGCGGTGTCGATGGCCCGGCCCGCCGTCTCCTACCGGGCCCTCGCGCTCGGCGCCGACGAGCGGGCGGTCGGCGTCATCGCCGGCGTGTACGCGCTGCTGCCCCTCTTCGCGGCCGTGCCGCTCGGCCGACGCACCGACCACGGCCGCTGCGCGCCCCTGCTGCCCGTCGGCGTGGTCCTCATATCCGGCGGCTGCGTGCTGAGCGGCCTCGCCGGTTCGCTGTGGACGATGGCCCTGTGGAGCGGGGTGATGGGCCTCGGTCACCTCTGCTTCGTCATCGGCTCCCAGTCGCTGGTCGCCCGCCAGTCCGCGCCGCACGAACAGGACCGCAACTTCGGCCACTTCACCATCGGCGCCTCCCTCGGCCAGCTGATCGGCCCCATAGCGGCCGGAGCGCTGATCGGCGGTCCCGACATGGTGGGCAGCAGCGCGCTGGCCCTGCTCGTCGCGGGGGCGGGCTGTGCCGTCGCGTTCACCTCGCTGTGGCGCATCGAACACCGCGACACGCGGCCCAAGTCCCGTACGGGCAACGGCGATCGCGTCCCCGTCGGCCGGATCCTGCACGCCCGGGGCGTCCCCGCCGGCATCCTCATCAGCCTCTCCGTGCTGTCCGCGACCGACATCCTCACCGCCTACCTGCCGGTGGTCGGCGAACACCGGGGCATCGCGCCGTCCGTGATCGGCATCCTGCTCAGCGTCCGCGCGGCGGCCTCCATCGCCTGTCGGCTCGTCCTCACCCCGCTGCTGCGGCTGCTCGGCCGGACCGCGCTGCTCACCGTGACCTGTCTGCTGGCGGCCGTGCTGTGCGCCGGGATCGCGCTTCCGGTGCCGGTCTGGGGGCTGGGCGTGATCCTCGCACTGCTGGGCTTCTGCCTCGGCGTAGGGCAGCCGCTGTCCATGACGACGGTCGTCCAGGCCGCACCCGACGGCGCCCGGTCCACCGCCCTCGCGCTGCGCCTCACCGGCAACCGGCTCGGCCAGGTCGCCGCGCCCGCCGCGGCAGGTCTGGTGGCCGGGGTCGCGGGCGTGGCCGCGCCGTTCGTGATGCTGGGGGTGCTGCTGCTGATGTCGTCCGGGGTCGCGGTGCGGTCGCCGGGAGAGCCGCGCGGGGGAGGGGACTCGGGGGCAACCCCGGCCGGACGGCGCTCCAGATCGGGATTGCGCCGGTCGAGCGATGTCTGACGGCGCGTCGGGCGGCGCTCCCACAGTCGGGGGCGTCGATGTGAAAGAGAGTCAGGTGCAAGAACGATTTGTATGAAAATCGTCCTGACTCGGAGGAATGCGCATGTCCACCTCGACGCTCCCGTCCGCCCGCGGCTCCCGCCTCGGCGCCACGGCCCTCACGGTGCTGGCCGCGGCGGGATTCACCTGCCTCGCCGCGCCGTCCGCCACGGCCGTAGGGGAAGCCGGCGACATCAGGATCCACCGCGAGCAGGTACCCCCAGGCGTCTCCAAGGACGACCCGGTGGCCTGCCGCTTCTACCTCGACGCCGCGAACTTCGCCGACCTCAGGTCCGTCTCCTACACCATCCAGGCGAAGCCCCCCACGGAAGGCACCGCCACCGTGACCGGCACCATCAACCTGACCCAGGGCGCCGGGCACACCGACACGCTGGGGCTGGCCGAGGGCTCGTACACGCTCAGCTGGGACCTTCCCTCCGCCTCGGGCGGGGTCGTCGCCTCGACCAGGGTGAAGGTCTTCAGGATCAACTGCCGTGAGGAGGGGCGCGGCGGGAGCCGGGGTCCGAACCGGCCGATCACGGACGACGGCCGGGAGGCCGCGGCCCCGGGCGGCCGGGGCGGCGGCCGGGCCGACGGCGACGAGACTCCCACCGGCCAGACCGCTGCAGGCCAGACCGGCACCGGCCAGACCGCGGCCGGCGAGACCGCCGCCGGCCAGTCGGCTGCCGATCAGACCACGACGGGTCAGGCTGCGACAGGTCAGGCTGCGACAGGTCAGACCACCACGGGTCAGGCCGCGACGGGTGGGGCCGCGACGGGTGGGGCCGCAACGGGTCAGACCGCCCCGGGTCAGACCGCCACGGGGCAGGGCGCCGGCCAGAGCGGCAGCGCCTGGAGCGGTGAGAAGAGCGGCGGTCCGGAGGGCGGCGTCCACGCGGGCGGCGGCGGCCTCGCCGACACCACGCAGGCCTTCACCCCGCTGGCCGGAGCCGCGGCCGTCGGTCTGGTGGCCGTGGGCGGCGTCGCGTACTTCCGACTGACCCGCCGGCGCACGCACGGTGCCGCGTAGGCGCGCACGCAGGCCCTGGTACCGGACTCGTGCGTTTCGCCTCACCAGGACGGCCGCGCTCGCGGTCGTCCTGGTGACGGCGGGAGTCCGGTGCGGGGGGCACGACGTTCCGGTCGCACCGGCACAGGCCGGGGCCCCGGCCGCCTCGGCCGCCGGGGGCGGCGCCGACGAGGACGAGCGGACGGCGGGCAACAAGGCGTCCGAGCCCCGCAAGCCCCCTCCCCGCCCGCTGCCCAGGTCCCCGGCGACGACCCTGCGCGTGCCCTCGCTGGGCATTGTCGCGCCGATCGTCCCGCTGCGGCTCGGCTCCGACCGGCACCTCGGGACCTCGCCGCTCGACAGGCCCAAGCTCGTCGGCTGGTACGCGGGCGGCCCCACTCCGGGAGAGCGGGGCACGGCCGTCGCCGTCGGACACCGCGACACCAAGACCGGCCCCGCGGTTTTCGCCGGCCTCGCGCGGGTGGCCCGGGGCGCCAGGATCGAGGCCCGGCGCGCGGACGGGCGCACCGCCGTCTACACCGTGGACCGGGTACGGGTCTTCGACAAGGCCACCTTCCCCGACAAGGAGGTCTACGGCCCGACCCGCCGCCCCGAGCTCCGCGTCCTCACCTGTGGCGGCCTCTTCCGCCATGCGACGGGCTACACCAGCAACGTCGTGGTCTTCGCCCATCTGACAGCGACCCGTTGACCCACCGCCCCGCGACCGGCGGCCCCGCCCGGCCGGGACCGCGCCCGCCCGCCGAATCAGGCAGTCCGGTTTCTCGGGTATCGGACGGGGGTGTCCGATTCGGTCCCCTCTCTTCCGCGGGTGCGTACAGTCCGTTAGCTTCCGTGACTCACAAGCCGAGTCTCCGGGACGCTTCTCATGACACGCGCCATCTCTCTGCACGACGTCAGCAAGGTCCATGTCCGAGGCAGCCGGGTCGTGGACCGGCTGTCGTTGGACATCGCGCCCGGCGAGTTCCTCGTGCTGCTGGGCCCCTCCGGGTGCGGGAAGTCCACCGTGCTCAGGATGATCGCGGGGCTGGAGCACATCACCGAGGGCGAGCTGCGGCTCGACGGCGCGTACGCGAACGACCTGGAGCCCTCGGGTCGGGACATCGCGATGGTCTTCCAGAACTTCGCCCTCTATCCGAACATGACCGGCCGCGACAACATCGGCTTCCCGCTGCGCATCGAGACGCCCGGCGCCGACCCGGCCCCGCGCGTGGACGCCACCGCCCGGATGCTCGGCATCGAGGACCTCCTCGACCTCCCCCACTCTCGGCTTCGCTCGAGCGGGGGGACCCCCATCCCCCCCCAGCTCTCCGGCGGCGAGCGGCAGCGGGTCGCCATGGGGCGGGCCATCGCCCGGCACCCCTCCGCCTTTCTGATGGACGAGCCGCTGTCCAACCTCGACGCCAAGCTCCGCAACCATCTGCGGGCCGAGATCTCCAAGCTGACCCGGGAGTTGGGCGTCACGACGGTCTACGTCACACACGACCAGGCCGAGGCCATGTCGCTCGGCGACCGGGTCGCCGTACTGCGCGGCGGAGTCCTCCAGCAGGTGGGCACCCCGCGTGCGGTCTACGCGCTGCCGCGCAACGTCTTCGTCGCCGCCTTCATCGGCACCCCGCGCATCAACCTGCTGCGCGGGGTGGTGCGTGCCCCGCTCGACGGGGCGATGACGATCAGTCTCGGCAAGCAGGCCCTCCGGCTGCCCGAACCCCTCTCCCCGGACCACAAGTTGCTGCGTGTGCAGCAGGGGCGTGAGGTGATCGTCGGACTGCGCTCGGAGGCCGTCCGCATCGCCACGCCCGCCGACGCCCGGCCCGGCGAGACGCACATCACCGGCCTCGTGGAGCACGTCGAGTTCCAGGGACATGAGGTGCTCGTCCACTTCAACACCGGCTCCCGGCCCGCTCTCGTCGAGGATCTGGAGGCCCCGCGGCCCGTCCCGCAGCCGTTGTCGCGGCGGCGTCGCCGCGAGCGCGGCGGGGTGCTCGGCCGGCTGCGGGAGCGCGCGGGCGGCCTGCGCGCCGGGCCGGTCGTGGTCCTGGACGAGCCGTCGGGGAAGGGCCCGTCGCCCGGCGTCCCCGAGAGCCGAGCGCTCGGCGACCTCGTCGTGCGCACCACCCCCGACTACGACCTCCGCCACGGCATGCAGATCCCGCTCCTCGTCGACATCGCCCATCTCTTCGTCTTCGACCAGCACGGCGAGCGCATCAGCCCGGCCCCGGACCGGTTACCGGACCTGGACGACCTGGACGGGTGACGAGGCGTACTCCAGCGCCCCCCGGTGTCCTCTGGTGCCTCAAAACTATCGACGCTAGTTTAGGTCGCGGACGACGAGCACCGCCCGGAGGGAACGCGATGAAGGCACACGACGGCATCTACCTGGACGGCGCATGGCGCCCGGCCGCGGGCCAGGACGTGATCGAGGTCGTCAACCCGGTGGACGAGCAGGTGATCGGCCGGGTCCCGGCGGGCGACGCCGTCGACGTCGACGCCGCCGTACGGGCCGCCCGCGCCGCCCTGCCGGGCTGGGCCGCGACCCCGCCCGCCGAGCGCGCGGCCCGGCTGACCGCACTCCGGGACGTCCTGGTCGCCCGCAAGGAAGAGATCGCCGAGACCGTCACCGCCGAACTCGGCTCGCCCCTGGCCTTCTCCCAGGCGGTCCACGCGGCCGTGCCGATCGCGGTCGCGGGCTCCTACGCCGAACTGGCCGCGACCCACTCCTTCGAGGAGCGGGTCGGCAACTCGACCGTCTTCCACGAGCCGATCGGCGTGGTCGGCGCGATCACCCCCTGGAACTACCCGCTCCACCAGATCGTCGCCAAGGTCGCCCCGGCGCTCGCCGCGGGCTGCACCGTGGTCCTGAAGCCCGCCGAGGACACCCCGCTCACCGCCCAGCTCTTCGCCGAGGCGGTCCATGAGGCGGGCGTCCCGGCCGGCGTCTTCAACCTCGTCACCGGCCTCGGCCCGGTCGCCGGCCAGGCGCTCGCCGAACACCCCGACGTCGACCTGGTCTCCTTCACCGGCTCCACGGCCGTGGGCAAGCGGATCGCCGCGACGGCGGGCGCGGCCGTCAAGAAGGCCGCCCTCGAACTCGGCGGCAAGTCCGCCAACGTCATCCTGCCCGGCGCGGACCTCGCCAAGGCGGTCAACGTCGGCGTCGCCAACGTGATGTCCAACTCGGGCCAGACGTGCAGCGCCTGGACCCGGATGCTCGTCCACCGCGACCAGTACGAGGCGGCGGTCGAGCTCGCCGCGGCGGCGGCCGCCAAGTACGGCGAGCGCATCGGCCCGGTCGTGAGCGCCGCGCAGCAGGCGCGGGTGCGCGGTTACATCGAGAAGGGCGTGGCCGAGGGGGCGCGGCTGGTCGCGGGTGGCCCCGAAGCCCCGCGCGAACAGGGCTACTTCGTCAGCCCCACGGTCTTCCGCGATGTGACCCCCGACATGACCGTCGCCCAGGAGGAGATCTTCGGCCCGGTCCTGACCGTCCTGCGCTACGAGGACGAGGACGACGCCCTGCGGATCGCCAACGGCACGGTGTACGGGCTCGCGGGCTCCGTCTGGGCCGGCGACGAGGCGGCGGCGGTGGCCTTCGCCCGTCGGATGGACACCGGCCAGGTCGACATCAACGGCGGCCGCTTCAACCCCCTCGCCCCCTTCGGCGGCTACAAGCAGTCGGGCGTCGGCCGCGAACTCGGCGCGCACGGTCTCGCCGAGTACCTCCAGACCAAGTCCCTCCAGTTCTAAGGGAGTCAGCCCGCCATGGCCGTCCGAGCCGCCGCCCGACCCCTCGTCCGTGCCGCCGTACTGCCCGCCGTCGGCGCTCCGTTGGAGATCACGGAGATCGACCTTCCGGAGCCCGGCCCCGGCCGGGTCCGCGTCCGGCTCGCCGCCGTCGGCGTCTGTCACTCCGACCTGTCCCTGTCCGACGGCACCATGCGGGTGCCGGTCCCCGCGGTCCTGGGACACGAGGGCGCCGGCACGGTCGTCTCCGTCGGCGAGGGAGTCGAACATTTCGCGCCCGGCGATGGCGTCGTCCTCAACTGGGCTCCGTCCTGCGGACGTTGCCATGCCTGCTCGCTCGGCGAGGTCTGGCTGTGCGCCAACGCCCTCAACGGCGCCGCCGAGGTCTACGCCCGCACGGCGGACGGCGCCGACCTCCACCCGGGCCTGAACGTCGCCGCCTTCGCCGAGGAGACGGTCGTCCCGGCCTCCTGTCTGCTGCCCCTGCCCGACGGCATCCCGCTCACCGACGCGGCCCTCCTCGGCTGCGCGGTGCTCACCGGCTACGGCGCGATCCACCACTCCGCGCGGGTCCGGCCCGGCGAGACGGTCGCCGTCTTCGGCGTCGGCGGGGTCGGCCTGGCCACCCTCCAGGCGGCCCGCATCGCCGGCGCCTCGACGATCGTCGCCGTCGACGTCTCCCCGGAGAAGGAGGAGCTGGCGCGGGCGGCGGGCGCCACCGAGTACGTCGTCGCCTCCGCGCAGACCGCCCGTGAGGTCCGCGCCCTCACCGGGAAGCAGGGCGTCGACGTGGCCGTCGAGTGCGTGGGCCGCGCGGTCACCATCCGCACCGCCTGGGAGTCCACCCGACGCGGCGGCCGCACCACGGTCGTCGGCATCGGCGGCAAGGACCAGCAGGTCACCTTCAACGCGCTGGAACTCTTCCACTGGGGCAGGACCCTGTCCGGCTGCGTGTACGGCAACTCCAACCCGGCCGAGGACCTCCTCGTCCTGGCCGAGCACGTACGGGCCGGCCGCCTGGACCTCTCCGCCCTGGTGACCGAGCGGATCGCCCTGGACGGCATCCCGGCGGCCTTCGACAACATGCTGGCCGGCAAGGGCGGCCGGGCGCTGGTGGTCTTCTAGAAGCCGCCGGGAAGCTTCCGGGAGCCGCTAGGAAGCCTCGCGATCGAGGTCCCGCTCGGGCCGCGGCCCCGGAGCCCGCTCCGGCGCCGCGGCCGGCAGCGCACCTGCCTTCGACCGCGACCGGGACACGGCCACCCCCGCGAGACACAGCGCCCCGCCCGCCAGCGTGAGCGCCCCCGGCACCTCGCCCAGCGCCAGCCACGACATCAGCACGACCAGCGCGGGCACCGCGTACGTCGTCGCTCCCATACGGCTCGCCGTCGTCCGGGCCAGGGCGTACGCCCAGGTGGTGAAGGCGAGCGCGGTCGGGAAGACGCCCAGGTAGACCATGTTGAGCGTCGCCGACAGTGGCGCGTCGGCCGCCTCGTGCGCCAACTGCCCGGCGAACGGCAGACACACCACCGCCCCGACGAGACACCCGAACGTCGTCACCTGCAGCGCGCTCGCCCGGGCCAGCGCCGGCTTCTGTGCGACCACCCCGCCCGCGTAGCCGACGGCGGCGAGCAGACACAGGACCACCCCGAGCACCGACGCGCCGCCCTCGCCCGACATCGACAGCCCCACGGCCACCGCGCCGGTGAACGACACCGCCATCCCGGCCAGCAGCCGCGGCGGCATCGGGTCCCCGAGCAGCCGTGCGCCGAGCAGGGCTATGAGGATCGGCCCGATGTTGACGACCAGGGCCGCCGTCCCCGCGTCCACCTGCTGCTCGCCCCAGTTGAGCACCACCATGTAGAAGCCGAACCACAGCACGCCCGACACGGCGATCCCGCGCCAGGCCGACCTCGGCGGCCACCCCGCACGCCGTACGGCGCAGATGACCCCCAGCACCACGGCCCCGCAGACCAGCCGTCCGAGCGCCAGCGCCCCGGGCGAGTACGCGTCGCCCGCACTGCGGATCGACACGAAGGCGGAGGCCCACAGGACCACGGTCACGGTGGCCGCGGCGCCTGCGAGCAGAGGGGTGTGGCGGGGAGTCATCATTCTCCTGAGACTACGAAGGCGAGGGTCGAAGAGCTCGCGGATTTCGGTCGGCTGCGTCTGCCGGTGCGTGGTCGCCGGTCGTGGCCACGCGGTGGGTCGCCTCAGCGGAGCGAGACGGCCTCGATGCCGAGCAGCTCATGCAGCGCCCGCTCTCCCGACGGAGTCACCTTCACCGCACGCTCCGTGCCGATGCGTACGCACCAGCCCGCGTCGAGGGCGTGCCGGCACAGGGCCGCGCCTGCGGCGCCCGCCAGGTGGGGGCGGCGCTCGGTCCAGTCGAGGCAGGCGCGGGCGAGCGGGCGTCGGGTGGTGAGGTCGAGCGCGATGCCGTTGCCCGCGAACCACCGCAGCCCCGCTTCGGTCAGCCCGACCCGGCCCTCGATGTCCAGCAGTCCCTGGGCCGTGAGGGCGTCGGTGACGGTGATGCCGAGGCGGCCGGCGAGGTGGTCGTAGCAGGTGCGGGCTCGGGCCATCGCCGAGCCGGCGGTCGAGGCGCGCAGGCCGCGCGGACGGTGGGCGGGGTCCGGGGCGACCTCGGCGGCCAGGTCCTCCAGCAGCTGGGCGATCCGGGTGTCGACGAGCCGTACGTACCGGTGCCGCCCCTGTCGTTCCTCGGCCAGCAGACCGCCCGCGACCAGCTTGCCGAGGTGCTCGCTCAGCGTCGACGCGGCCACTCCCGCGTGCCGGGCCAGCTCGCCCGCGGTCCACGCCCGCCCGTCGAGCAGGGCCAGCAGACAGGCGGCCCGGGTCTCGTCGGCGACGAGACCGGCGAGGGCGGCCAGCCCCGGGGCCCGTGCGTCCCGGCGGTTCCCGGTGTCCTTGATGCTCACGTGTTCCAGCATGAGCGACGGACACTTCGGCGTCCGCCGAACGGTGCCCGCCGAACCGTGTCAGCCGAGTTGTTCGAACTGTTGGGCCAGCCCGTCCAGCAGGGCCGTCAGGCCGGTTTCGAACGCGCGCTCGTCGATCTTCTCCTGCTGCTCGGCCAGGAGGTGGGCCTGGCCGAGGTGCGGGTAGTCGGCGGGGTCGTACGCGCTCACGTCGTCGACGAAGCCGCCGGCGAAGGAGCCGAGCGCGGAGCCCATGATGAAGTAGCGCATCAGCGCGCCGATGGAGGTGGCCTGCGAGGGCGGCCAGCCGGCGCGGACCATCGCCCCGTACACCGCGTCGGCGAGGCGCAGTCCGGCGGGGCGGCGGCCGGGGCCCTGGGCGAGTACCGGGACGATGTTCGGGTGGTCGCGCAGGGCGGCCCGGTAGGAGGCGGCCCAGTCGTGCAGCGCGGTCCGCCACTCCCGGCCGTCCTCGAACATCGACAGATCGACCTGGGCGCTCACCGAGTCGGCGACGGCCTCCAGGATCTCGTCCTTGGTGCGGAAGTGGTTGTAGAGCGAGGGCCCGCTCACCCCGAGCTCGGCGGCGAGCCGGCGCGTGGAGACGGCTGCCAGGCCTTCCGCGTCCACGAGCGCCCGTGCGGTCTCGACGATCCGGTCGGTGCTCAGGAGGGGCTTGCGCGGTCGGGCCATGGCGCACATAGTAGGGCTGCGGAACAGAAACTAGCAGTGCTAATTTATGGCGTCGATCCAGCTGATCCGGCTGATCCGAGGGTGCGGGCATTCATGAATCTGGGGCTCAGTGAGGAGCAGGCGGCCGTCCAGCGGCTCGCCAGGGACTTCGTGGAGCGCGAGATCGCCCCGCACGTCGTCGCCTGGGACCGGGCCGAGGAGGTGGACCGGTCCATCGTCAAGAAGCTCGGCGAGGTCGGCTTCCTCGGGCTGACCGTCGACGAGGAGTACGGCGGCTCGGGCGGCGACCATCTCGCCTACTGCCTGGTCACGGAGGAACTCGGCCGCGGGGACTCCTCCGTGCGCGGGATCGTGTCCGTCTCGCTCGGGCTGGTCGCCAAGACGATCGCCGCCTGGGGGAGCGAGGAGCAGAAGCGGCGCTGGCTGCCGGGGCTGACGTCCGGCGAGGCCGTCGGCTGCTTCGGCCTGACCGAACCCGGCACCGGCTCGGACGCGGGCAACCTGACGACCCGCGCGGTCCGCGACGGCGACTCGTATGTCGTCAACGGCGCCAAGACGTTCATCACGAACGGCGCCTGGGCCGACGTCGTCCTGCTCTTCGCCCGCTCGACCGACGCCCCCGGCCACAAGGGCGTCTCCGCCTTCCTCGTGCCGACCGACACACCCGGCCTGACCCGCCGCACCATCCACGGCAAGCTCGGCCTGCGCGGCCAGACGACCGCGGAACTGGTCCTGGACGACGTCCGGGTGCCCGCCTCCGCGCTGCTCGCCCCGGAGGGCAAGGGCTTCTCGGTCGCGATGTCGGCGCTGGCCAAGGGGCGGATGTCGGTCGCGGCGGGGTGCGTCGGCATCGCGCAGGCCGCCCTGGACGCGGCGGTGCGGTACGCGGGCGAGCGCGAGCAGTTCGGCCGGAGCATCGCCCACCACCAGCTCGTCCAGGAGCTGATCAGCGACATCGCGGTCGACGTCGACGCGGCGAGGCTGCTGACCTGGCGGGTGGCCGACCTGATCGACCGGGGTCTGCCCTTCGCCATCGAGTCCTCCAAGGCCAAGCTCTTCGCCTCGGAGGCCGCCGTCCGCGCCGCCAACAACGCCCTCCAGGTCTTCGGCGGCTACGGCTACATCGACGAGTACCCGGCGGGCAAACTCCTGCGCGACGCCCGTGTGATGACCCTCTACGAGGGCACGAGCCAGATCCAGAAGCTGGTCATCGGGCGGGCGCTGACCGGGGTTTCGGCGTTCTGAGTACCTTCTGAGTAGCTCGACGGATGTGACGGGGGGCCTCGTCCGGCGAGGCTTCTCCCATGAGTGACACACCGGTCAAGCAGAACACCGCCGCCTTCTACGGCCAGGCGGTCGCGTCCTTCGCCGTGGCGATGGCGGCGACCGCCATCGGCATCTTCAAGCTGAACGCCGACGCCTGGGTGCGCGGCTTCCTCGCGATCGCCGTCCTCTACCTCGTGACGTCCGCCTTCACCCTCGCCAAGGTGATCAGGGACAAGCAGGACGCGGCGGCCCGGACCTACAGCCCCTTCGAGAAGCTCTGAGCGGACGGAAGCTCTGAGTGGACGGAAGCTCTGAGCAGACGGAAAAGCTCTGAGCGGGCACTCTAAGCGGGCGCTCAGCTTCGGCGGTATGGTGGAGCTCCTGTACCGAGAGGGGCGAACGAGCGATGACTACGGCGGCGGAGACGACCGGCGGCGAGACCGAGCCGTGGGAAGAGGTCACCCCTGACGCGGCCCGGCGGCTGCTCGTCGCCGCCGTGGAGGCCTTCGCCGAGCGCGGCTACCACGCGACGACGACCCGGGACATCGCGGGCCGCGCGGGGATGAGTCCGGCCGCCCTCTACATCCACTACAAGACCAAGGAAGAGCTGCTCCACCGCATCAGCCGGATCGGCCACGACCGCGCGCTGGACATCCTGCGCACGGCGGCCGCCGGCGACGGCGACGCCACCCGGCGTCTCGCGGAGGCGGTGAGCTCCTTCGTGCGCTGGCACGCCGGGCGGCGCACCACCGCGCGGGTGGTCCAGTACGAGCTGGACGCGCTCGGCCCCGAGGCCCGCGCCGAGATCCTCGACCTGCGCCGGCAGGTCGACGCCGAGGTGCGCGGGATCATCGAGGAGGGCGTGGCGAGCGGCGAGTTCGACGTGCCGGACGTACGCGGCACGACCCTCGCCGTGCTGTCCCTCTGCATCGACGTGGCCCGCTGGTTCAACGTCGAAGGCCCCCGCACGCCCGACGAGGTCGGCGCGCTGTACGCCGACCTCGTGCTGCGGATGGTGGGCGCGGCGAAGTAGCGCCTACAGGTAGTACAGGTGGTCCCGGTACTTACAGGTAGTACCGGGACACCGACTCCGCCACGCACACCGGCTTGTCCCCGCCCTCGCGCTCCACCGTGAAGGCGACGCTGACCTGGACGCCGCCGGTGACGTCCTCGACGCCGGTGATCTTCGCGGTGGCGCGCAGCCGCGAGCCGACGGGCACGGGGGAGGGGAAGCGGACCTTGTTCGTCCCGTAGTTGACGCCCATCTTGACGTTCTCGACCTTGATCAGCTGGGGGCCGAAGAGCGGCAGCAGGGACAGGGTGAGGTAGCCGTGCGCGATGGTCGTGCCGAAGGGGCCGGCGGCGGCCTTCTCCGGGTCGACGTGGATCCACTGGTGGTCGCCGGTGGCCTCCGCGAAGAGATCGATCCGCTTCTGGTCGACGTCCAGCCAGTCGGTGTACCCCAACTGCTCGCCCACCGCCGCCTTCAGGTCGTCGGCGGACGTGAAGATCCTCGGCTCTGCCATGTCTGTCGGCCCTCTCGCGTCACTCACTGCCCGGGTCACCAGGTCTTAGGTCTAAGCAACTGCTTAGCATGGTCGGCCGTCGGGTCGATGTCAACGGACTCGGGGTCCGCGGCGGTGGGTAGGGTTCGAGGGGTGCCGCAGATTCCCGAGAAGATCCACGAGCTCACGGTCGGCCAGCTCGCCGCGCGCAGCGGCGCCGCCGTCTCCGCCCTGCACTTCTACGAGTCCAAGGGCCTGATCAGCAGCCGTCGCACGGCGGGCAACCAGCGCCGCTACCACCGCGACGCACTGCGCCGCGTCGCCTTCGTCCGGGCGGCACAACGGGTCGGCATCCCCCTGGCCACCATCCGGGAGGCGCTCGCCGAGCTCCCCGAGGAGCGGACCCCGACCCGCGAGGACTGGGCCCGCCTCTCGGAGGCGTGGCGTGCGGAGCTGGACGAACGCATCAAGCAGCTCAACCGGCTCCGCGACCACCTCACCGACTGCATTGGCTGCGGCTGTCTGTCCCTCGCCACCTGCGTCCTCTCCAACCCGGACGACGTCTTCGGCGAACGGGCCTCGGGCTCACGACTGCTGGTGGAGCGCAAGCGGGGACGGTGAGGGGCTGCTCGAAGGCGGTGAAGGACTGCTCGGGGGTGGCGAGGGCTGCTCGGGGGCGGTGACGGACTACTCGTACTCCGTGCCGCCCTTCCGGGTCAGATACGCCCCGCTCACCGCCTTGGCGATCGCCCGTCCTCCCGTCACCGGGCTGTACCGCTCGACGGCCGGCCGGATCACCACGCCCTCGCGCAGATGCAGCTCACGTCCGGACACCGTCTCGCGGCCGGTCGCGATCTCCAGGACCCGGCCGCTGTCGTACGGCCCCTCGAACAGGCGGGGGACGAGGGGCAGTCGGCCCTCCAGCAGCTCCGCCGCATCCAGCCAGCGCAGCGTCCCGTCGATCTCCGCGGACACGTCGAACACCGCGTATCCAAGGGTGTCGCGTCGCCCGTCCGCGCCGTACGTCAGGTCCTGCACGCCCGCTCCGTACACCTCGCCGAAGATCCCGATCCGACGGGCGCCCAGTCGCTCGGCGAGCCCGGCCGCCGCCTCGGCGACCCGGTGGCCCCGCACGGCACGCCAGTACAGGTTGCGAGGGTCCTCCGCCAGGGCGAGGGACTTCGCGCCGAAGCCCTTCGAGGAGACGTACACCCGCTCCTCGTCCGCGACGTACGTCAGCAGGCACGCCGTGCCGTGCAGTTTCTCGGTCAGGACCACCGGCTCGCCGGGTTCGAAGATGTCGGGGTAGCGCTGGATGTTCTCGATGTCGACCCACGGCAGCAGATCCAGGGCCGCCTCGACCTCGCCGCTCATGGTCGGCGGGATCGGCGGCACCCACTTGACGATGCCGAGCCGCTCCGCGAAGTCGGCGCCCTCGGCCGCGGCGAGCGCCAGGTCGACGTCCGCCAGTGCCTTCGGGCGGCACACGATCCCCTGTGACAGCTCGCCCCGCAGCCGCACCGCCTTCACCCGGTCCGACCTGCTGCCCGCCAGCCGCCCGGTCAGCCCCAGCTCCTCGACCAGCCCGGTGGGGAGCACCGACTGCTCGGGGATGTAGAGGGCGGCCTCGCCGGTTCGGTAGGCGCCCTTCGCGACGACGGCCCGATACAGGCCGACCTGGGCCAGTTCGAGGGCGTCCGCGTTGGGGTGTTCGTGGATGGTCAGCACTTCGGCGGTGACGCGCAGCGTCGACATCAGGGGCTCCTTCAGGACCGGGTACGGCTTCCTCGGCCGGGTTTCATCCCCCCGACTGTGCCCGCCGGGAAACGGATGGAGCGACCCGATTAACCCCTGCTACCGTCCCCGTCCACGCCAACCGACCGTCGGACACGGCCTGTTCCGGACCTGCCGGGTCGGCGCCCGTCGGGTCCGCACCCGTCGGATCGGCACCGTCGGCTCAGCACCCGCCGGGTCGGCTGAGCGGCTCGGTGCACGTCAGGGTGAACGTCTCGGTGGAACAGGGGGTGCGGCATCCCCGGCGCACCCCCGTCGTACTCTCAGGCCGGCCGTGGGCCGACCTTGGGCAGAGACAGGGCCGGTGTCAGGGCCTCAGGCCGACACCAGCAGCCGCCCGCGCCTGGCGTAGGCCAGGGCTTCGGGGGTGAGTACGGGGCGCGGTACGAGGATTCCGCAGTCCGCGCAGACCGGACCCGCCGACGGTTCGTGATCCAGCTCGTACTTCCACGGGAGCCGCTCGCCGCCGCACACCGGGCAGCCCGAGCCCGGTTCCCGCTTCAGCGCGGAGATCAGCCTGCGCAGTACCTCGGCCAGCGACTCACGGGGGTGAAGTCGCGGGTCGTCGCACCAGGCGACGCCGAAGCCGCCCCAGGTCAGCCGGTGCCAGTCGTCCACACTGCCGGGCCTGCGCAACCCGCCGTGCTTCTCCTTCCTGCGGCGCTCGGCGAACTCGACCTCATAGGCCAGCCACACCGCCCGCGCCTCCTCCAGCTCGTCCAGCGCGGCCACGAGCCGCGCTGGGTCGGGGGAGCGGTCCTCCGGACCGAACCCGGCGCGTGAGCAGAGGTGGTCCCAGGTCGCCCTGTGCCCGTAGGGGGCGAACCGCTCGAGGCACTTACGCAGCGAATACCGCCGCAGCGCCAGATCGCACCGAGGGTCTCGCACCTGTCTTGCCAGACTTCGGAAACCCGCCATCGCCTTGCACCTCCGTCACATCTGCACCTGTACTTCGGTCACTTCGGCGTCGTCGTACGGACGTCGTCGAATAGACGTATCGACATGCGATTCGGCTCCATCCGATTTTCCGATGACCTCCCCCTGCCGAAAACTTGACGCATGTTCATCTTCAAACCCGGGGATACCGCCGGTAACCTTCCGCCGACCCCCCTGTCGCTAGGAGCAGCCGATGCCACGGCGAACCCCCCGAACAACTCTCGACAGACTGAGAACTCCCGGCAGATTCCCCGGGTTCCTGAAGACCGCCTCCGTATGCGCGCTGATTGCCGGACTTTTGTCGCCGCTTTCCCAAGCGGCGGTCGCCGCCGAGGTCACGGCCGCGAACGACTACTGCGGCGGACAGTGCTCCGACATCCTGCCGCCCGGCGAGAACGGCAACGCGACCCTCGCCCAGATCCTCCTCAACCAGGCTTTCGGCACCCAGCCCGAGCACGCCGAGGACCAGCTGGGCCCCTACGCCAACCTGGCCAAGGGCTACTCCACGCTCACCAACGCCACGATCAACACGTTCTTCAACGACGCGTCGTTCGGAGTCTCCGCCGATCAAGTCGCCTCCACTCTCAGTCCCGCCGGCCGTACGGACGTGACGATCGTCCGGGACAAGAAGACGGGCGTCCCGCACATCACCGGTACCACCAGATACGGCACGGAGTTCGGCGCCGGATATGCGGCCGCCCAGGACCGGCTGTGGCTGATGGACGTCTTCCGCCATGTCGGCCGCGGCCAGGTCACCACGTTCGCCGGCGGCGACCCGTCCAACCAGGGTCTTGAACAGCAGTTCTGGCGCAACGCTCCGTACACCGAGGCAGACCTCCAGGCCCAGATCGACAACGCCGTCGCGAACAACGGCACCCGCGGCCAACAGGCACTCGCCGACGCCAACGCCTATCTGGCCGGCGTCAACGCCTATATCGACGCCTCCGACAGCGGCCGCTACTTCCCCGGTGAATACGTCCTGACCGGACACAAGGACTCAATCACCAACGCCGGCACCATCGACCACTTCAAGATCACCGACCTGGTGGCGCTGGCCTCGGTCATCGGCGCGCTCTTCGGCTCCGGCGGCGGAGGCGAGGTCAACAACGCCGTCTCACTGCTCGCCGCACAGGAGAAATACGGCGTCACGCAGGGCACCCAGGTCTGGGAGGCGTTCCGCGAACGCAACGACCCCGAGGCCGTCCTCACCGTCCACGACGGCGAGAGCTTCCCGTACGCCGCCAAGCCCGCGAGCCCGCAGGGCGCGGCGCTGCCCGACGCCGGCTCGGTGACCACGGAGCCGCTGATCTACGACGCGACGGGCACCGGCGGCGACGCGAGCGCGAGCGCCGCCTCCGCCACGGCGACCGCGACCGCCCTGAGCTCGGCCAAGCGCGGCATGTCCAACGCCCTTGTGGTGAGCGGCAGTGCCACGGCCAGCGGACATCCGATCGCCGTCTTCGGACCGCAGACCGGCTACTTCGCCCCGCAGCTGCTCATGCTCCAGGAGATCCAGGGCCCGGGCATCAGCGCCCGCGGCGCCTCCTTCGCGGGGCTGAGCATGTACGTCGAACTCGGCCGCGGCCAGGACTACTCGTGGAGCGCCACGACCTCCGGCCAGGACATCATCGACACCTACGCGGTCGAGCTGTGCCAGGACGACTTCCACTACCTGTACCGCGGCGTCTGCACGGCCATGGACGTGGTGGAGCAGAAGAACGCCTGGAAGCCGACCACCGCGGACGACACGGCCGTGGGCTCGTACACGATGCGCGTCTACCGCACCAAGTACGGTCCCGTGGAGTACCGGGCGACCGTGGGCGGCAAGAAGGTCGCCTACACCACCCTGCGCTCCTCGTTCATGCACGAGGCCGACTCGATCATCGGCTTCCAGATGCTGAACGACCCGGACTACGTCAAGAGCCCGCAGACCTTCCAGAGCGCGGTGCAGCACATCAACTACACCTTCAACTGGTTCTACGCCGACTCCACCCACACCGCGTACTACAACAGCGGCGACAACCCGGTGCGCGCGAGCGGCGTCGACGCCGAGTTCCCGGTGTGGGCGCAGGCGGCGTACGAGTGGAAGAACTGGGTGCCGGCCACCAACACGGCCGAGTACACGCCGGCCTCGGCGCACCCCAACTCCATCGACCAGGACTACTACATCTCCTGGAACAACAAACAGGCCCTGGACTACTCGACGGCCTCCTGGGGCGACGGGTCGGTGCACCGCGGCAACCTGCTCGAGGACCGGGTGAAGAAGCTGGTCGCGGCCGGCGGCGTCACACGCGCGTCCTTGACGAAGGCGATGGCGGACGCGGCGCTCGCGGACCTGCGCGCCGAGGACGTCCTGCCGGACCTGCTGAAGGTGATCAACAGCTCCACGGTCACGGACACCACCGCGGCCGCGGCCGTGACCAAACTCCAGACCTGGCTCACGGCGGGCGGCAAGCGCACGGAGACCACGGCGGGCTCGAAGACCTACGCCAACGCCGACGCGATCCGCATCCTGGACGCCTGGTGGCCGCTGCTGGTCAAGGCCGAGTTCGAACCCGGCCTCGGCACCGCCCTGTACACCGCGTTCACCGCCAACCTGCCCATCGACGAGGCCCCGTCCGCGGCCCACGGTCCGACCGGGGCGCACGCCGGAAGCTCCTTCCAGTACGGCTGGTGGAGCTACGTCGACAAGGACATCCGGGCCGTGCTCGGCGAGTCGGTACAGGGCGGGCTGCCGCAGAAGTACTGCGGCGGCGGCACCGTCACCGGCTGCCGGGACGTCCTCATCAGCACCCTGAAGACGGCGGCCGGCCTGACCGCGGCCCAGGTCTACCCGGGCGACGACCTGTGCGCGGCCGGCAACCAGTGGTGCGCCGACTCGATCGTCCAGCGCACTCTGGGCGGCATCAAGCACGGCAACATCAGCTGGCAGAACCGGCCCACCTTCCAGCAGGTGGTGGAGTTCACCTCGCACCGGTGAGCCCGTGAAGGACGGCGGCGGGCCGTGTCCTCAGCGGATGCGGCCCGCCGCCAGCACCACCCGCGCCAGCTCGGGGTGCACGATGTCACTGTGCGCCCCGGCCGGCGCCCCACCGCGGCGGACCACCGCGGACGCGTCGACGTTCACACAGCCCGCGGCCGGCAGCCGTCCGGCCAGCGCCTCGGCGAGCGTGCACGCTCGCGTACCCGGCACCGCCTGCACCCCGTCGTGCCCCATCGCACCCCACTTGGCGCCCAGCACGCTCCCGACGCCGAACTCCTCGGCCATCCCCTGTGCGTCGCCCGCCATCCGGGAGGCCAGTGGGTACATCGTGGTCAGCGCCTGGTCGAAGGAGGAGTAGCAGCACACCAGAGGGCCGTCGATACGGTTCTGCTGCCCCTGCAGCACGCCCCCCGCGCGCGTGTCGTGCGGCAGCCGCGCGGAGAACGCGTAGTGCGAGAAGGCCCCTTGGAGCAGCGTCACCGACTTCACGGTGCGCACGCCCTCGGGCAGTCCGCGCAGCGCGAACGACACCAGCCGCCCGCCGAAGCTGTGCCCCACCAGATGCACCCGGACGCCGGGCGCCACCGCCGCCAGCCGGCCGATGAACGGGCCGAGTCCCCGTTCGCCGACCGTCCCCGCGCGCCGCTTCATCGCGTAGTAGGTCGCCTGCCGCAGCAACTCGTGTGCCCCGTCCCACGGATTGGGAAGGCTGAACTCCTGGACGCCCGAAGGGGATTCGAGTCCGGCCAGGGCGCGTGCGAACTCCTCGCAGGCCGCCGCCGTCGAGCCGGTGAACATCTCCGGCTCGTCCTGCGGCACCCCTTCCGCCAGCGTGTCCGCCGCGAACAGCGCCTGCGGCCCCGGCGGCACCACGTCCACGAGCAGCCGCACCAGCCGCCCGAACTCCTCCAGCTCGGCCTCCTCGGGCGGCCGCTGCTCCAGCATCCGCCCGATCTGGTCGACCACCGTGGCCCGGCCCGGGAACGTCTCCAGGAGGGCGTGCCGAGTGTCCTCGTCCAGTGCCGGGCGGTGCGCCAGGTCGGCCGCCACGGACCGCGGGAAGTCGGGGATCGGCTCGTCCGAGAACCGCATCGACGGCCACACGACGCCGACGTAACCGATCTTCGCCGCCGGGACCAGACCGGGGATCGGGGCGAAGAAGCGGCTGTAGAGGCGGGTCGCGCCGGAGCGGTCGCTGTTCCAGCCGTGCGAGAAGACGATCAGATCCTGGACGCCGCGCCGCTTCACCTCGGTCAGCAGCCGGTTCCGCCGCGCGCCGTCGACGTCCCCGTCGGCGTCGAAGGTCAGTTCCCAGTAGGGAGTCACACTCATCGCCGGATCCGCCATGACAGGCCCCCTCGTCCCCCGAAGCGGTGCGCCAAGTGCGCGCATCGTCCTGCCAACGGGCGTAATTGGCCATACGTCACGGCTCATCCGTACAAAAGACAATCCTGCAGCGCACGCGGGAACGCGGTCGACTCCGCGCGTGCGGTGCGCCGCCTTAAGGTGTCGCCGTGGCTCCATCTCCCTTTCGTCAGACATACCGACCGGTTAGTCTGGCGTCGGAGCCGATTCGTGCCGCAGTCGCGTCGAAGGAGACCGATGGTGGAAGCCGTGCAGGATGCCGGAGTGGTCGTGACCGGAGCGGGGGGCGGCATCGGGGCCGCGCTGGCCCGCCGCTTCGCCGCCGAGGGGGCCCGGGTCGTCGTCAACGACCTGGACGCGGACCGGGCGCGGGCGGTCGCCGACGAGATCGGCGGCATCGCGGTTCCGGGCGACGCCTCGGCGATCGTCGAGGCGGCCCGGGAGGCGCTCGGCGGCGCGGTCGACGTGTACTGCGCCAACGCCGGAGTCGCCTCGGGCGGCTCGGAGGCGGCCGGGGAGGCCGTCTGGGCGCAGGCCTGGGACGTCAACGTCATGGCCCATGTCCGCGCGGCGCACGCGCTGCTGCCGGACTGGCTGGAGCGCGGCCGGGGCCGGTTCGTCTCCACGGTCTCCGCGGCCGGGCTGCTGACGATGATCGGCGCCGCGCCCTACAGCGTCACCAAGCACGGCGCGTACGCCTTCGCCGAGTGGCTGTCGCTGACCTACCGGCACCGGGGGATCAAGGTCCACGCGATCTGTCCCCAGGGCGTGCGCACCGACATGCTGGACGCCACCGGCAGCGCGGGCGACCTGGTGCTCAAGCCGACCGCGATCGACCCGCAGGACGTGGCGGACGCCCTGTTCAAGGGCATCGCCGAGGACCGCTTCCTGATCCTGCCGCACCCCGAGGTCGCCGGGTACTACCAGGTGCGCGCGGGCGACCCCGACCGCTGGCTGACCAACATGAACCACCTCCAGCAGAAGTGGGAGGCCGCCGAATGAGCACGCCCGACCTCACGCCCGACCCCGCGCCTGCCTCCCGCTACGCGGCCAAGCCCTGGCTGGACCTTCTCGACGACGCCCAGCGCGCCCCGATCGACCCGGCCGACTCCCTCGTGCACGCCTTCCGCAGGTCCGTCGCCGAGGCCCCCGACCGCACCTGTCTCGCCTACTTCGACGGGCGGCTCGGCTACCGCGAGGTGGACGAGCTGAGCGACTCCGTCGCCGGCCACCTCGCCGCCCGCGGCCTGGAGCCCGGCGACCGGGTCGCCGTGCTGCTGCAGAACTCCCCGCTCTTCGTGGTCGCCCTGCTCGGCGCCTGGAAGGCGGGCGCGACGGTCGTCCCCGTCAACCCGATGTACAAGTCGGGGGAGGTCGCCCATGTGCTGCGGGACGGCGAGGTCGCGGCGCTGATCTGCTCCGACCGGGCCTGGGAGTCGTATCTGCGCGACACGGCCGCCGACTCTCCGGTGCGGATCGTGCTCACCGGCTGCGAGCTGGACTTCCAGACCCGGGGCGACGCGCGCGTGCTGGGCTTCGAACGGCTTGAGCAGGCGTCCGACGCCGACGACCTCACCGCCGTCGCCCGGGCCGGGCACAAGGCGCCCGAGGGCCGCGAGTCCGCCCCCGACGACATCGCCCTGATCAGCTACACCTCGGGCACGAGCGGAGCCCCCAAGGGGGCCACCAACACGCACGGCAACATCATGTTCAACGCCGAGCGGCAGCGCACCGGGCTGCATCTGCCCGAGGCGCCCGTCTACTACGCCCTCGCGCCCCTGTTCCACATCACCGGCATGGTCTGCCAGCTCGGCGCCTGTCTGAACAGCGCGGGCACGCTCGTGCTGACGTACCGCTTCGAGGCGGGCGTCGTGCTGGAGGCGTTCGCCGAACACCGGCCGCACTACACGGTCGGCCCGTCCACCGCCTTCATGGCGCTGGCCGCCCACCCGGACGTCACCCCCGACCACTTCTCCTCCTTCGTGAACATCTCCTCCGGCGGCGCACCGGTGCCGCCAGCCCTGGTGGAGAAGTTCCGGGCCGGCTTCGGGCCGTACATCCGCAACGGCTACGGGCTCACCGAGTGCACCGCCCCCTGCGCCTCCGTCCCGCCGCAGCTCGAGGCGCCGGTCGACCCGGCCTCCGGGACCCTCGCGGTCGGCGTGCCCGGCCCCGACACGGTCGTGCGGATCGTCGACGACCAGGGCGCGGAGGTGCCCTTCGGCGAGCAGGGCGAGATCGTCGTCCGGGGGCCGCAGGTCGTGCCCGGGTACTGGCGGCGGCCCGAGGCCACCGCCGAGACCTTCCCCGGCGGGGAGCTGCGCACCGGCGACATCGGGTTCATGGACGAGCGCGGCTGGCTGTACGTCGTCGACCGCAAGAAGGACATGATCAACGCGTCCGGGTTCAAGGTGTGGCCGCGCGAGGTCGAGGACGTGCTGTACACCCACCCGGCGGTGCGCGAGGCGGCCGTGGTCGGGGTGCCGGACGGCTATCGCGGGGAGACCGTCAAGGCGTACATCAGCCTGCGCCCCGGCGCCGACGCGGATGCCGATACGCTCGCCGCCTACTGCAAGGACAGACTGGCGGCCTACAAGTATCCGCGTCAGGTGGAGATCCTGCCCGACCTGCCCAAGACGGCGAGTGGGAAGATCCTCCGTCGGGAACTGCGTTCCCACGCGCACGACAGCCGGTAGAGACGATGCGAGAGGTGGCGGCAGTGCCCAGGACGACGGACGGCGACGGGACCCCCGTGCCGCAGCGGCTGCTGGCCGCGGCCACCCGGCTCTTCGCCGAGCAGGGCTACGACCGCACCTCGGTGCAGGAGATCGTGGAGGCGGCCGGCGTCACCAAGGGGGCGCTCTACCACTACTTCGGCTCCAAGGACGACCTGCTGCACGAGGTGTACGCGCGCGTGCTGCGCGTCCAGCAGGAGCGCCTGGACGCCTTCGCGAACGCCGACGAGCCGATCGAGAAGCGGCTGCGGGCCGCGGCGGCGGACGTCGTCGTCACCACGATCGAGAACCTCGACGACGCGATGATCTTCTTCCGGTCGATGCACCATCTGAGCCCGGAGAAGAACAAGCAGGTGCGAGCCGAGCGGCGGCGCTACCACGAACGGTTCCGCGCGCTCGTCGAGGAGGGCCAGGAGGCCGGTGTGTTCTCCACGGCGACCCCGGCCGACCTGGTCGTGGACTACCACTTCGGGTCCGTGCACCATCTGTCGACCTGGTACCGGCCGGGCGGGCCGATGAGCCCCCAGGAGGTCGCCGACCACCTGGCCGACCTGCTGCTGCGGGCGCTGCGTCCGTAGCCGCGTGCGTCCACGCGTCCAGCGGTAAGGGGCGGTCGCCCATGGCGACCGCCCCTTACCGCATGCCCTTACAGGTACTTCTTCAGCTCCCGCCGCGCCAGCGACCGCTGGTGCACCTCGTCCGGGCCGTCGGCGATCATCAGGGTGCGCGCGCTCGCGTACAGCTCGGCCAGCGGGAAGTCCTGGCTGACGCCGCCCGCGCCGTGCAGCTGGATCGCACGGTCGATGATGTCGACGACCGCGCGGGGCGTCGCGATCTTGATGGCCTGGATCTCGGTGTGGGCGCCCCGGTTGCCGACGGTGTCCATCATCCAGGCGGTCTTCAGCACCAGCAGCCGCAGCTGTTCGACCGTCACGCGCGCGTCCGCGATCCAGTTGTGGATCACGCCCTGCTGGGCCAGCGACTTGCCGAAGGCGTCGCGGGAGACGGCCCGCCGGCACATCAGCTCGATCGCCCGCTCCGCCATGCCGATCAGCCGCATGCAGTGGTGGATGCGGCCGGGGCCGAGCCGGGCCTGGGCGATGGCGAAGCCGCCGCCCTCCTCGCCGACCAGGTTCGTCACCGGCACACGCACGTGGTCGAAGAGCACCTCGGCGTGGCCGCCGTGGGAGTGGTCCTCGTACCCGAAGACCTTCATGGCGCGCTTGACGGTGACGCCGGGCGTGTCGCGCGGGACCAGGACCATGGACTGCTGGCGGCGCGGGTCGGCGCCGTCCGGGTCCGTCTTGCCCATCACGATGAAGATCCGGCAGTCCGGGTTCATCGCCCCGGAGATGTACCACTTGCGGCCCGTGACGACGTACTCGTCGCCGTCCCGCTCGATGTGCGTGGTGATGTTCGTGGCGTCGGAGGAGGCCACGTCCGGCTCGGTCATCGCGAACGCCGAGCGGATCTCACCGGCGAGGAGCGGCTCCAGCCACTGCTTCTGCTGCCGCTCGTCGCCGAACTGCGCGAGCACCTCCATGTTCCCGGTGTCCGGCGCGGCGCAGTTCAGGGCCGTCGGCGCCAGGTGCGGGGAGCGGCCGGTGATCTCGGCCAGCGGCGCGTACTGCAGGTTCGTCAGGCCGGCGCCGTGCTCGGCGTCGGGCAGGAAGAGGTTCCACAGGCCCTGCCGGCGCGCCTCCGCCTTCAGCTCCTCCACCACGGCCGGGGTGTCCCACGGCGAGGCCAGCAGGGCGCGCTGCTCCTCGGCGACGGCCTCGGCCGGGTAGACGTACTCGTCCATGAAGGCGAGCAGCTTGGCGCGGAGTTCCTCGGTGCGGGCGTCGAACGCGAAGTCCATGCCGGTCAGCCTTCCTGCAGAGTGGTCGTGCCGTGCGCGATGAAGAGGGGGACGAGATCGCCGATGCGGTCGAAGCCGCGCCCGACGGTCTGGCCCAGCGTGTAGCGGTAGTGGATGCCCTCCAGGATCACGGCGAGCTTGAACCAGGCGAACGCCGTGTACCAGGAGACCGCCGAGACGTCCCGCCCGGAACGGACCGCGTAGCGCTCGATCAGCTCGGCCGCCGACGGGTGTCCGACGGCGGTGGCGGTCGTGGAGATCGGGGAGTCCGGCAGTTCCAGCGGCACGCTGTACATCACCAGCAGGCCCAGGTCGGTCAGGGGGTCGCCGAGCGTCGACATCTCCCAGTCGAGGATCGCCTTGATCTTGTCGTCGGCGCCGATCAGGACGTTGTCGAGCCGGTAGTCGCCGTGCACGACCGCCGGGGCGGGGGAGTGCGGCAGCGCGCGGCCGAGCGCCGCGTGCAGCTCGTCGATCCCGGCGAGGTCGCGGCTGCGGGAGGCGTCCAGCTGCTTGCCCCAGCGGCGCAGCTGCCGGTCCAGGAAACCCTCGGGACGGCCGAAGTCGGCCAGGCCCACCCCGGCGGGGTCCACCGCGTGCAGCTCCACCAGCGTGTCCACCAGCGACAGCACCGCGTCCCGGGTGCGCTGCTCGCCGAGCGGGGCGAGGTCCTCGGCCGTGCGGTAGGGGGTGCCCTCGACGAACTCCATCACGTAGAAGGGCGCCCCGAGCACCGCCCCGTTGTCGGGGTTCTCGCACATCAGCACCGGGCGCGGCACCGGGACGCTCGTCGGGTGCAGTGCGCTGATCACCCGGTGCTCGCGCTTCATGTCGTGCGCGGTGGCCAGGACGTGCCCGAGCGGGGGCCGCCGGACGACCCACTTCGCCTCGCCGTCGGAGACCGCGTAGGTGAGGTTCGAGCGCCCGCCCTCGATCAGCCGGCCGGTGAGGGGGCCGTTGACCAGACCGGGGCGCTCGCGTTCCAGCAGGGCGCGCAGCCCGTCGAGGTCGAGTCCGGGCGGGTGATCGGGGCTCATGCGTCGCTCCTACGGACGGGACGGGTGGACAAGGACTCCGCACCATGATGCCGACCGGTCGGTATGCCGTCCAGTGGTCGCGTCCAACGTGATCGGGGCCACGATAGGGCGACGGCTCCCCGGGAAGAATCCGGGGAGCCGTCGGCAGGCGGTTTTCGGCCGCGTCAGCGGTCGCGTCGGTGGCGCGTCAGTGGTCGTCCCAGTGGTCGTCGTGCTCGGCGTGCCGGTGGCCGTCGTGCAGGTAGTCCACGTGGTCGCCGTGGAGCACGCTCGGGTGCCCGCAGTCCGCGCCGTGCCGGTGCTCGTGCCCGTCGTGGGTCACATGCCCGCCGGGCTCGCACTCGTCCCAGTGGCCGCCGTGCTCCCGGTGCAGATGCCCGTCGTGGGCGTAGTCGACATGGTCGCCGTGGCTCACCCGGGTGTGCCCGCAGTCCGGGCCGTGGTTGTGCGGGTGGGCGGGGTGTTCGACGTGCAGGGTGGTCATGCGTGCTCACCTTCGAAGCTGCGGGGGGTGACGACGTCGGACAGGTTGCCACGCGAACTGCCCATAACGGGTCATTCGGCTTGCGTGGCGTCCGGGTACCCCGGAGGGTCGGACCCATGAAGGCCATCAGCTACTCACGCTACGGCGGGCCGGAGACGCTCGCATACGGGGACGTCCGGGACCCCAAGGTCGGTCCCGACTCGGTGCTGGTCAAGGTGCGGGCGGCGGCCGTGAACCCCGTCGACTGGAAGTGCCGCGAGGGATATCTGGACCCGATCCTCGACGCCGTCTTCCCGGTCGTTCCCGGGTGGGACGTCTCGGGGGTCGTCGTCCAGCTCGGGGTGTCCGTCGCGGAGTACGCGGTCGGCGACGAGGTCATCGGCTACGTCCGCGAGGACTTCCTCTCGCGCGGGACCTTCGCCGAGTACGTCGCCGCCCCGGTGCGCACCCTGGCCCGCAAGCCGCGCAACCTCACCTGGGAGGAGGCCGCCGGCCTGCCCCTGGCCGGGCTCACCGCCTACCAGGTGCTGACCAAGGCCGTGCGGGTGAAGCGGGGCGAGACGGTCCTCGTCCACGCGGCGGCGGGCGGCGTCGGCTCCATCGCCGTGCAGCTCGCCGCCCATCTGGGGGCCCGGGTGATCGGTACGGCGAGCGAGGCCAACCACGACTTCGTGCGCTCACTGGGCGGCGAGCCCGTGACCTACGGCGAGGGACTGGCCGAACGGGTGCGCGGACTGGCCCCCGAGGGCGTGGACGCGGCCTTCGACACGGTCGGCGGCGACACCCTGAAGGTCTCCGCCAACCTGCTGGCCCCGGAAGGACGCCTGGTGTCGATCGCCGACGGGGACGTCGTCGGCTACGGCGGCCTGTACCACTGGGTCCGGCCCGACGTCGAGGATCTCACCCGGCTGGCGGAACTCGCCGAACAGGGCGTGGTCTCCGTGCACGTCTCCGACACGTTCCCGCTGGAGCGCGCGGCGGACGCCCACCGGCTGAACCAGGAGGGCCGCACCCGCGGCAAGATCGTGGTGACGGTCGACTGGGCGGACGAGGGCACCGAGTAGTGAATCCCCCGGCCGAGGAGGAAAACCCCGGCCGAGGAGGAAAACCCCGGCCGAGGAGGAATCCCCCGGCCGAGGAGGAAAACCCCGGCCGAGCAGAAGCCTCCAGCCGAGCAGGGAGCCCCTAGATGACGAGGGCCGCGGCGCACACCGCCGTGGCCACCGCGCACAGTGCCGCCGCCGTGGCGTGCCGTGGGGTCAGCGCCGCCGGGCTCGCCGTGGCGGAGAGGGTGCGGATGCGGCCGTGGGCGAGCAGCAGGAAGGCCAGCCACAGGCCGCAGACCAGCGCGCAGGCGACGATCGCGGCCGCCGACGGGCCGCCGTGCAGCGCGGTCTTCAGGCCCAGCACGGCGGCGACGGTGCTCGCCAGCGTCGTCCGTCGCCAGGCGAGCCGGGTCCGCTCGGGCTGCAGACCGGGGTCGCGCTCCGACAGCGCCGCGCCGCTCATCCCTCCCACCCCACCAGCACCACGACGACCATCGCCAGGGCCACCACCGCGACGAGCACGCCCAGCAGCGCCGGGAAGCGGGACGCCGGCAGGTCCTCGCCCCGGCGCATGGCCTGTTCGCAGCGCACCCAGTGGTTCACCGCGCGCAGCGAGCACAGCACGCCCGCCGCGAGCAGCGCGAGCGCGAGCCCGACCCGCCAGCCCCAGCGCAGGTCCGGCAGGAACTGGTCCACCGCGAAGCCCCCGCCGATCAGCGCGAGCGCGGTGCGCAGCCAGGCCAGGAACGTGCGCTCGTTCGCCAGCGAGAACCGGTAGTCGGGCGTGCTGCCTCCCTCCCGCACCTGCGCGGGCGCGAACCACAACCGGACGTTCCGTACCAACTCGATCACCCGCAGGACCCTACCCGTCGCCCCGGGCCCGGAACTCCCGCAGTCGCTCGTACGCGGCCAGCCCGTCCGGCACCCACTCCCAGTCCGGCAGCCGCCGTTCGAGCTCCTCGTCCGGGAGGAAGTCGTGCCAGGCCACCTCCTCCGCCTGGGGGTTCACCGGCAGCTCGCAGCGGACCTCGTAGACGGCCGACCACCAGCTCCCGGCGGGGCCGTCGTAGAGGAACTTGAGGACGAACTCCGGGCGGGGCAGACCGCTCACGCCCAGCTCCTCCTCGGCCTCGCGCAGGGCGGCGTCGTCATAGCTCTCGCCCGCGCCGACCACCCCGCCGACGAACATGTCGTACAGGGAGGGGAAGACCAGCTTGGTCGGGGTGCGGCGGTGGACGAAGATCCGGCCCTCGGCGTCCCTGGCCCGGATGAAGACGCAGCGGTGGCGCAGGCCCTCGGCGTACGCCTGCCCGCGCGGGAGCCGTCCGACCACCCGGTCGTGCTCGTCGACGATGTCGAGGATCTCGTCAGCAGCGCTCATGACCCCATCCAAGCAGGCCGTCCGAGCAGGCCGGTCGGGCAGGCCGGTCGGGCAGGCTGCTACTGGGGCTGGAGGTCCGGCACCTGCTCGCGCGGCGCCGTGCCCCGCGGCATCGCCGGGTGGAGTCCGAGAAGCACGATGCCCGCGACGATCGCCGCCAGCCCCGCCGCCTCCCAGGCCAGCGCGCCGGTGTCGGTGCGCAGCCGGTCGCCGAGGAAGCCGACGCCGCAGATGATCCCGGCGAGGGGCTGGGCGGCGGTCAGCGCGGGCAGCGACATCCGCAGGGGCGCCGTCTCGAAGGCGCTCTGGACCAGCACGAGTCCGGTCACGCCGAGCGCGAGCACCGCGTACGGCTGCCAGCCGGTCAGCATCTCGCCGAGGCCGCCCGCCGAGAACCGCTGCCCGCTGACCCGGGTCAGCGCGTCCTGGACGCCGTAGAGCAGACCGGCCGCCAGGGAGAGCAGGACCGGGCCGGAGCTCAGCCGGGAGCGCTTGGCGTACGTCGTGAGCAGCAGGGCCAGTCCGACCATCACGCCGATGATCAGCCAGTGCCGCAGCGGATCCGTGAGCGCGCTGCCGCCGCGCGGCTCGCCCGCCACGATGAAGGTGGTCACGCCGCCCGCGAGCAGCAGCAGGCCCGCCCAGCCCTGGCGGCCCAGCGGCTGCTTGGTCTGGTGGCGGGAGAGCGCGAGGGCGAACAGCAGGTTCGTCGCCAGGAGTGGCTCCACCAGGGAGATCTCGCCCTGGCCGAGCGCGACCGCGCCGAGCGCCATGCCGGCCACCATGAGGCCGATGCCGCCGAGCCAGCGCGGCACCTTCATGAGGTCGAGGAGCAGACGCGGCGAGAGGAAGTCGCCGAGCGGCGCCTTCTGGGCCGCGTTCTGCTGGAGCACGAACCCGAAGCCCAGGCAGCAGGCGGCGCTCACGGCGAGAACCAGAACCAGAACCGACACGCTGCGTACCTCGCTCATCCGGTCGGACCACGGACGGGGTGCGTGGTGGCCGACTCTAGCGTCCCTCTACGGCCATGGTGTGGGCTCCGGCGAGGCCGCGCCATGGCATACGCCACACCGGTTCTTCGAAGCCGCGGCCGCAGCGGCTCCCACCAGGGCCGGACCGCCGTCAACTTCCTTGTGCCGTAAGCCGGTTGACACCTGTCACGGCTACCCGGGCCTTGACGGTGAGCGTCGGCCGAGGGTTGACTGCGCGTGATCGGCCGATCGCGGGCCGATGCCACAGCCGCCTCCCAGGAGGATGAGGAAGTCCCGCGGTGCCCCCACCCCCGCTCTCCCTCGGCCGCGCTCACGAGCGCGTCCGTCCGACCCTCGCCCCGGTCCCCGCCCCCGCCCCCGACCCGGCGCTGGACGACAGCCAACTCGTCGTCGCGCGCGCCGCGTTGGCCCAGGGCCGACGGCAGCCCGTCCGCGCCCTGCTGGCCCGCACCGGCGACGACTGGGACCGCCGCGCGCACCGGGTCGCCGTCCTCGCGCTCGAGCCGTACGCGGCTGCCTGGGCCCATGAGTGGCTGCTCGCCGAACCCGGCTGCGCCGACGCCGCCGCCCTGCACGCGCTGGCCCGGGTCCGCCGGGCGCTGCGCGGCAAGGAGGACCCGGCCGTGGCCCGGGCGGCCTGCCGGTCGGCCGCCGCGCTCGCGCCCGCCGACCCCACCCCGTGGCTCGGCCTGCTCCAGCTGGAGCAGGCCGCCGGGGCGGCGGCCGTGCGGATCTTCGAGGAGGTCCGGTCCCGGCACCGCGACCACCACCACGCCCACCACCTGATGGTCGCCCGGCTCGCGGAGCGCCGAGCGGACGGCGGCCCGGACCCGCTGCACGAGGTCTACGACTTCGCCGCCTGGGCCGCCGAGCAGGCGCCCGCCGACTCCCCGCTGGCCGTCCTCCCGGTCGTCGCGCACGCCGAGCGCTACCGCGTCCTGGCCGCGCACGGCTTCGCGCCCGCCGACCCCGTCGCCTCCGGGCACTGGCAGGACGGCCGGGCCAGGGACGTGCTGAAGGCCGCCTTCGACTGGTGGCTGGAATGGGAGGAGTGGGAGGGCGACGGTCACCCCCGCCGACTGCTCGACCTGAACTTCCTCGCCCACGCCACGTTCTGCGAGGGCCGGGGCGCCGAGGCCGCCGCCCTCTTCCGGCGCATCGGGCAGCACGCCACCCCCGAGCCCTGGTCCTACCCGGCCCGCGACCCGTACCCGGCCTTCCGCGCGGCCCGAGCCGGTGCGCTGGGCACCGATGCGGAGCCCGTGGTCTGAGAGCGGGGTAAGAACTCCCGACGGAAGTCCGACGGCCGCCCGGGATCCCTGGCCCCGCCGCGCCCCGAGTGTTCGAATGGAAAGGTGAACTCCGAACCATCCGGACCGTCAGAGGCGTCAAAGCCGTCCGAGCCGCCCGACGAGCGCGGCGCACCCGGCGAACGCGGCGCGCCCGTAGGCCGCCGGATCTTCCTCGGCACGCTCGCCCTCGGTGCGCTGGGCGTCGTCGCCGCGCCCCCGCTCCAGCGCGGCATGGAGGCCTTCCTGGCCGGCGCCGCCGACAAGGACCCCACCGGCCTCACCGGTCTGCTGCCCAACGGCGGCGGCTTCCGCTACTACTCGGTGACCTCGTCGGTCCCGCACAAGAACGCCACGAACTACCGCCTCACCGTGGACGGCCTGGTCGACCGCCCCGGCAGCTACACGCTGGCCCAGCTCAGGGCCATGCCCCAGACCCGCATGGTCAAGGACGTCCAGTGCGTCACCGGCTGGCGGGTCCCCGGCACGCCCTTCGAGGGCGTCCGGCTCTCCGCGCTCCTCGACGCGGCCGGCGTCCGGGCCGAGGCCGGCGCGATCCGCTTCACCTGCTTCGACGGCGCCTACACCGAGAGCCTCACCCTCGCCCAGGCGCGCCGCGCCGACGTCCTGGTCGCCCTGCGCATGCAGGACAAGGACCTCGGCCACGACCACGGCGGCCCGGTCCGCCTCTATGTGGCCCCCATGTACTTCTACAAGTCCGCCAAGTGGCTCTCCGGCATCACCGTCACCGAGAAGGTGAAGCCCGGCTACTGGGAGGAGCGCGGCTACGACGTCGACGCCTGGGTCGGCCGTTCGAACGGACGGGACGATGAGCCTACGAGCTGAGGCGCCGCCGGCCGCCACGGGCATCCGCCGGTTCAGTCGCGCCGAACGATGGGTGCACCGCGCCACGGGCGCCCTGATGGGCGTGTGCGTGGTGACCGCGGCCTGTCTGTACATCCCCGAGTTCGCCCAGCTCGTGGGCCGCCGCGAGCTGGTGGTCCGGATCCATGAGTGGGCGGGTCTCGCCCTGCCCGTCCCGGTGCTGGCGGGCCTCGCCTCCCGCGCCTTCCGCGCCGATCTGCGGCACCTGAACCGCTTCGGCCCGCACGACCGCCGCTGGCTGCGGGCCGCCCTGCGGCGCGACAAGCGACGGGAGTCGCGTCCGGCGGCCAAGTTCAACGCCGGGCAGAAGGTCTACGCGGCCTGGATCGCGGGGGCGACCCTGGTGATGCTCGGCACCGGTCTGCTCATGTGGTTCACCCACCTCACCCCGATCATGTGGCGCACCAGCGCGACCTTCGTCCACGACTGGCTGGCGCTGACCATCGGCGTCGTCCTCGCCGGGCACATCGGCATGGCCCTCGGCGACCCGGAGGCCCGCCGCGGCATGCGCACGGGCGTGGTGAGCCGGGAGTGGGCGGAGCGGGAACACCGCCTGTGGCGCCCGTGACGGAGATCCGTCAAGGGCGCCACAGGCGGTGCCCGGGCGACGGCCCATAGGGCCAGGGCGACGGGTTATATGACCAGTGAGAGGAGCAGGACCAGACCGCCGGCGACCACCGAGATGATGGTCTCCATGACCGACCAGGTCTTGATGTTCTGGCCGACGCTGAGGCCGAAGTACTCCTTCACCAGCCAGAACCCGGCGTCGTTGACATGGCTGAAGAAGAGCGAGCCCGCGCCGATGGCCAGGACCAGCAGGGCGGTGTGCGTGGTCGACATGTCGGCCGCGAGCGGCGCGACCAGGCCGGCCGCCGAGATCGTCGCCACGGTCGCCGAACCGGTCGCCAGCCGGATCGCCACCGCGATCAGCCAGGCCAGCAGCAGGGCCGGGATCGACCAGTCCTCGGAGATGTCCAGGACCATCTGCCCCACGCCGCAGTCGATCAGCGTCTGCTTGAAGCCGCCGCCCGCGCCGACGATCAGCAGGATGCCCGCGATGGGCGCGAGACCCTTGTCGACGAGCTGCGAGATCCGCTCCTTGCTGAAGCCCGCGGGCCGGCCCAGCGTGAAGATGCCGACGAGCACGGCGGACAGCAGGGCGATCAGCGGCGAGCCGACGACGTCGAAGACGCGCTGCACGCTGTTCTCCTTGTCGTCCACGACGATGTCGACCAGCGCCTTGGACAGCATCAGCACGACGGGCAGCAGGATGGTGGCGAGCGTGGCGCCGAACCCGGGCCGCTTCTCCAGGTCCTCGGACGGCCGTTGGGGGATCATGCGGTCGGGGGCGGGGACGTCGACCCAGCGGGCGGCGTAGCGCGAGAACAGCGGGCCCGCGATGACGACCGTCGGGACGGCGACGAGCACGCCCAGCGCCAGGGTGACGCCCAGGTTGGCGCCGACGGCGTCGATCGCGACCAGCGGGCCGGGGTGCGGAGGCACCAGCCCGTGCATCACGGACAGACCGGCCAGCGCCGGGATGCCGATCCGCATGAGCGAGTAGTTGCCCCGCTTGGCGACCATCAGCACCACCGGGATCAGCAGCACCACGCCGACCTCGAAGAACAGCGGCAGACCGATCACCGAGGCGATCAGCACCATCGCCCACGGCATCGTGCGCCCGCTCGCCTTGGCGAGGATCGTGTCGACGATCTGGTCGGCGCCGCCGGAGTCCGCGAGCATCTTGCCGAGGATCGCGCCCAGCGCGATCAGCACGCCCACGCCGGCGACCGTGGCGCCGAGCCCGGTGGTGAAGGACGCGATGGCCTTGTCGAGCGGAGCCCCGGCGAACGCGCCGAGCGCGAGCGAGCCGATGGTCAGCGCCAGGAAGGCGTGCAGCTTGAACTTGGTGATGAGCAGGACGATCACGGCGATGCCCGCCAGAACGGCGATGCCCAACTGCGCGTGGCCGGCCGAGGTGATGGGCTCGGCGGCGTCCGCTGCCAGCGCCTCGACACTGAGTCTGGTCACGGGGGAGTCCCTTACAGGTGATGGGGGTTCGGGATGAGGGTGGAGCCGGGGGTGGAGAGGGGGGTGCGGGGGAGCGCGGGGATTACGCGGCGGCGTCGGGAAGAGCGGCGAGCGCGGTCATGGCCCGCCCGGCGATGTCCTCCGGGCTGCCGGACACGTCGACGGCGACGCCCGCCTCGTCCGCCTGGAGGGGCTGGAGCGTGGCGAACTGGGAGTCCAGCAGGGCCGTCGGCATGAAGTGACCCTGCCGGTGCGCCATGCGGTCCTCGATCAGCGCACGGTCGCCCGCCAGGTGCACGAAGACGACACCGGGGGCCGAGGCCCGGAGCCGGTCGCGGTAGGACCGCTTCAGCGCCGAGCAGCTGACCACCCCGCCGAGCCAGGCGCGCCCGTCCGCCCAGGCGCCGATGGCGTCGAGCCAGGGCCACCGGTCGTCGTCGTCGAGCGGCGTGCCGGCCGACATCTTGGCGATGTTGGCCTGCGGGTGGAAGTCGTCGCCCTCGGCGTAGGGGACGCCGAGCCGGGCGGCGAGCAGGGGACCGATGGTGGTCTTGCCCGTGCCGGCGACGCCCATCACCACGACGACGTGGGGGGTACGCATCTCTGCCTCGCTGTCTTCCTCGACACCTGACGTCAACGGACGCCGACGACACTGAAACCGATTAGGTACGACTAATTCAAGAGTCTGTGACATATAAGTCTGACTTTTTGGCTCCGTGATCTACCCCGTACTCTGTGTGCATGACCACTCCGGGCCGGGGTCTGCACGGCCAAGTACTGGACGCCCTGGGCCCCGCGATCACCGCGGGCGAATACCCGCCGGGCAGTGTCCTGCGCACCGACGAACTCGCCCAGCGTTTCGACGTCTCCCGCTCGGTCATGCGCGAGGCGGTCCGCGTCCTCGAGTCCATGCACCTGGTCGAGTCCCGCCGCCGGGTGGGCGTGACGGTGCGGCCCAAGGCGGAGTGGAACGTCTACGACCCGCAGGTCATCCGCTGGCGGCTGGCCGGCGCCGACCGCCCGCACCAGCTGCGCTCGCTCACGGTCCTGCGCTCGGCGATCGAGCCGATCGCGGCGGGCCTGGCGGCGCAGCACGCGACGGCGCAGCAGTGCGCGGAGCTGACGGAGTGCGCGCTCGGCATGGTGGCCAACTCACGCGGCCATCGGCTGGAGGGCTATCTGGACCACGACGTGGCCTTCCACCGGGTGATCCTCACGGCCTCCGGCAACGAGATGTTCGCCCGCCTCGGCGACGTGGTCGCGGAGGTCCTGACCGGCCGCACCCATCACCAGGTCATGTTCGAGGACCCGGCCCCCGCCGCCGTCACCCTGCACGTCCAGGTCGCGGAGGCGGTCCGCGAACGCGACCCGGCCCGGGCCGAGAGCCTCACCCGTGAGATCACGCTCGGCGCGCTGAAGGAACTGGACATCCTGGCGCCCTGAGGCAGGTCAGCCGGGGAACTCCCCGTCCACGTACACCCAGGCCCCGTCCACCCGCTCGAAGCTGCTGCGCTCGTGCAGCGCCCCGCCCCGGTAGGACGCCCGGAACTCCACGACCCCCCTCGGGTGGAACGTGCTCCCGTCGACCGTGGCGAGGATCTCCAGCCCCGTCCACCGCATCCCCGGATCGAGCTCCAGCCGCTCCGGCCGGGTCCGCGGATGCCAGGTCCGCAGCAGATATCCCGCATCGCCCTTCACGAACGCGCAGTAGCGCGAGCGCATCAGGGCCTCGGCGGTGGGGGCGGCGTCACCGCCCGCGTGAAACCGTCCGCAGCAGGCCTCGTAGGCCGCGGGCAGTCCGCAGGGGCAACCGGCCCCGGCGGCGGCGGAGGTGCGCTGGAGCGGGCGAGCGGTACGTCGAGCCATGGGCCCCATTGTGCCCCGTGAGGGGCGCGGGGAACTGCGCGGTCACCGCTGTCACAGCGGAGCGTCACGCCGACTCCGCGCCCGCGCTGCGGACCGGCGTCAGGACCGGCAGCGGAGGCAGGGCCGTGCCGTACACCCAGGCGTCGAACAGGTCGTCCAGCGGTTCCGGGGCGAAGCGGGCCGCGTGGGCGACGAACGTCGACGTCGTCACCGATCCGCCCCGGTGCAGCCCGAGCCAGGCCCGCAGCATACGGAAGAACGCCTCGTCGCCCAGCGCGCAGCGCAGCGCGTGGACGGTGAGGCCGCCACGCTCGTAGAGCCGGTCGTCGAACATCGACTTGCGGCCCGGGTCGGCCAGCCGCAGGTCCTGCGGCCGCGAGGACACCAACCGGTGGGCGACGGCGGCGAGCTGCTGCGCGCTGCGGCCGCCCGACCGCTCCGACCACAGCCACTCCGCGTACTTCGCGAACCCCTCGTTGAGCCAGATGTGCCGCCAGTCGGCGATGGACACGCTGTTGCCGAACCACTGGTGCGCCAGCTCGTGCGCCACGAGCCGCTCCGAACCCCGCGCCCCGTCCACATGGTTGACGCCGAACAGCGACAACCCCTGTGCCTCGACGGGGACATCGAGCTCCTCGTCCGCCACCACCACCGCGTACTCGTCGAACGGGTAGGGCCCGAAGAGCTGTTGGAAGAGATGCATCATCCCCGGCTGCCGTGCGAAGTCCCGGGAGAACTCCGCCAGCAGGTGCCCCGGAATGTGCCCGTGCTGCGGGATGCCGCCGAGCCCCGGATCGCCCAGCAGGACGGTCTGGTACTTGCCGATCGACAGGCCGACCAGATAGCTCGACGTCGGCGCCGACTGCTCGTACACCCAGGTCGTCGTCGAGGCCTTGGTGGTCCGCGTCAGCATCCGGCCGCCGGCCACCACGGAGTACGCCGACGGCACCGTGATCGATATCAGGTACGACGCCTTGTCCGCGGGCCGGTCGTTGCACGGGTACCAGGACGGCGCTCCGACGGGCTGGCTCGCCACCAGCGCCCCGTCGCCCAGCTCCTCCCAGCCGAGACCGCCCCACGGGCTGCTCACCGGCTTCGGGTTGCCCGACCAGTGCACCTCCACGGTGAAGGCGGCCCCGGCGCGGATCGGCTTGGCGGGACGGATCCGCAGCCGCCCGCCGCGGTGGGTGTAGTGCGTCTGCCGGCCGTCCACCCGAACCCGGCCGATCTTGAAGTCGGCCAGGTTCAGCTGGAACTCGCTCAGCGGCGAACGCCCCGCGATCGCGTTGATCCGCGCCGCGCCCGACAGCCGGTTCGGACCGGGCCGGTAGTCCAGCGTGAGCTCGTAGCGGTGCACCCGGTACCGGGAGTCACCGTTGGCCGGGAAGTACGGATCCGGCCCGACCGTCTGCTGAACTGCCACTACCCCGTCCGCTCCCTGACCTGTGCTCGAACCACCCGCCGCCGGGCCCCGCCTGCTGTTCCGCCCGCCGGCTCCCCGCGGCCCGCTCAGGGACGCCATGCCTCGATCGGGTTGCCGAGCCAGCGGGTGTCGTCCGGGACGGACTCCGCGGCCATGACGAGCGACGCGGGGCCCAGGGTCGTACGGGCCCCGATCGTGCTGCCGGGCAGCACGATCCCGCCAGGGCCCAACGTTGCGCCCTCACGGAGGACCACAGTATCCGTCCGCAAGATCCGGTCGTGGAAGAGGTGAGTCTGGAGCACACAGCCCCGGTTGACCGTGGCCCCGTCCCCCAGTGTCACCAGATCCGACTCCGGCAGCCAATAGCTCTCCGCCCACACGCCCACGCCGATCCGCGCGCCGAGCGCCCGCAGCCACGCCGTCATCACCGGCGTGCCCGGCACGGCGCCCGCCAGCCACGGCACCGCGACCACCTCGACGAACGTGTCCGCCAGCTCGTTGCGCCACACGAACCCGCTCCACAGCGGGTGCTCACCGCTGCGGTGCCGGCCCACGAGCAGCCACTTGGCCACGACGGACAGCAGCGCCGCCGCGGCTCCGGCGCCGAGCAGCACCAGCCCGGACAGCAGCGGCGCCCAGGCGCCCAGCGCGCACAGCGCCGCCACCGTCAGCACGGCCAGCCCCGCCGAGCAGAACACCGGCACGATCCGGCACAGCTCCACCAGGGCGCGCGCCCACAGCAGCCGCGCGGGCGGCTCGTACGTCCGGCTCTGGTCGCCGTCGGTCGTGTTCCGCGGCAGCCGGACCGGCGGCAGCCCCAGATACGAGCTGCCCTTCTTCGCCTTCTTCGGCGTCGCCGACAGCACGCCCACCAGGCCGCCGTCCGGCACGCTGCGCCCCGGCGCGGTCATCCCCGAGTTGCCGAGGAAGGCCCGCCGTCCGATCTCCGCGCGCCCGATCCGCACCCAGCCGCCACCGAGCTCGTACGGCGCGGTCAGCGTGTCGTCGGCCAGGAACGCGCCCTCGCCGACCGTGGTCAGGCTGGGCAGCGCGAGGACCGTCGACACCTCGGCGCCCTTGCCGATCCGCATCCCGAGCAGCCGCAGCCACACCGGCGTGACCAGCCCGGCGTACAGCGGGAACAGGGTCTCGCGCGAGCGGTCCATCAGCTGCGTCACGGTCCAGGCCTGCCAGCCGATCCGGCTGTGCGTGGGATGCGTGCCCTCGCGCAGCCCGATGCTCAGCAGCCGTACGGTGATCAGCAGCACCACGGCGTACGCCAGCCCGAAGGCGAGCGTGGCCGGGACCAGGGCGAGCGCGGCGCCCCGAAGGGCCTCGCCGAGCCCGTCGCCGGACGCTACGAACAGGCTCGCCACCAGCAGCGCCGCCCCGGCCGCCAGCACCGGCAGCGAGGTCAGCGCGAAACCGGTCAGGCCGTACATCACCCGCCAGTACGTGCCCCGCGCCGGCCGCTCCTTGGGCCAGTTGCGCTTGGCCTTGCCCAGCTTGACCGCGGGCGCGCCCGCCCACCGCTGACCGGTGGGAATCTGCCCGGTGACCGCCGAACCGGGCGCCACCTCGGCCCGCTTGCCGACCCGCGCGCCCGGGAAGAGCATGCTGCGCGTGCCGACGACCGCGTGCGCGCCGACCTTGACCGGGCCGATCTCCAGCCGGTCGCCGTCCAGCCAGTGGCCGGACAGGTCCACCTCGGACTCGACGGCCGCGCCCCGGCCCAGCTTCAGCATGCCGGTCACCGGCGGCAGCGAGTGCAGGTCCACGTCCGGCCCGACCTTGGCGCCCAGGGCCCGCGCGTACCGCTCCAGCCAGGCTCCGGTCAGCGAGGTCGCCCCGATGAACTCGGCCAGCCGCTCCGCCGTCCACAGCCGCAGATGGACGCTGCCACCGCGCGGGTACCGGCCGGGCTGGACGTCGCGCAGCAGCAGCCGCGCCCCGCCCGCGGCGATCGCGAGCCGGCCGGGCGGGCTGAAGAGCAGCAGGAGCCCGGCCGCGATCAGCCACCAGGGGGCGGTCGGCAGCCAGGCGTATCCGGGCAGCAGGTTCCCGAACAGGGCCAGTGGCACGGTCCAGCGCACCCCGCGCAGCGTGAACAGCGGCAGGAGCAGCAGGAGCTGGATCGCCTTGGCGCGTGTCGGCACCGGGGCGATGACCCGGACCGAACCGTCGCCCTGCGCGGACTCCTCCAGGTGCCGGGCCAGCTTGCGCAGGGTGGGCTGCTGGTAGATGTCGAGGACGGCCGCGCTCGGGTAGCGGGTGCGCAGCCTCGTCGTCAGCTGGGCGGCGGCGAGACTGCTGCCGCCGATCGCGAAGAAGTCGTCGCGTGCACTGCCCACGGGGATGCCGAGGACCTCGGTCCACTGCTCCGCCAGCCACGCCTCGGTGCCGTAGAGCTGCTCGGCGGGGCCGGCCGTCTCCAGGCCCTCCAGGGGCCAGGGCAGCGCGTTGCGGTCGACCTTCCCGGACGTCCGCGTCGGCAGATCCTCGACGGGCGCGAGCAGCGGCACCAGGGCGGCGGGCAGCTCGGCGCGCAGCCGCTCCACGGCCGCCGCCTGGTCCCAGCCGTCCTGAGTGACGACGTACCCGACGAGGAGCTGGTTGCCGCTGCGCGCGGTCCGCACGGCGGCCGCGGCCCCCGCGACGCCCGGCAGCGCCTGCAGCGCCGCGTCCACCTCGCCCAGCTCGATCCGCCGCCCGCCGAGCTTGATCTGCTCGTCGGCCCGCCCGAGGAAGACGAGCCCCTCGGCGTCGGCGCGCACCAGGTCACCGCTGCGGTAGGCCCGCTCCCAGCCCAGCGACTCCAGCGGCGCGTACTTCTCCGCGTCCTTCTCGGCGTCGAGATACCGCGCCAGTCCGACCCCGCCGATCACCAGCTGACCGCTTGCGCCCATCGGCACGGGCTCCCCGGCCTCGTCCACCACGGCCAGCTCCCAGCCCCTGAGCGGCAGCCCGATCCGGATCGGCTCCTCGCCGGACATGAGGGAGGCGCAGGCGACGACGGTGGCCTCGGTCGGCCCGTACGTGTTCCAGACCTCCCGGCCCTCCGTCACCAGCCGCTGCACCAGCTCGGGCGGGCAGGCCTCGCCACCGAAGATCAGCAGCCGGACCTCGTTGAGGGCCTCGGGCTCCCAGAGCGCGGCCAGCGTCGGCACGGTCGAGACGACCGTGATCTCCTGCTCGACCAGCCAGGGCCCGAGGTCGGCGCCGCTCCTGACCTGCGACCGGGGCACGGGCACCAGACAGGCCCCGTACCGCCAGGCCAGCCACATCTCCTCGCAGGAGGCGTCGAAGGCCACCGAGAGACCGGCCATGACCCGGTCGCCGGGTCCGATCGGCTCCTCGGTGAGGAACAGAGCGGCCTCGGCGTCCACGAACGCGGCGGCGCTGCGGTGGCTCACGGCGACGCCCTTGGGCTTGCCGGTGGAGCCGGAGGTGAAGATGATCCAGGCGTCGTGCTCGGTGCCGGGCCGCCCGGCGGCGGCCGCGTCCGCGGAGCTGTCGTGGACGGTGATCTCGTGCCCGGCGCCCACGACGGCCCGTACGTCCGCCTCGCCGAACACCAGCTCGGCCCGCTCGTCGGGGTCCTCGGCGTCCACCGGGACGTAGGCCGCGCCGACGGCGAGGACGGCCAGGATCGCCACGTAGAGGTCGTTGGTGCCGGACGGCACGCGCACGCCCACCCGGTCGCCGAGTCCGACCCCGGCGGCGGCGAGCCGGCGCCGGAGGCGCTCCACCTCGACGGCCAGGGCCCGGTAGGTGAGGGGCGTGCTGCCGTCGTCCAGGGCGAGTTCGTCCGGGAACGATCGCACGGCCGCGTCGAAGATGTCGACGAGGGTGCGGGGAGAGGCGGCGGGGCCACCGGAGAAGCGTGCGGTGTCGCCGAGTTGTACGCGGATTTCTTCGTCGAGCAGGCCGAGAGCACTGCTCTCGTGAATGGCTGCCATCGGTCCTCGCGTCTCGATCCCGGAAGCCTCCGGGGCGCCGGCGGGCCCGCAGGTCTGCCTGGGGTTGTCCGGTCCAACGCCGTAACAAGCCGGAAATTTTAGTACGACGCTAGGCTCGCCCGCTCGGCCCGGCCACTCGGGTGGGCCGTCCGGGTGCCCGGACTTGATCATCGGCAACGCTCTGACCTGGGTGGTTCGCGAGCCCGCGAGACTTGCCCCACATCGATGGGAACAGCGTCCCAGTCGTCCAGATGTCCGTTTTGGCGTGCCCCCATCAGCCTACCTCGACCAGTGATCTCACGGCTCCTCGCTCCTGCCGCGGGGGAGCGAGCCCGGTCGGCAGGTCGTCTCTCTCGGGGGGGGGCGTGACGTGGTGAAAAAGGGATGACTTCGTGCGCCTGGGGCGCGCACTTCGCGGCATGCTCCCGCTCGAGCATCGCAATGTGTAAACGGCTACATCCAGCCCCTCCGGATTCCGGAATGCTGATGCCCATTCACGCAGGACGGGGGGCGATGCGGGTGGCGGGCAGTGCTATCTACAAGTTCTTGATGAGTGTGGACGTCCGGGGATCGGGGGGTCTGCCCGATGGCGCGAAACTGCGCATGCGCCGGGACGTCTACGAACTGACCGACAACGCCTTCCACGCCGTGGGGGTCGGCCCGGCGCTGATCCACCGGGAGGACCGGGGCGACGGCTTCATCGCCGCCCTCGACGCGAGGGTGCCGCCGGCCCGGCTGATCGGGTCCTGGCTGGCCGAGGTCCACCAGGGGCTGAGACCCCTGAACGAGGAGCGGAGCCGGCCGCTGGCCCTGCGGGTCGCCATGCACGTCGGCCCCGTGGCACAGGACGACAACGGCCTCGCCGGCGAGGCGATGGACCTGGTCTGCCGACTCGCCGACGCCGAGGCCACCCGCGCGGTGCTGGAGCGCTCCGGGCGGGACCTGGTCTGCGTGGTCACCGAGCGGCTGTACCAGGACGTGGTCAGGCACGGCGGCCGCTTCATCGAGCCCCCCGCCTACCGCGCGGCGCCCGTCACCCTCAAGGAGGGCCCGACGACCGCCTGGTTCCACATCCCGGGCGAGCCGCGCCCCGCGGTGCCGGGCGACGAGGGGTTCACGGGGAAGGGCGCCGAGGCCGACGCCGAAGCCGCGCCGTCCCGGGCGAGCAGGGCGCCGGAGCCCGACCGCACGGAGGGCGCGGGAGGTGCCGGAGGTGGTGTCGGAGGCGCGGGAGGCCGGTTCGACATCGACGTCGAGGGCGACAGCTATGTCGTCACCGACTCCGTACTGCACGGGCCGACGCACTTCGGGGGACGCGGAACCGGCGACGGAGCGGCCGGGTGAGCCCGGAGGGCCTCGCCGGGGCGCCGCCCGCGGACGTCGGCGCCGCGCAGCCGCCGCAGCCACCACCGCAGCCTGTCGACCGGAATCGGGACCGGAACCGGGGCGAGCGCGACCGGGGCGAGCGCGACCGGGTGTCCGGCGACCTCGAGGACAAGGGCGACGCCGAGGCCAAGGCCAAGGACAGAGCCGACGTCAAGGACAAGGCCGACGAGAAGGCCGACGACAAGGACGACGCCGCCGCCCAGCGGGCCCGGGCGGAGTGGGAGGAGAAGCAGCGGCGGGAGGGCGAGCGCTTCAGGGAGGCCATGCAGAGCCCCGTCGCGGCCGACGGCGCCACCGGCGGCTCCCGGGCCGTCAGCCGGTCCCGGTCCGAAGGGCGTGCCCGGTTCACCGTTCGCGGCAACAGCAGCGTGTTCGACCGCACCAGCTTCGGCCACGCCCACTTCGGCAACGTCTACCTGGGCGCGGGCGACGCCGGCTCCGCCGTCCTCGGCGAGGTGCCGGAGGACGAACTCGTCCGACTCAGCCGGAGCTACTGCGCTCCCGACGGTTACCAGGCGCTCAAGGAGGTGCTGCGCGAGCGCAGGGTGCTCGTCGTCGTGGCGCCGCCCGGCACCGGACGCCGGACCACCGCGCTGTGCCTGCTGGAGGAGCTGACCAGGGACGTCCGGCAGCAGGCCCGGAAGAAGCCGGCCGACGACGCCCACGAAGAGGCCGACGCCCCGGGCGAGGACGCCGACCTCGCCCCCGGTCGGGTGACCCGCCTGGACGGCTCGTCGCTGGACCACATCCTCCGCGACCCCGCCACCGTCGCCGCACGCGTGGCCCCCGGCGGCGGGTTCGTCCTCCAGCTGCCCGACACACCGGGCGACTGGACCGCGCCGAGCGAGGCGCATCTCGGCGCCCTGGCAGCGGCCCTGGCCCGGCGGGACGCGTACGCCGTGCTGGTCGCCTCCCCGTCCACCCCGGCCGGCGCCCTGCTGACCGGGCGCCACGCCCTGCGCTGCCCGGCGGCGCCCGCTGCCGAACTGCTCTCCTGGCACCTGCTGCGACGCCTCGCGGCCGTCGAGGCGGAAGCCGGCCCGGACGCCCTCGACAAGGGCGAGCGGATCCTGCGCCACCCGCTGCTGCGCCAGGCGCTAGGGATCGCGCTCGACGATCTCCGTCCCGCCGAGACCGACGCACTGGCGGCGCTGGTCGTACGGCACCTTCGCGGCGCACTGACCAGGGACCGACTCCTGGACCGCTGCGGCGAGGTGGTGCGCGCCCAGGTCCGGTCCTGGTTCGCCGGGGGCAGGGAGGCGGCGGCGACCGAGGAGGCGACCCACGCCCTGCTGCGGCAGGCCGCGTTCCGGGTGGCCCTGGCGGTCCTGGACGGCGAGGCCTTCAGCTCGGTCGCCGACGCGGCCGACCTGCTGGCCCGGGAGCTGCTGACCGCCCGGACGCCCGGCAAGGAGCCCGGACGTCCGGTCTTCGCCGAGGACTGGGACGGCCTCCTCGCCGCCGCCCGCGCCGAGTTCGGGAAGACCGAGGACGAGAGCCTGGCCGGAGTGCCGCTGCCGGTGCGCACCGTCCGCTACCAGGGGGACGCCTTCGCCGGCGCGGTCCTCGCCGAGGTGTGGCAGAGCCACCACGCGGCCCGCGCGCCCGTCGTCCGCTGGCTGCGCGCGCTCGCCGACGACCCCCGGCCGCAGGTCTGGGTCCGCGCCGCCCTGGTGGCCGGCGAACTGTGCACCGCCGACCCCGGGTACGGCTTCGTCGAACTGGTGGCCCCGCTCGCCTCCGCACGCTCCACCCGCAGGCGGTACGCCGCCGCCACCGCCCTGGACCAGGCCGCGCGCCGCGAGCCCTACCGGACGGCGGTCCGGGCCGTCGTCGAGGAGTGGGCGCACGCCGATGAGGCGGGCCTGCGCTGGACGGCCGCCCTGACCCTCGGCCACGGCCGGGTCGAGCCCGACACCCGCACCGCCGTGGAACTGCTCGGCCGCCTCGGCACCAGGGACGAGGGCAGGCACCTCCAGGTCGCCTCCTACGCCCTGGCCCGGCTGGCCGCGGGCAGCAGGGCCGCCGAGGCGCTGACGCTGCTGGGCGAATGGGCCGCCGAAGCCGCCGGAGACCGCCGTGACCTCGCCCTGCTGACCGGGGTACGGCTGTGCACCGCCGTCGGCGACGACTACTGGGAGCCCGAGAGCCCCGACGCGGACGGCGGTGACGGCGAACCCGCCGACCCGGAATCCCGGACAGAGCCCGCCGGTGAGGCCCGGACTCCTCGACGCCCGGGCCGGGTGGGTGCGGCGCCGTCGTCGGGCAGGGCGGCCCCGGCCGTCCGCCTTCCCGGTCTGTGGCGGACGGTCCCGGGCCGCCCGGCCGTGCCCCGGGCGGACGTCGCGGCCGTCGACGCGGAGCTGGGCCGACTGAGCGACTGGCCGCTGGTGCTCGCGATCGCCGTCACGGTGCCGGCGGCGGCCGGTCCGCTGGCCGGACTGCTCTGGCGGGTCTTCGACAGCCATCTCTCGGGCGAGCGCGCCCTCGACGGCCTGTCCTCGTGGCTGCGCGCGGCGGAACAGGACACGGCCCCGACAGCGGCCGCGGCGGCTACGGCGGCTACGGCGGTTGTGGCGGACGGGACGGACGTGGCAGGCGCGACGGACGGCGAACTGCTGCGTGCGCTCGTGTGGTTCCTCCCTCTCCTCGTCCGTGAGGAGCGGGACTGGCAGCGGCTCGGCTGGGTCCTGGAGGCGATGGCCGCCGACCCGGGAGAGCCGATGGACGAACGCTTCGTCGGCCATGTGCTCGACGCGGTGGGGGCAGGCCTGCGCGGCCGAGGAGAGGGACAGCAGTGAGCGACGAACCGCAGCCGGAGCCGGCCGGTCTACCGGACACCGTCACCGGGCCCTATCTGCGTGAACGGGTGTTGCAGGGAGCCAAGTTCCAGCACACGAGTGCCGAGATCGCCTCGATCGTCTACTACGACGGCGGCGGTTGCAGCCTGGTCACCTCGCAGGGCACGGAGCAGCTCGTGCCCCGGCGCTACTGGGCTCGTCCGGTCAGCGTCTGCGAGATAGCCCGCGGACGGCACACCACCGTCTTCACCGTCGACCTGCCGACGGCGAACGGGGCCACCTTCTTCCCGACGAAGGTCACCCTGCGTTGGGAGGTGACGGACTACCAACGGGTCGCCCATGTGCGTCTGGCCGGCATCGAGAGCGACCTGGGCCCGGAGATCGTCTCCCGGCTGCGGCAGGTCTCCGGCCTGTTCGCGGTGGAGGACGTGCAGCGGGCCAACCAGGCCATCCTGGCGGAGACCGAGACCGACCGCTGGGCCGACTTCGGGGCCGATGTGGGCCTGCACACCCGGCTGTTCGTCGAGGTGGACACCGACGAGATGCGCAAGCGCCAGGTCGCCGAGGCGCGTGAGGAGGCCGCGCAGCGGGACGCGGTGGCCCGCCGGCTGGAGGAGTTCGCCCATCTGCCGACGGGTTCGGCGGAGGGCCGGCTCACCTATCTGATGGCCATGGGCGACCGGGAGGACGTGGCCGACGTCATCGCCATGATGCGGGAGGACGAGGCCCAAGGCCGGCGCGAGACACAGGAGTTCTTCCTCCGCATGCTGGAACAGGGCCGGATCACCAGCCCCGAGCTGGAGGCGTTCCTGCGGACCAGGGTGCTCGCCTCACTGACCCAGGGCGGCTTCGCACCCCCCGCCGTGCCCGGCCCCGCGGTTCCCGGCCCCTTCGTGCCGCCGTCGAGGGAACTCCCGATGCCGCAGCCCCCGCCCGGCGCCCGCCGCGAGCCGGAGCCCGAGGACGCCCCGCCGTGGCCGAGGTCCGACCTGCCGGAGTTCCACGCCCCGGACCCGCACGAACCGCCGACGTACCGGCCGGAGCCTTACCACCCGGAGCCGCACCGCCCGGAGCCGTACCGTCCGGAGCCGCACCGGCCCGAGGCGTACGCCCCGGAGCCGTCCCCGCCGGACGGCGCCCGGCGGCGGCGACGCGACGACGACTACTGGAACGCCGCTGCGGAAGGGCCGGACGGCGATGGCCGGTGAGGGCGAGGCGCAGTTCGTGGCGGCGCGGCTGCTGGCGGTGATCCGGGAGGACGCGGGACGCGCCGACGCCAAGGCGTCCTTCCTGCTCACGCTGGTGATCGCGCTGCCCACACTGCTCGTGGGCATCACCGGGCTGCCGCACTGGCGTACGAACACCGCGCCGGTGCTGTTCGCCCTCGCGGTCGCCGGATGGCTGACCGGCGTCGGCGCGCTGGTCCACGCGGTCCTGCCGCGCAGCGGCACCCGGCGCAGCGGCCCGGGGCTCACCTACTACGCCGACGTCCTGGCCCTCCACCGGGACGACGGCATCGACGGGATCCGGGCGGAGGCGGCCCGGGCGGGCCGGGATCCGGTGGTCTGGCTGCTGACCCAGGCGGTCGACGTCAGCGCCATCCTCGCCGCGAAGTACCGGTGGATCCGGTGGGGGATCCTCTCGGCGCTCACCGGGCTGGTGTGCGCCACGGTCGGGTTGCTGGTCGGTTGATCAACCGGTCCGGGACAGGGTCCGGGACCGAGTCGGAAGGCGAAGTGGGGAACGTGGGGAACGTGGGGAACGTGGGGAACGTGGGGAATCCATCCAGCGGTGATGTCCGGTATGTGGGCAAATGTTCGAGGTCTTTTCGTGTAGGTCGCTCCACCGCACGTGCGCGTGCCCGGGCGGCGGCCGCGCTGATCACGGCGGCGCTGCTGATCGGCGCCGCCGGTCCGGCGCCCGGCTCCGCCGACGGGCGCCGGGCCGCCGCTCCGGCCGCGCCGGACCCGATCAACCTGGCCGTGGCGGTCGACGAGTCGAACAGCCTGAGCGCCGACGACGTGGAACGCGAACGGGACGCCGCGCAGCGCATCGCACTCGGCGAGATATCCACCGGCTCGCGGCTGACCGTGCTCGGCTTCGCCAGCGCCGACAACGACGCACAGCAGGCCGTCGACGAGGTGTGCCCGACCACCGCCCTGACCGAGGTGGCCCGCGAGAAGATCGCCGCCTGTGTCGGAAAGCTCGACCGGCGCGGCAAGGGCGAGGGCACCGGCACCGACTTCCCGGCCGCCGTCCGGCAGGGCATCGCCCGTCTCTCCGAGGGGTCGGTCACCGGCCCACGGATCCTCTTCCTGCTCACCGACGGCGTCCTGGACGTCTCGGACAGCCCCGCCTACGGCGCGGACGAGGAGAGCAGGAAGGCCAACGGCGAGCGGGAGCTCCAGCAGGCCCTCGCCGAGGCCAGGCAGGCCAGGGTGCAGATCTGGCCGCTCGGCTTCGGCTCGCCCGACCCGGACGCCCTGCGCGCCATGGCGGCCGGCGGCTACCAGGGCGCCTGCGTCGACCTGCCGCAGGCGAAGCCCGCCTCCCGGGTCGTCGAGGACTCCGCCGCGCTGGGCACGGCCGTCCAGAAGGCGTTCGCCAGCGCACGCTGTCTCATCTCCGATCCCACCCACGAGGACACTCCGCCGGCCACCTTCAAGCTGCGGATCTCACCGCTGGCCACCCTGGCCACCATCGTGGTGTCCAAGGGCGACCCGGCGGTCGAGGTGCGCATCCTGACCCCGGACGGCGAGGAGATCGACGGCACCCGCGACGACGGCGTGTCCTCCTACCGGCTCACCGGCGCCGACCAGGAAGTGGAGTCGCTGCGCATCGTCGCCCCGCGCCCCGGCACCTGGACGGTGGACCTGAGCGCGCCGGAGGGCCATCGCGACCAGCTGGCCAGCGTGGGCGTGCAGTGGCGCGGCGCGCTGCGCTCGTCGATCGTCATGACGCCCGCCTCCCCGCGCCCCGGCGAGCAGGCCACCGTCGGCCTCCAGCTCCAGACGTGGAACGACCGGCCGGTCAGCGACCCGGCCGACCTCGCGGCGCTGAAGGTCTCGGCCACCCTCGACGGCACCGGCTTCACCCCCCAGGGCGTGCCGCTCGCCGACGACGGGCGCGGCGAGGACGCACGCGCGGGCGACGGCCGGTTCACCGGCACGGTCACCGTCCCGCGGACGGCGAAGGACCGCCTGAAGGTGACCGGCGTGCTCACCGCCGTCGGACTCACCGCCGACCACCGGCCGTTCGTCACCGGAGTGGCCGGAGTCAACGCGCAGGTGCAGGCCCATCTCGGCGTCTCCGACGCCACCCTGCACCCGGGCGACAGCGTGCCGCTGACCCTCAAGGCGTCCGACGACTCCGCCACGGCACGCGTCCTGCACCTGATCCTGGAGGACAGTTCGCGCGGCGACCTCACCGTCACCCCGGCCCGCGTACGCCTCGAGCCGGGGCAGACCCGGACGGTGCGGGCCGAGGTGCGCGTCGGGACCGACGTAGGTCCCGGCCGGCTCTCGGCCAAGATCGTGGTGTACGACACCGGGCAGCCCGCACGGGTCCTGGACGCCCGGCTGCTGACCCTGCGGGTGACTCCGCCGCCGAGCTGGCCGCAGGAGCACCGGGTCCTGCTGCTGGCCCTCGGCCTGCTGCTGGCCGCCGCGACCGCCGCCACCGGCTGGCAGCTGCTCGAACGCAAACGCGTCCACAACGTGCGCGGACTGGTCCTCACCCTCCTCGTCCCGGACGAGGACGGACAGGGCGAACGGCCCGTCAGCACCATCCAGGTGCGGACGGACGGCCCCGAGTACCGCTTCGGCGTGGTCGCCGGCAGCGGCACCGACCCCCGGCTGGTGCCGGACCGGCAGGGCCGGTTCGCCGTACGGCGGGACGCCCAGCGCATGGCCCGGCTGCGGACCCCCGAGACCGCCGGCATCGCGGTCGCCTACGGCAGGACGGCGCCCCTCACCGGCGGGCTGCGGTTGAAGGTCGACTCGGCCCGCGGCCGCGTCCGGCGACCCACGCTCGGCGCCGGCCTGCGCCTGCCCCGCCCGGTGCTCCCGGGGCTCACCCGCGCCGACCGGCCCACCCGGCCCGGCCGCCCGGGCCGTACGACGCCGGGGCCACGCCAGGACGCGTCCGGGCAGGCCGGCGCGCGCACCGTCCACGACGACACCACCCGGGTGCCCGCCGCCGGAGCCGACGCCTACGACCCCGATCTGTGACCGGACGGCGGGGCCCGGACACCACCGCGGCCCCGCCGTCGCCCACACCTCCCTCACACCACCGGCCCGCCCCAGAGGGCCGGGCCACACGGACACGCTGCCGGGCCGCAAGCCGCCGCCCGGGCAGAGGGGATCGCACCGATGAAGATTTTCCAGCCGATGCTGTTCGTCGGCCTGGGCGGCACGGGCGGCCTGGTAGGGGCCGAGCTCGAACGCCGTCTGCGCGCCGAACTGTGCGGGCCCGACGGCACCGCCCTCACCGGCGACGGCCGCCGGCTCCCGCACCAACTGCCCGACTGCGTCCAGTTCGTGTACGCCGACTACAGCGAGGCCGAACTCGCCAAACTGCCCCACCTCAGCGCCGACCCGGCGGTGCGGCAGGCCTACTCCCGCACCGCGCGCGCCACCCACGACCTGCTGCCCGCCGAGTTCGACAGCTCGCCCGAGGTCACCCAGATGCTCCGGGCCGTGCTCCGCACCGAGGTGGCCGGCTGGCTGCCGCCGGTGGACGACGAACCCAAGGTCACCCCGCTGCGCAGCGGCGCGGGACAGCTGCCCACGGTGGGCCGCGCCGCGCTGTTCGCCACCCTGCGCGACGGCCCGGCGCCGGTGCTCGACCCGCTGCGCCGGGCGATCGACGCGATCGGCCTGTCCGGCGGCGAACTCAGCGAGCTGGGCGGCGGACCCCTCAACGGCTGCGACGTCTTCGTCGCGTTCTCCGTGGCGGGCGGCACCGGCGCCGGCATCTTCCTGGACTACCTGTATCTGATCGGGCAGGTCTTCAAGGAGAAGCGGCTGTCCGCCCGGGTGTACCCGCTGGTCGTCATGCCCAAGGCGTTCCCGCCGGGCAAGGGCGGCGGCCGCCGGGCCGAACTCAACGCCGCCCGGGCCGTGGTGGACCTGTCCCGGCTGGTGGACGAGCAGAACGTGCCGGACCCCAAGGCCAACCTGGGGGACACCGGCCGACCCGACCCGACGGCCATGCGCTACCCGCAGATGCACCCGGTGCGGCTGCGCACCGGCACCGTCCCGACGGCGTTCCTGTTCAGCCCCACCGCGGGCATCCGCCCCGACGACCTGCGCCGTTCCATGGTCTCCCTGGTGATGTCGCTGATCGGCACCGACCTGGGCGACTCGGCCAGAGGTACCGACCACGACGACCAGACGTTCTCCTCCAACTTCATCAACGCCGAGGTGGACCGCCGCACCCGCTCCGCCACCGGCATCGGCCACCGGGGCATCTCCACCAGCCTGGTCGCCGCCATGACCTCCCCGCTCGACGAACTCGCCGAACTGGTCGCGGCCCGGATGCTCGCCCTGGCCGTCCGCCGGCTCACCGACACCGCGTCCCACACCACCCTGGACGTCCGCGCCCTGGTGCAGGAGATGTTCACCGCCGCCGGCATCGCGCCCGTGTGGCGGCGGGAGGCGCTGCCCGTGCCCGACCCGGACCCGGTGCCCAAGGGGACCTCGGAGATCCAGCAGGCGCTGCGCGACCGGCTGGAGGAGATGCAGCGGCTCCTCGGCGACCTGGAGACCCGCCTCAAGCGGCAGGCGCCCGCGCTGGCGGACGCCTTCGTGCCGCGGGTGGCCGCCGAGCAACTGCTGCGCAAGGTCGACCTGTTGAGCCTGGAGGCGGTCGTCAAGGGCGTGCCCGGCCAGACCGGCGCCGTCGGCCTCGGCTTCCTCGGGATGCTGGAGAACCGCCGTCAGGAACCGGCCTGTCCGCCCGGCGTCGAGGTGCAGCCGCCGTCCGTGCCCCGCATCCACCGCCGGGCCGGCGGCCTGTCGCGGGCCCGCTGGGGCGACGAGGAGGTCCGCGCCGCCCTCGACGAGCAGGACCGCTGGTACGAGTGGCGGGCCAAGGACATCTGGCACCGCGCCTGGGACGAACAGGAACCGCGCTGGCGCCGCTCGGCGGAGGACCTCCGGCACGACATCGGCCAGCTCGCCGAGGCCTTCGGCAAACACCTGGAGGAGGAACCGCGGGCCTGGGCCGCCGGTCTGAAGGAGCTGTACGGCGACCGGGCCGGCGTCTCCTATCTGCTGCCCCCGCAGAACAGCCTGCGCGACTTCTACGAGGACCTGATCGACCGCCTCGTGGAGAGCGCCCAGGTCGGCCGCGGCGGCGACGAGGCCGACCTGCTGACCAATCTGGTCTCGGCCGACCGCTGGGAGGCCGCCTTCACCGCCGGCCGCCGCAACCCGGCCGCCGCCGTCTCGGAGGTCAAGACCGTCCTGCAGAAGCGGGTCGAGCAGCTGTTCGCCGAGCCCGGCGCCCAGCAGCGGGCCCAGCCCCTGCTGCCCAGCATGGGCACGCTCCTGTCCGCGGCCGTGGGCGACGGCCAGGCCGCGCGCAGCGTCAGCAAGCCCGCGCTGGAGCAGTTCACCTACAAACTGGCCGGCCTGCTCCCGGCCGGCTTCACCCCCGAGGGCAACGGCCCCCTGAAGATCCTCATCACCTACCCCAGCGCCCTCGGCGGCCGGACCGCGGTGGAGGACTACCTGGAGAAGGCCCTCCATCTGCCCAAGGGCCGCCGCAGCATCGTCTTCCGGCCCGTGGACACGGACTCGATCACGGTCGTGCTGTTCCGCAGCGAGATGAGCCTCACCGAGGTGCCCGGCGCCCGCGAGGTCATGCGGCAGTGGGCCCGCGCCCAGGAGGACCGCCGCGACGACGACGTCCTGCGCTGGCGCCAACGGCTCGGCTACCAGGACGACTGGCTGGCCTGCACCCCCGACGACCGCCGGCACATCCTCCAGCGGCTGCTGTGCGTCATCTGGAACGGCCGCGTCGACATCCAGGGCGATCCCGCGTCCCCGCAGCGCGTCACCCTGCGGCTGCACGACGAGATGGGCCCCGAGGCCCCCGGCCTCACCCTCCGGCTCGACGACCACCGCGACGGCGTGTCCAGCTGGGCGAGCCTGCTGCGCGCCTACGAGCGCTGGGCGCTGCTGGAGGAGGACGCCATCGTCGAGGACTACTGCCGGGTCCTGATGAACACCCTCCCCAGCAATCTCGGCACCTCCGGCAGCCGCCCGTCGCCCCTCTACCTCAAGCTGGTCCACGAAGTCGCGCCGCGCCAACTCCAGCTGCTGGCCGAGCGGGAGCGGATGTACGGCGGCCGGATCGCCGAATGGCTGCGCCCGCTGCGCGAGTTCTGGTCCCAGTCGCTGCCCGGCGCCCTCGACCTCGCGTTCCCCAACGAGGAGCGCGCCGTCCAGTCGACGCTGCGCGCGCTGGAGGAGTGGACCCGGATCGGCGGACCCCCCGGCGCCCCGCAGCCCCAGCCTCCGACCCCGCCCCGGCGCGAACGCCCCGGAGAGTCGCCGGCCGCCGGCCCGCCCGACCACACGGGTCCGCCGCCCGGCGGCGGGCCCGTGCCCACGCCCCCGGACCCGTGGCACCGCCCCGTCCCCGCCGAGACACCGGGCGGCGCGCCCCCCTGGCCCGGCGCGGCGAACGGCGACCCGTCCCGCCGGCCCGCGGCGGCGGCCGCGGACGGGCCGACGAACGGCGCGCCCTGGTGGCCCGCCGCGGCGGCGGGCCCGGCAGCCCAGGAACCGGGCCCGCTGCCGGGCGGCGCCCCGCACCGCCCCGGCGCCGCGCCCGGCGCCCCGGCCGAGGGAGCCCCGCCGCCCTGGCCCGGCCCCGAAGCCGCCCGCCAGGAGCGGCACGGCGGCCCCCTCGGGCCGACGCAGGTGCCCACTGCGGGCCGTACGGTCCCCGTCTCCGAGCAGCCCGTCGGCTACCCGCCCTACCCGGACCGCGCCCCCGCCGACCCGCCCTGGCCCGGCGCCGACCCCTCGACGCCCTGGGGGATCGCCGACAGCGACGGCCAGGACGAATGGAACGACGCGGGCGAGCACGATCCCTGGAAGGGAGACCCGCGGTGACCGACGTGAGGCCCGGCGACGGCGACGCCGACGGCGTCTGCGTACTCGACCTGCGGCCGCCGCCGGGCCGGCCCGCCGACCCGGCCGCCGCCCAGCGGACCGTGCAGGAACAGCTCGCCCGGGCCGGCCTCGGCGGGCCCGGACCGCTGCGCCTGCTGATCCTGGACACCGCCGTCGGCCTGACCGCCCACACGGCCGCCTACGAACGCGTCATGGGCTACCCGGCCCCGTCGGCGCCGCAGGTGCTGTGCGTCGCAGTCGGCGACGTGCCCCCCGCCGCGGCCGAACCGGGCGGCGCGACCGATACGCCCGGGGCGGGCCGCCGACTGCGGCTGCCCACCGTGCTCGGCACGGCCGGCGCCGCCGTCCTGTGGGTCTCCGACCCGAGCTGCCGAGTGCAGGAGCCGGACCGACGCCCCGTCGCACGCCGGACCGCCGAGAGCGAGGCGGCCGTCGCCCTGCTGGTGGAACTGCTGCGCCCGCCCGAGCTGTTCGACGAGGTGCTGGACAAAGCCCTGCGCTGCCCCTCCGCCACCGCCGCGCTCTCCGCCCACGTCCTCGCCTACGACCTGCCCGCCGAGGCCCGCGACCGGGCCTGGCACGCGGCCCTGGCCCGGTTCGCCGGCGATCCGGCCGCACAGGCCACCGCCGTCGAGGCCGCCCCCGCACCCGAGGACCTGCCCAGGGCCCTCGCCGACCTGCTGCCGGACGGCGCCGCCGCCCCCGTGGAGCGGATGCTGCGCCCCGACGGGCCGGTCGCCGCGGAACGCGACGCCTGCGTCCGGGCCATGGACGCCGCCGACACGGCCTGGTCGGACCTCGCCCGGCCGCTCGCGCTGCTCACCGGCAAGGCCGCCGCGCAGGCCCTGCCCCGGGCCGTCGAGGACGCCTCCCGCGGCCTGCGCTGCTACCGCGACGTCGTCGCCCGCGTCCTGCGCGAGAGCGGGGCGCCCGGCATCCCGCCCGCCGAGTCCGCGGCCCTGCTCGACCGGCTGGGGGTCACCCCGCCGGCCGGCGCGCGCTCCACGGCGCGGCCCGAGCGGGCCGCCGAGGAGGAACTCGGCGCGTTCGCCGTCGGCCTGCTCTCCCGGGGCCTGGCCCTGCACACGGTGGCCGGCCGGCTCACCTCGCTGTCCGAACAGGTCGCCACGGTGCCGGCCGCCGGCCTGGCCGCCCGCCTCGACCGGCGCTGCCCGACCGAGCTGCCCGGCCGGGTCAGCGTCTCCCACCCCTTCGGCTTCGCCTCCGCCGGACTCGGGCGGCTCGCCGGTCTCATGGCGCTCATCGCCCTGGCCGGGCTGGGCCGTTGGCCGGGCATCCTGCTGGCCGTGGCACCGGTCCTGGTGCTGCTGGCGGGCGGCGCGCTGGCCGCCGGCCGCCGCCCCGCCCCGGCCGTGCGCGGCCCGATCCGCCACGCCGCCGGACCCCGCGCACTGGCGGTCGTTCTCGGCGCCGCCGGCGGGTTCCTCCTCGGGCGGCTGCTGGAACCGCCCCTGTGGATCGGGGCGATCGGCGCGGCGGTGGCCGCCTCGGCCTGTCTGCTGATGGTCTGCTCCGACTGGGTGCGGGCCGTGGACGAATGGTGCGAGGGCACCGGCCTCGCCGTGCTGCACCAGGGCCTGCACGGTGTCGACGCCGTCCTGGCCGACGCGATGCGCCGCCAGTGGTGGGCCGCCGACGAACGCACCCGGTGCGCCGACTCCGCCCGCGCCCTCGCGGTCGTCCTGCGCCGCAGCGCCGCCGAAGCGCACGGCAGCCGGACCGCGCACCCCCCGACCGTCCCCGGACAGTCGGCCGCCGACGCGTATCCGCCCCAGGACGGCCCCGCCCACGCGGGCCGGACCGGCGACGGCTGGCCCGCCGACACCTGGTCGGACGAGGACTGGTCCGAGGACCCCTGGAGCGAGCGCCCCGCCGACCAAGGCCCCTGGGACGACGTGCCCCGGCGCAGACACCCCGCCTTCGACATGCCACCGCCCTCGCACCAGCCGCCGGAAGCCGACGCCGACGACTGTCCCACGTCCCCCGACGCACCGCGCTGGCTGGTGCACACCACCGCCGACGGCGGCCCCGAACTGCTGTCGACGCTGGTGGCCGACCTCGCGGACGCCACCGTCGACGCCCTCCGCCGGTTCTGGGGCGCCGCCGGACCGGCCTCGACCGCGCACCGGCCCGCCGACACCCTCGCGGAGGCCGTCCGCGACGGATTCGGCACCGCCCGCCGCCACCTCGAACGCTGCGGGGTGATGGCCGTGCCCCCCTTCGCCCGGCACGGCCGCCGCCGCGGCGACGCCATGGCCCTGCTCGGCAGCGGCCTGCGGCCCCTGCGGGACGCGCTGACCCCCGAGGCCGCCGACCGGCTGCGCTCACTGTGCTCGACGGCCCAACTGCCGCTGCTCAGCCGGGACCCGACGGCCATGCACCTCATCCGCTTCGCACCGCGGGCGGTACGCACCGCGCTGGGCACCGCCCCGGCGCCCGCGCCCGACGACGCCGTCTGGATGTCGTCCGGTCGCTTCGTCGGCGCGATCAGACTGACCGCCCTGCGCCCGGGGGCGGTCGAGACGGTACGGATCCGTGTGCGGGCCGCGGACGACGACAAGGCGGACAGCCGGATGTCGCACGGCGACAGTGGGGGAGCCTCATGGTGAACGACGACAACGCCCGAGCCGGCGGCGAGTTCGAGGAGCTGAGCATGATCTCCCCGCAGGGCGCCCCGCTGCGGGTCAAGGCCCGCTTCGGACCCGACCTGCCGCGCCTGGTCCGCCCGCCCGCCGTCGGCCGCCGAGTGCAGTTCGAGGACGACCGGGCCGGCCTCCAGGTGCGGCTGCCCGAGGCCGAGTCGGGCAACGAGACGGCGCAGACCGCCATCGAGGCGGAGACCGCAGCCGTCCTGACCGTGCACCGCGCCTACTCCGGAACCCGCTACAGCGGCCTCTTCCCGGTACCGATCGGCTACGACATCAACGCCGCCGAACCCTTCATCGTCTACGCGGCCCCCCGCGGCCGCTCGGTCGCCGCCCTCGCCCAGGGCGTCTCCACCAGCCAGCAGCGCGTCATCGAGCGCGATCTCGTCCTCGCCGTACGGCTCATGGAGGCCGTGGGACTGGTCCACCAGGGCCTCGTCCCGGCCGCCGTGCGCTGGGACGACCACGGCATCCAGCTCTGGGACCTCGGCTCCGTCACCCACCTCGGCCGCCCCCGCAGGCCGTACGGCATCCCGCCCTACGCCGCCCCCGAACAGCGGCACGGCGAGGGCCTGACCGACGCCCGCGACGCCCTGTGGAGCGTGGGGCAGATCATGCACCAACTGGTCACCGGACGCCCCGGACATCCCGACGGCCCCTCCGCCGACCTCCCCGCACACCCCTCCCTCGCCCAGACCCTCGCCCCGGTCTTCGCGCCCCGCGCCACCGACCGGCCGCTGCCCGGAACGCTGCTGCAACTCCTCATGCCCGGCGCCGGAGCCGACTTCCCCGCCGCCGCCCAGCCCGACCCGCTCGACCCCTACCGGCGCGACTTCGACGCCGCGATGCGCCGCAAACGCTCCTCCCTGCGCCGCGCCCCGCTCCCACCACCGCCGTCCGCACCGCCCCCGGCGCAGCCCTGGTACGGCGAACCCCGGCCGCCCGCCGACACCGGCGAGGCGACGAGCACCTGGCTCTACGGCGGCAGCACCGTCCACGATCCCGAGACCGCCGGCACCGAGAGGGGTGGCTACCGATGAGCCCGTTCACCGCCGGCGCGACCGGCCCCGACATGCTCTGCCCCTACTGCCTGGAGGTCGTCTCCTACGACGACCGCCATCTGTTCGTCCGCGACGAGCGCCAGCAGTACCAGACCCTCGACCTGAGCGGCCAGACCAGCCCGCTGCGCCGGGCCGACACCCTGCGCTCCGCCTACCAGCGCTGCCGCAACACCGACGGCGTCACCCCGCACTACATCCCCGTCCCCTACCTCACCAACGGCAGCCCGCTCACCGTCGCCATGGTCGGCGACTCCGCGACCGGCAAGACCCACCTCCTCACCCAGATGATCGGCGAGATCACCGACGGCGGCCTGGAGCCCTACGGCATCACCTGGCAGTCCGTGAACCCGCAGGACCACCGCGAGTTCATGGAGGAACAGGTCGACGTGCTGCGCTCGGGCCGGATGCTGGAGCACACCCCGCAGCTGGAGACCTCCGCCACCTTCGAGGAGGCCCTGCTGCTCACCGGCGCCGACGGCAGAACCCGTCCGCTCGCCTTCTTCGACCTCAGCGGCGAGGACCTGCGGCGCACCGACGCCCTGCTGCGCTTCATGCTCGGCGTGGACGCGCTGATCTTCGTCGTCGATCCGCTGCGCGCCCTGCCGCACGCCCAACTCGACCCCCTGCGCGGCGCGTTCCGCTACACCCGCGGCGGCGACCCGGCCTTCCAGACCGTCCTGGACCGGCTGCCCCGCAACGGCACGTATCTCGGGGTCGCCGCGGCCGTGGTGATCAACAAGTGCGATCTGCTGCGCTTCGAACCGCCGGTCGACCGCTGGCTGTCCCGACCGGCCATGCCCCAGGTCTCCGCCGCCGGCTTCCGCGCCGAGAGCTGCGACGCCTACGCGTTCCTGCGGCACTACGCGGGACCCGCCTGGGTCCGGCCGTTCGACACCGTGCTGCGCTGCACCCTGCACTTCGCCTCCGCGACCGGCAGCCAGTACCGCGACGACCGCTTCGTGCACGGGGTCCGTCCGCGCCGGGTCCTCGAACCGCTGGTCTCCGTGCTCTCGATGTGCGGCATGATCGCCGACACCGGCGCCGACGGTCCCGCCGAGGTGGGGATGTGAGCGACGGGATCGGCGTGGTCGACCAGATGGTGTTCCGGTGGGCGGGCAACCGGGGCGCCACGCGCGGCGCCGGCATCACCGCGGTCGCCTACTCCTGCGACGAACGCACCGCACGCGACCTCGTGGAACAGCGCGGCTCGGTGCTGCGGGTGAAGGGCGGCGGCGGGCGCACCAGCGTGGTGCGGCTGATCCACGGCGACCGGGCGGTCCTGCTGCGCAGGATGCCGGACACGGACGGCATCAGCCGCGACAACACCGTGTGCCACGCCCTCATGGCGCCGGCCGCCACCCTGACGGCCCGCCTCTGCCTGGCCCTCGGCTCCGGGCCGTGGAAGGAGGACGGCTGGCTCGACGAGGCCCGGGGCACGATCCCGCGCATGGACCTCAAGGCCGTCCAGGAGCTGGCGGACAAGCGGCAGGGCCCCCTGAAGGACGGCGTCCTGTTCATCCAGGAACCGCTGGTCCGTCTGGTCGCCGAGCTCCTACGGACCCCGGCCGGTCGTGTGTCGGCCCTCGTCGGCGAACTGGAGTCGGCCGCCGAAGCCGCCCGCGGCGAGCGCGCCGACACCGACGAAGCGCCCCCCGACCCCGCGCTGTCGGCCCTGTGGGCCCTGTGCGACATCTTCGGCAACTGGCTGGGCAACGACGGCTGGACGTACGCCACCTACGACACCTCGGACGCCCATCCGCACCGCGTGGTCTTCGTCCCGGACTGGCGCCGCTCCCACACCCAGGACAACGACCTGCGCCGCATCAAGCTCACCGACCCCGGCCGGGACCGCGCGGTCGACCTCGCGGACATGCTGGTCACCCACTACCGCAACTGGCTCACCACCCGCTCCCAGGACGAGTACCGACGCCCCCTGCAACGCGTCCCCGACGCGGCGTCCCTCCCGGAGGAGGACCGCTACGACGTCATCGACGGCGCCCTGACGGGCCGACTCCGCCACCCCCGCCTCCACCCCCGCCCACCGGCCCCGCAGGCGGTTGCCCCCGCCATTGCACCTGCTCCACCCGCCGCACCTGCTCCATTTGCCGCACCTGTTGAACCCGCTGCCCCCCGGCCCGAACCGGAGACCAGGCTCGACTCCCCCCACCGGGAGAACGGCGGCCCGCATGACCCCGAACCGGCCCCGAGACCCGATCCGCGCACGGACGACTGGCCCGCCGTGCCCTCTGCGGCCCTGCCCCCGATCGCCCTGCCCTCGGTCGCCGGGCCCGCTGCGGCCCTGCCTTCGGTCGCCCCGCCCTCGGCCGACGTCGGACCGACGGCGGCCGAGGCCGCACCGGTGCCGCCCGCGCCCGCCATGCCGACGACCGCCCCGCAGCTCCCGGAGGTCCCGCCCAGGCCCGAACGCCCGCCTGTCCTGGGCATCGCGGATCCGTACCGTCAGGAGGCGCTGCGACGCCCGCCGCACGAGCGCGACGCGATCCTGCGGGAGGCCGCGGACACCCCCTTCCTGCACGCCGTCTCGCAGCCGAGGATCCGCAAGCGCCGCAAGCCGGGGCCACCGATGGAGCAACGGGGCCGTGACGAACTCGTCAGAGCGCTGTGCCATCCGCACGGCCCGCACGCCGGTGACCTGCGCAACTCACTGAGGTACCGGCTCCTGAACGAGGCGTCGGTGACCGACCTCGTCCACATCCTGGCCGAGCGACTGAACTGTCAGGCCCAGAACCTCGTCCTCGGCACCCTCGCGGAGCGCGAGTACACCGACGAGGAGATGGGCGAGCTGTGCCGGGGCCTGCTGTACGAGCGGCTGCTGCTGCGGTCCCGGCCCAGGGACGCCGACCCCGACGTCGAGATCCATCTGGAGGCCCGGGCCCTTCACGTGGCCGCCTGGCTGCTGCACTGGCTGGTGGCGCCCAGGGCCCCACGGCATCTGCCCGCGCTGGAGAACTTCCTCGCCCACCTGGCGGCGTCGGAGGAGTTCGTCGACCGCCAGCTCCTGGAGGACATCCTGGTCCGGGAGTGGCCCGCCGGAGTGCCCGACCTGCCCAACACCGCGCTGCGGGTGGCCGTGCGACGGCTGTACGAGCGCCACGATCTGTGGGTCCTCGGCCCCGAGCGGCCGGTCTGAGCGGGTCTGAGAGGGTGTCCGAGGGGTCCACTTCTTCTGCACACCGGGTTCCTACGCTCGGCGTGGCATCGTCCACCCGACACAGGGAGTCTCGTCCGTGACACTCGTCATCGCCGCCGCAGCACCGTTCCACGGCCATGTCCAGCCGGTCCTCACCGTGACCGCCGACCTGGTGCGGCGCGGGCACGAGGTCGTCGTGCTGACCGGGGGCCGGTTCGCCGAGGACGTACGGGCCGTCGGCGCCCTTCATGTGGCGTTGCCGCCCGAGGCGGACTTCGACGACCGCAAGCTGGACCTGTACTTCCCCGAGCGCGCCGCTCTCCCGCCGGGCCCGGCGCAGCTGTCGTACGACCTGAAGCACATCTTCGGCGACCCGACCGCCGCCCAGTACCGCGCGCTCACGACCCTGCTGGCCCGCCGGTTCCCGGCGTCCGTCGTGATCGGCGACCCGTACTTCTGGGGGGCCACGGCGCTCTCCCTGTCCGCCGCGCCCGGGCATCGGCCGGTCACCGTCAGCCTCGGCATCACCCTGCCGACCCTGCTCAGCGAGGACGCGCCCCCCATCGGGTTCGGGCTGCCGCCGCTGGTGGGGGAGGACGCGAAGAAGCGGCACCGAGAGATGAACGACCAGGTCAGGGAGGTCTTCGCCGACACCCAGCGGCATATCGAGGAGAACTTCGGAGAGAGCGGCGTCGAGCTGCCGGGCTTCTTCCTCGACACGTTGGTCACCGCGCCGGACCACTACCTCCAGCTGACCGTCCCGGGCTTCGAGTATCCGCGCGCCGACCTGCCGCGCTCGTTCCGGTTCGTCGGACCGCTGCCCGCCACGCCGCCTCGGCCGCAGCCGCTCCCGGACTGGTGGGGGGAAGTGGAGTCGGCGCGCCGGCCGGTCGTCGTCGTCACCCAGGGGTCGTTCGACAACCGCGACCTCGGGCGGCTGGTGCGGCCCGCGGTCGACGCGCTGGCCGGTGAGGACGTCCTCGTCGTCGCCGCCACGGGACGCGCGGACGGGCCCGCCGAGATCCGTGCGGCGGGGCCCGTGCCGGCGAACGCCCGCATCGGCGGATACGTCCCCCTGGACGCGCTCCTGCCGTATGCCTCGGTGCTGGTCACCAACGGCGGGTACGGCGGTGTGCACGAGGCCCTGCGGCACGGGGTACCGCTCGTCGTCGGCGGGGACGGGGAGGACAAGCCGGAGGTGGCGGCCCGGGTCGAGTGGAGCGGGGCCGGGCGCGATCTGCGGACCGGCCGGCCGTCGCCCGAAGCCGTGCGGGACGCCGTGCGGACCGTGCTGGCCGAGCCTGGACACCGCAGGCGGGCGGCCGAGTTGCAGGGGGAGTTCGAGCGCCATGACGCGCTCGCGGCCATCGCCGAGGTGGTCGAATGGGCGTAGGCGTAGGCGTAGGGCTGGGGGTAGGCGTTGTCGCGCCGCGCCCGGAATGTCCTGCCCCGTGAGAGCCGGCCCCGCCGCTGCCTAGCATGAGCCCCCGCTGGCTGACGGGTGCGGAGGGGTTCATGTCGCCGATGCCGTTGAGGTTCACGGTCCTCGGGGAAGTGCGGGTCTGGCGGGGCGGGGCGGAGGTGGATCCGGGCCCGCCGCTGCGCCGTACGCTTCTGGCGCTGCTGCTGGCCAGGGCCGGTTCCCCGGTTCCGCTGCCGGAGATCGTCGAGGCGCTGTGGGCGGACCCGCCCCCGGCTCGCGCGGTGAACATGGTGCACCGTCATGTCGGGGAACTCCGACGGCTGTTGGAGCCCGGACTGCCCAACCGGGCCGAAGGCAGCCTGCTGTTGCGCGGTGCAGGCGGCTACCGGCTGCTCGCGCCGCCCGACTCCGTGGACCTGCTGATCCTCCGTCAACTGGTGCACACCGCAAGGGAGTCACTGCGGCGCGGTGATCCGGAGCAGGCCGTCGAGGTGCTCGCGGACGCGCTCGCGCTGCGCCGCGGCCCGGCCGCCGGCTGCCCGGCCCAGGCTCCCCCGCATCCCGTCTTCAGGGAACTGGACCGCGAGTACGACGCCGTCGTGCGCGAGGCGGCCGACGCGGCGCTCGGCTGTGGCCGGGCGGACCGCGTCCTGCCCGCGCTGTCCGGGAGCGCGGCTCGGCACCCGCTCGACGAGGGACTTCAGGCCCTGCTCGTCCGCGCCCTCACGGCGACCGGCCGCCGGGCCCGGGCGCTGGAGGTGTTCCGAGCCACGGCCGCCCGGCTCACCGACGAGCTGAGCGTCGACCCCGGGCCCGAGCTGATCGCCGCCGGCCGTCGGGCGGCCGCCCCGGAACCGCAGGCCCAGGGAGCGCAGGCCCAGGGAGCGCAGGGCGACACGGAGCCCGACGCCGTTCCCCCGTACCGGCCCGCCGCCCCGGCCGGTACGGCCGCCCTGCCCTTCCCGCCCGCCCAACTCCCGCCCGGCATCCCGGTCTTCGCCGGCCGGAACGCCGAACTGGAGCGGCTGCGCGCCCTGCTCGCCGACCCCGGCGCACCCGCACCCGCACCCGCCACCGCACCCGTCGGCGTGATCGGCGTCGTCGGCGGACCCGCCGGCGTGGGCAAGACCGCTCTCGCCGTACGCCTGGCCCACGAGGTGGCCGACCGGTTTCCCGACGGACAGCTGTACGTCAACCTGCGCGGCTTCGACCCGACCGCACCGCCCCTGAGCCCACAGACCGCCCTACGGGGCTTCCTGGACGCCCTCGGCGTACCGGCCGCGCGCATACCCGACGGGCTCGACGCCCAGGCCGCCCTGTACCGCGCTCTGCTGGCGGGCCGCAGACTGCTGGTGCTGCTCGACAACGCCCGGGACGCCGCTCAGGTCCGGCCGCTGCTTCCCGGCGCGCCCGGCTGCCCGGTGCTCGTCACCAGCCGCGACCGGCTCACCGGCCTGGTCTCCGCCGACGGCGCCCGTCCGCTCACCCTGGACGTGCTCACACCGGCCGAGGCCCGTTCGGCGCTGGCCCTGCGGCTCGGCGCCGCCCGGGTGTCCGCCGAGCCCCGGGCGGTGCGCGAGATCGTCTCGCTCACCGCGGGGCTGCCCCTCGCCCTGGCCATGGTCGCCGCCCGCGCCGCCACCTTTCCCGCCTTCGCGCTGGAGACCCTGGCCGAGCAGCTGCGGGCCGCGCACGGCGGCCTGGAGGCGTTCCGCGACTCCGACCCCGCGACCGACGTGGAGGCGGTGTTCTCGTGGTCCTACGAGGCGCTCGGGGTCGCCGCGGCCCGGCTCTTCCGGCTGCTCGGACTGCATCCCGGGCCCGAGTTCACCGTGCCCACGGCGGCCGCCCTCGCGGGCGAGCCGGTCGCCGGGGCGCGGGTCCTGCTCGCCGAACTCGCCGACGCCCATCTGCTCGCCGAGCGCTCGCCCGGCCGGTACGCCTGCCACGACCTGCTGCGCGCGTACGCCACCGAGCTCGTCCACGCCACCGAGAGCGCGGGCGAACGACGAGCCGCCGTCCGCCGGCTGCTCGACCACTGTCTGCATACCGCCCACGCCGCCGCGCTCCTCTTCGACGCCCCGACGTCCGTGATCACCCCCGTCGCGCCCGCCGAGCCGGCCCTGCCGTCCGTACGACCGCAGCCGCTCGCCGACGAGAGCGCCGCCCTGGCCTGGCTCACCTCCGAGCGGCCGGTCCTCCTCGGCGCCCTCCGACTGGCCGTGGACCACGGACTCGACGCCCATGTCTGGCAGTTCGCCTGGACCCTGGAGCGCTTCCACGAACGCTGCTGCCACTGGCCGGAGTACCTCGCCCTGCAACGCACCGCCCTGGCGGCCGCCCGGCGCCTCGACGACCCCGTCGCCCTCGCCCAGACCCACCGCGCGCTCGGCCGCGCCTGCATGATGCTGCGGCTCGAGGACGAGGCCCTCGACCATCTGCGGGCCTCGCTCGACGACTCGGCCCGGGACGTCAACCAGCGGGCCCAGTCCCATCTCGCCCTGTGGGCCCTGCGGACCCGCCAGGGCCGGCACGCCGAAGCCCTCGACGAACTCGCGCCCGCCCTCGGCCTGTACGAGGCGTCGGGCCTGCGCAGGGGACAGGCCGACGTCCTCGTCGCGACGGCCTGGGGACAGGCCTGCCTGGGCGACGGCCGACGCGCGCTCACCCTCGCGCACCGCGCTCTCGCCCTGTTCCAGGAACTCGGCATCCGTCTCGCCGAGGGATACACCTGGGACGCCCTCGGCCACGTCCACGGCCAACTCGGCCGGCACCAGCGGTCGGTGACCTGTTACCAGCGCGCACTCGCCCTGTTCCGGGAGGTCGGCGACCTCTACAACGAGGCCTGCGTACTCGACCGGCTCGGCGACGCCCGGCTCGCGGCCGGCCGGCCCGGGGACGCGCTCGGCGCCTGGCAGCGCGCCCGCGACGCCTTCCAGGACTTCGATCCCGTCGCGGCGGCCGAGGTGCGGCGGAAGATCGAGCGCCATCAGCCCCCGCCCCCGTCTGCCGCCCTGGTCACAGCCCCGTTCACAAGCCAGGCACACTTCGTCCACTGCGCCCTGCCTACGCTCCCGCCACCTCCGAGCGGCCAGGAGAGTCCATGAGCCGCCGAGGAGCAAGGAGCACTTTTCAGTGACGTACAACATGATCAACGGCAACCGGCTGTTCCACACCGACGAGGGGCCCGCCGCGGACCGCGCGGGCGAGACGGTGCTGCTCGTGCACGGCGCGACCTGTGACTCGCACGACTGGTCGGCGCAGATCGGGGCGTTCTCCGCGAGGCACCGGGTGATCGCGCCGGACCTGCGCGGCCACGGCCGGTCCTCCGGGCTGACGGGCGGACAGCGCCCCCGCGACTTCGCGTCCGACCTGGCGGAGCTGCTGGACGGCGTCGACGCCGGGCCGGTGGTCGTCGTGGGGCACTCGCTGGGCGCGCTCGTCGCCTCGGTCCTCGCGGTCGAGTATCCGTCCCTCGTGCGGGCCGTGGTCGCGGTGGACCCCGCGTACGGATTCGAGGCGGAGTTCGCGCCGCAGCTCGCCGCCGCCTTCCGGGTCCCGGACCCCGTCGGGACCGCCGCGGCGGTCCTCGGCGGACTGGAGAACACCGCCGAGGCCGGACCCGAGGCGGAGGCCCTGCGGGTCCAGCACCGCAGGCGGGTCCTGGCCATGGACCCGATGACCGTACGGGACGTCTTCCACGGCCTGTTCGACGAGGCGGCCACCCCGCTGACCGTGCGACCGGGCGTCGAGGCGTACCTGTCGCGCCGCACCTGCCCGGTGCTGTCGCTCTCGGCCGCCGACTCCCTCAAGGCCAAGGGGATCGACGGGGACTGGGAGGAGGCCCTCACCCGGCACCCGCACAGCGCGTCCGTGGTGCTCGAAGGGGTCGGCCACTGGCTGTTCCAGGAGCGGCCGGCCGAGTTCAACGCGCTGGTACTGGGCTGGATCGACGGGCTGCCGACCGCCTGAGCGAAGGCGGGCGGCACACGGGGACGACGTACACACAGGGCATACAGGGACAACGGTGACGATGCGGTTCGCGGTCATGGGGCCGGTGCAGGTCTGGCAGGGCGACGGGGAGATACGGCTGGGGGCGGCCCAGCAACGCCTCCTGCTGGCCCTGCTGATGGCGCACGCGGGGCGGCCCGTGCCCATGGAGGAGATGCAGCAGGCACTCTGGGGAGAGGCGCCGCCGGGCTCGCCCACGAACGCCGTGTACCGGCACATCGGAGTGCTGCGCCGGCTGCTGGAGCCGGGGCTGCCGCTGCGGGCCCCCGGCAGGTGGCTCGTCAGGGACGCGGGCGGCTACCGGCTGAACGCGTCGCCCGAGACCCTGGACGTACTGCGTTTCCGGGAGTTGACGCAGCGGGCGAGGGAGGCCGAGCGGGCGCGCGGCGGCCCGGAGGGCTCGGCCGAATCCGCCGTGCCGCTCTACGTCGAGGCACTGAGCCTGCGCACCGGGGCGGTCGCCACCGGCGTCCCGGTGGAGGCGCGGTCCCACCCCGCCTTCAACGCGCTGGAGCGCGAGCACCTCGCGGTGCTGAAGGAGGCAGCCGACGTGCTGCTGGCGGCGGGTTCGGCCGGACGCCTGCTCGCCGCCCTGCACCGCGCCGCCGCCGAACATCCGCTCGACGAACAGCTCCAGGCCCGCCTCGTGCGCGTCCTGGCGGCCACCGGGCAGCGGGCCGAGGCGCTCGACACCTGGCAGCGGATACGAGCCGGGCTCGTGGCCGAACTGGGCGTCGAGCCCGGCGCCGAACTGCGCGCCGCGCAACGGGACGTCCTGCGTGAGGGCACGCCCGCCCCCACGACGTCCGGGCGGCCGAAGCCCGTCGAGCCGTCCCCGCGGGGTCGCACCGCGGGCGCCCGGCTGTTCGTGGTGCCCGACGGGCCGGGGACGACGCAGCCGTCGCGCCGGCGCACGGCGGCCGCGGCGACCGAACCCCCCGATCCCTTCGTACGTCCCGCCCAACTCCCCGCCGACCTGCCCGCCTTCGCGGGCCGACGGGCCGAACTCGCCCGGGTGGCACAGACGTCGACGACCGAGACGCCGGGGATGCGGATCGCCGTGATCAGCGGGATGGGCGGAATCGGCAAGACCACGCTGGCGGTGCGCTGGGCGCACCGGATCGCCCACCGCTTCCCCGACGGACAGCTGTTCCTGAACCTGCGCGGCTTCGACCCGAGCGGCGCCGTGACGGATCCGGGGCAGGCCCTGCGCGGGTTCATCGAGGCCCTCGGAGTGCCCCCGCAGCGCATACCGGCCGAGCCGGACGCCCAGACCGGGCTCTACCGCAGTCTGCTGGCCGGGCGCCGGGTGCTGATCGTGCTCGACAACGCCCGGGACGCCGAACAGGTGCGCCCGCTGCTCCCGGGCAGCCCCGGCTGCCTGGTCGTCGTCACCAGCCGCGACCGCCTCCTCGGCCTGGTCACCGCCGAGGCCGCCCGCCCCCTGACCCTGGACCGGCTGCCGGACGCCGAGGCCCGCGAGTCCCTGACCCGCCGCCTCGGCGCCGACCGCGTCCAGGCCGAACCGGGCGCCGTCGACGAGATCGTCGCCCGGTGCGCCGGGCTCCCGCTGGCCCTGGCCGTCGTCGCCACCCGGGCCGCCGCCCACCCGGACTTCACGCTCGCTGCGATCGCCGACGAACTGCGCACGACCCACGGCAGCCTCGACGCGTTCACCGACGCGGACCCGGCCGGCGACGTACGGGCGGTGTTCTCCTGGTCGTACCGGGCGCTGAGCCCCGGCGCGGCACGGCTGCTGCGCCTGCTGTCCCTGCACCCGGGCCCGGACGCCACGCTGCCGGCCGCGGCGGCCGCCACCGGCGACGACCCGGACGAGGTCCGCCGGCTGCTGGCCGAGCTCACCCGGTCCCATCTGCTCACCGAGCACGCACCCGGCCGGTACGTCTGCCACGACCTGCTGCGCACCTACGCGACCGAACGCGCCGTCGAGCAGGACGGCGCGGACGAGCGGGAAGCCGTCGTGCGCCGTCTCCTCGACCACTACCTGCACTCCGCGCACGCCGCCGGCCACGTCTACTCGCCCTTCTGGCGGCTCGATCCGCTGCCCGCGGCCGCCCCCGGGGCGCGTCCCGAGTCCTTCGCCGACGACGCGCAGGCGCTGCGCTGGTACACGGCCGAGTCGCAGGTGCTGCGCGCCGTCGCCGAGCGGGCGACGGCGCGCGGGGACCACGCCCATGTCTGGGGCCTGGCCTGGGCCCTGGAGCGGTTCATGGACCGGCAGGGCCACTGGCACGACTCCGCCGCACTCCAGTGCGCCGGTCTGGAGGCGGCCGTCCGTGACGGCCACCGCACCGCACAGGCCCATCTGCACCGCGGCCTGGCCCGCGCCTCGGCCCGCCTGGAGCGCCACGACGAGGCCCGGACCCATGTCCGGCACTCCCTCGACCTGTTCGCCGAACTCGGCGACCGGCTCGGCCTCGCCCACGCCCACCGCAGCCACGGCTGGCTGCTCGACCGGCTCGGCGACCACGACGGAGCCCTCGACGCGGCCGGCCGGGCGCTCGACCTCTACCGGGCCCTCGACGAGGGGGTCGCGCAGACCAGCGCGCTGCACGCCCTCGGCCGGACCCACCTGTCGCGGGGCGAACACCGCAGGGCCGCCGCCTACTTCGAGGAGTCCCTGACCGGCCTCGCCGGACTCGACGGCACCCGGTACGCCGAGGCCGGCGCCTGGGACAGCCTCGGCATCGCCCGCCACCGCCTCGGCGAACACCCCCGGGCACTCGCCGCGTACCAGTGCGCGCTACGCCTCTACCGCGAGGTCGGCGACACGTTCAGCGAGGCCGGGACGCTGTGCCGGCTCGGCGACACCTACCTCGCCACCGGCGACTCCGGAGCGGCCCGGACGGTCTGGGAGCGCGCGCTGCGGTTCCTGGCCCGGACCGACCCGACGGCGGCCCGGGAGATCCGCACGAGGCTGGCCGCCCTCGGCGACGAGGTTCCCGCACCGCGGATCGCGGCCGTGTCCGCGGCGGCCGAGGTCTGATCCACCCGTTCCGCCCTTCCCACTGCAAGGAGTTTCCGAGATGCGCATAGGCATCGCCGTACCGCAGTACGGCTTGTTCGCGACGCCCGAGGCGATCGTGGAGGTGGCCCAGGCCGCCGAGGGGCTCGGCTTCGACAGCCTGTGGGCTGCCGACCGCATCCTCACCCCGCACGAGCCGAGCGACCCGTATCCCGGCGGGGACGGGACCATGCCCGAGGAGTACCGCACCTTCCTCGATCCGCTGACCGTCCTCACCCTGGCCGCCGGCGCGACCCGCGGCGTCCGGCTCGGCACCAGCACCCTCAACGCCCTGTGGCACGCTCCGGTCCTCCTCGCCCGGACCCTCACCACGCTCGACGTGATCAGCCACGGGCGACTGGACGTGGGCATCGGACTCGGCTGGCTGCGCGACGAGTACAGGGCCGTCGACGTGCCGTGGGAGAACCGCGGGGGCCGCCTGGAGGAGTGGCTCGACGTGGCGGAGGCCGTCTGGACCGACGAGAGCGTCCGGCACGACGGCGAACGCTGGACGATCCCGGCCTCGCACATCGGTCCCAAGCCGGTGCAGAGTCCGCGCCCGCCGCTCCTCCTGGGCGGTTTCTCCCCCGCCGCCCTGGAACGGATCGGCCGCCGCGCCGACGGCTGGCTCGCGGTGGGGCTGCCGGTCCCCTACCTGACCGCGATGTGGAACACCGTCCGGCAGGCCGCCGAGGCCGCCGGCCGCGACGCGTCAGGGCTGCGCATGGTCCTGCGGGTCAACCCGACGGTGACCGCCGACGAGGCCCCGCCGGAGGAGGTCCCGAACCGGGGAACGGTCGCCCAGATCACCGACTACCTCCTCAGCACGGCCGAAGCGGGCACGGACGAGGTGCTGATCGACCTCCAGCAGACGACGACCACGACCGCCGAACTGCTCGACCTGGCCGAAGCGATGATCAAGAGGCTGCGGCCCTGACATGCGGCCCTGACAACGGTCTCTGGCGACGCAAAAAAGCTTGTGCGGGCCGAGCCTCAGCTCGACCCGCACAAGCGGATGCATTCGGATCTACGATCCAGTGTCCGAGGGGGGACTTGAACCCCCACGCCCGATAAAGGGCACTAGCACCTCAAGCTAGCGCGTCTGCCATTCCGCCACCCGGACAGGGTGTGTGTCGTGCGGGGTTTCCCCCGCGGCGACGTCGTAAACATTACCAGGCTTTCCGGAGTGCCCGATCACGGGTGGCCGTCCGCGGAGCGCGCTCCGCGTTAACTGCGTGTGACGGGCGGGCACCGGTCTTGGGCCTCGGCCCGGGGGAGAGGGAGGATGAGCGAGACCCACCAGCAGTGACAGCGGGAGGAACCTTCAGTGAGCGCGACGGACGACACGGCCAGGGGCGTCACCGGCGAGGACGAGGTCGTGGACCTCTGCCGCGAGCTGATCCGGATCGACACCAGCAACTATGGCGACCACTCGGGACCGGGCGAGCGCAAGGCGGCCGAGTGGGTCGCCGAGAAGCTCGACGAGGTCGGGCTGGAGTCGAAGATCTTCGAGTCGCACCCGGGCCGCGCCTCCACCGTGGCCCGCATCGAGGGCGAGGACCCGTCCAGGCCCGCGCTGCTCATCCACGGCCACCTCGACGTCGTACCGGCCAACGCGGTCGACTGGACCCACCACCCCTTCTCCGGCGAGGTCGCGGACGGCTGCGTGTGGGGCCGCGGCGCGGTCGACATGAAGGACATGGACGCGATGACGCTGGCCGTCGTCCGCGACCGGCTGCGCTCCGGGCGCAAGCCGCCGCGCGACATCGTCCTCGCGTTCCTCGCCGACGAGGAGGCCGGCGGCCTGTACGGCGCCCGGCACCTCGTCGACCACCACCCCGATCTGTTCGAGGGCGTCACCGAGGCGATCAGCGAGGTCGGCGGGTTCTCGTTCACCGTGAGCGAGGAGCGGCGGCTCTACCTCATCCAGGCGGCCGAGAAGGGCATGCACTGGATGAAGCTGACCGTCGCAGGCACCGCCGGGCACGGCTCGATGATCCACCGGGACAACGCGATCACCGAGCTGTCCGAGGCCGTCGCGCGGCTCGGCCGGCACACCTTCCCGGTGCGGGTGACCAAGACGACCCGCGCCTTCCTCGACGAGCTCGGCGACGCCCTCGGCATCGAGCTGGACCCCGAGGACATGCAGTCGACGCTGGCCCGGCTCGGCGGCATCGCCAAGCTGATCGGCGCGACGCTCAGCAACACCGCCAACCCGACCCAGCTGGGCGCCGGCTACAAGGTCAACGTCATCCCGGGCGAGGCCACGGCACACGTCGACGGACGGTTCCTGCCCGGGCACGAGGAGGAGTTCCTCGCCGACCTCGACCGGATCCTCGGCCCGAAGGTGCGCCGCGAGGACGTGCACTCCGACAAGGCGCTGGAGACGTCCTTCGACGGGGCGCTGGTCGAGGCGATGCAGTCCGCGCTGCTCGCCGAGGACCCGACCGCGAAGGCCATCCCCTACATGCTCTCCGGCGGCACCGACGCCAAGTCCTTCGACGACCTCGGCATCCGCGGCTTCGGCTTCGCCCCGCTGAAGCTGCCGCCGGAGCTGGACTTCGCCGGGATGTTCCACGGCGTCGACGAGCGGGTCCCGGTGGACGGGCTCCAGTTCGGGGTGCGCGTGCTCGACCGCTTCATCGACGCGTCCTGAAATCGGCCGCCTGTACGGGCGTGACTGGGAAGAGTGAATGCGCCGATAAGCGCGTAGCCCAACTAATTCCGCCTCGTTACTGGTGATGCGATCCGCTGCTTGGGATCGCTTTGCCAACAAGGAGGAATAATGATCAAGAAGGTCGTCGCTGCTGCGGCTGCCACTGGTGGGCTGGTTCTCGCGGGTGCGGGCCTGGCCGTCGCCGACGCCGGTGCCCAGGGTGCCGCGGTGCACTCCCCGGGTGTCGCGTCCGGCAACGTGATTCAGGTTCCCGTGAACATCCCGGTGAACGTCTGCGGCAACACGATCTCGGTGATCGGGCTGCTGAACCCCGCCTTCGGCAACACCTGCATCAACAAGTGACGTCGACCCGCTGAGGGGTCGTCTTTCGCCGTCGGCCCCGGAGCGCACGCCATGCGCTCCGGGGCCGACCGGTCTTTTTCCCGGAAGAGATTTGAGAGCAGGGATTCAGCAATGCGACAGGTCACCCGCAAAAGCCTCATGACCGTGGCGGCGGCAACGGGGGTGATCGCCGCCGCCGGCGGCTACGCCCACGCCGACTCCGCCGCGAACGGCTCCGCCACCGACTCACCCGGCGTCCTGTCGGGCAACTCGGTGCAGGCGCCGGTCAACGTCCCCGTGAACGTCTGCGGCAACACCCTCGACGTCGTCGGGGCGCTCAACCCGAGCTTCGGCAACTCCTGCGCCAACAAGGGGGGCGGGACGTCGTCGGGCGGATACGGCGACCACAAGGGCGGCGGTGGCGGCCATGCCGGCAACCACGGCGGCAACCACGGCGGCGGTCAGGGCGGCAACCACGGCGGTCACCACGGCGGCGGTCAGGGCGGCGGTCAGGGCGGCTCCGGGGCACACGGGGGCTCCGGGGGCGCGCACGCGGGCGGGCACACCGGCGGATCGCCCGGCGTCGGCTCCGGCAACCACGTCCAGGTCCCCGTCGACGTGCCGGTGAACGTGTGCGGCAACAGCGTCGACGTCGTCGGGATCCTCAACCCGTCGATGGGCAACGACTGCGCGAACGACAGCGGTCCCGGCGTGCACACGCCGCCGTCCCACGGCCACGAGACGCCGGGCGAGCCCGGGAACGAGGGCCCCGGCAAGCCGGGCGAGCACGGCCAGTCCAACCCGTCCAGCCCGTCCGGACCCGAGGGCGTGCCGTCCACCCCGGATCATGTGACGCCGGCCGGCGCCTCCTCCGTCAACGGGTCCCCGGCCCACGCCGCGCAGCTCGCGCAGACCGGAAGCGAACTGCCGATCGGCTTCGCCCTGCCGGCCGGCGCGGGTGCGCTGCTCGCGGGCGCGCTGATCTACCGCAAGGCGCGCGCCTCCGCGTAACTCCACCAGGCGCCGCACACGACGGAGCGGGCCCCGCCTCGGCGGGGCCCGCTCCGTTCTTCTCTTCGTCTCATCTCACCACGTGGCACGCACCTGGCGGATGATGCGCCGGCGCAACCGCACCCTGCGGCTGCCGTCACGCAGCAGACTCAGGCGGTCCAACTCCCAGTGTCCGTACTCGGCATGATCGGTCAGCAGTCGTGTCGCTTCCTTGCGGGAGACCCCGCGCGGTACGTAGACGTCGACAAATTCGTATTCCGGCATCGCATCTATTGTGCGGGCTGGGGCCCGGTACGGATAGCGTCTGCACTATGTCTGATGCTGCGCAGCCCACCGCTGCCGAGGTACGAGCCGCCGCCGAGGCGGTCAAGACCGCGCTCGACCGCCACCTGGCGGCGGTCGAACGCAGGACGGGAGAGGACGACCCGACCGTATACGAGGCGTTCAACGAGCTGGCCGCGGCCGCCGAGGTCTACGACGAACTGCTCTACGACCGCTACGACGAGGTCACGCCCTTCGAGATCCCCGGCGCGGAGGACTCCCTGCCGCCGTACGAGGGCCCCGAGGAGCCGAACGCGCTGAGCGTGCTGATCCGCCGCGACTACGCCGTCGCGGAGCCGCAGCGGCTGATGGCGCAGGCCCAGCGGGTGGAGGCGGCGGACGACGAAGGAGCGGGCGAGGTCGCGGGCACCGTGCACGGTGCGCTGGGCATCCTGTTCGGCGAGTTCGAGGCGGACGAGATCGCCTCCCGGCACAAGGAGTTCGGCCTGGAGGAGGGCGACTCCACCCTGTGGGTGCTGGCCGCCGAGGAGCCGGCCGAACCGGGCGAGTGGCTGGAGACGCCGTTCGACCAGGTCGACCCGGGGCGCGTGGTCTGCCGCTTCGACGTGAGCTCGGTCTTCGACGAGCTCGACGACGACGGCGATGACGGCGACGAGGACCTGGTGGACGACATCGAGGACGAGGAACTGGAGCCACTGGACGCCGACCGTTAGCCGCCCGCCGGTGGCCCGGTAGGCGGTGGCGGGCGGCTTCCGAGACGTCATGACGGCGGCGGCCGCGAAGGGGAGACCCTTCGCGGCCGCCGCCGTTCGCGCTACTCCGAGGCCGGGACCTGGGTGCGCAGCAGCAGCGGCAGCCGGGTCGTGCGGGGCTTCGCCGGGATCTCGGCGACGGCTCTCGGCAGGGCCTGCTCGACGCCGTGCACCACGGAAAGGTGGCGCTCCGCGCGGCCGAACGCCGTGTACACCCAGGGGCGGGAGAGGGCCTGCCCGGCGTCCCCGGGCAGCACCACGACCGCCGCGGGCCACCGGATGCCCACCGCCTGGTGCGCGGTCAGCGCCCATCCGTGCCGTACGGCCTGCTCCACCCGTTCCCTCGGGACGACCACGGAGGCCCCCTCGCACGACAGGTGCAGCCCGTCCGCGTCGGCCGTCACCACCCGGCCCGGCACCGTACGGCCCGGCACGGGGGAGTAGGCGACCCGGTCGCCGGGGTCGAAGCCGCCGAAGCGGCCGGGGCCCGGATTGAGCCGTTCCTTCAGAGCCGCGTTCAGCGCGCGCGTGCCGGCCGCGCCACCGTGCCCCGGGGTGATCGCCACGGCCTCCTCGGGTGTGATCCCGAAGGCCCGCGGCACCGAGTCGGCGACCAGCTGCACGGTCCGGTGCACCGCTTCGCCCGCGTCCCGCACCGGCACGATCACGATCTCCTTGCCGGGCGCCTCGACCTGGTTCAGCTCGCCGATGCCGACGCCGGACACCAACTCGCCGATCGGCCCCGGGTCGGGCGTGCGCGAGGCGACCTGCGGGCACACGCGCGCCGCGAGCAGGTCGGCGAAGACCCGGCCCGGGCCGGCCGACCACAGCACCGCCGGATCCCCGCTGAGCACCAGCCGCGCCCCGTCCGGCAGCGACTCCGCCAGCATCGCGGCGCTCTCCACGTCCAGTTGCGGCGCGTCCAGCAGGATCAGCAGGTCGAGGGCGAAGGCTCCGTCGCCGTCGCGCCCGGGGCCCTCGGCGCCGGAGAGCAGGCCGGGGACGGTCACGACGGCGCCGTCCTCCCCGGTCAGCAGGGCCGCGAACCGGCGTCGTCCGTCCGGGGTGTGGCAGGCCGCGACGGCGCGCAGGCCCAGGGCGTGGGCGGCGGTGAGCAGGGCCGCCGGTTCGGCGCGGGCGGCCTCGCCGCCGGTGTGCAGCACCAGACCGTGCGCGGCGACGGCGCGGATCAGCTCGGCCGCGCTGCCGGACGCGGCCGCGGTGACCGACTCCCAGGGCGCGGAGGCCTCCTTGGCCAGGGAGTTGACCACGCGGGCCAGCGCGTCGGCGAGGCTCTCCTCCGCGAGCGCGTACCGCTCCAGACCGGCCAGGACCCGCACCGGCCGGGCCGCCTCGCCCTCCTCGCCGTCCTCTCCCTGTTCGCCGTCCGCGACCGGCTGTCCGGCCGTCGGCGCGTCCAGGGCGTCCTGGAAGACGAGGGCCTCGCCCTCGGCCAGCGTGCTCTGCACGGCCGCGTCCGGGTCCGGCACGGACTGCCGGCCGAGGGCGGCGGTGAGCGTGGGCAGCTCCAGGGCGGTGTGCCCGGCCAGGGCGGCCTGCTCCAGCAGCCAGACCGTCACCGCGCGCCCGCGCCGCTCGTCGTCGGGGGCGCACTCCGGGCCGAGCAGCGCCCGCGCAAAGCCGTCGGCCTGCTCGGGCCGCACGCCGGGGACGCGCAGCAGGTGCCACGGGTCCTCGCGCAGCAGGTCCTCGGCGCCCTCGCCGAGGGCGGCGGCGGCCTGCGCCGCGAGCGCCTCGGGGGCGCCACCGTCGGCCAGCACGCGCCGGACGCCCTCCACGGTGTCCGCCGCGGGCGCCGCCGCCTGGGCGGCCACCGGCTGCGGACGCGGTGCGGGCTCCGGGGCGGGGCGGCGCGGTGCGGGTTCCGGCTCGCCGAACACGGCGGCCGGGGGCTTCGCACCGCCCTCCACGGCGCGCACGGCGGCCAGCAGGTCGGCGGCCTTCCCGCTGAGCTTGGCCCCGGCGGTGATGGGCGCCGCCTTCTCGGCCTTGCGCCGCTCGATCCGCTCCCGCTCGAGCTTCTGCGCGGCGAGCTCGGCCTGCGCCTCGGAGACCTGCGCGGCGGCCTCCCCATCAACGGTCTTCCCGTCACCGGCCTCCCCGTCACCGGCCTCCCCGTCACCGGCCTCCCCGTCGTCGGCCTCGTCGGTCGTCGGCGCGCTGTCGTCGGTCTCGGCCTCCGGGGCTTCCGCGGTCGTCCCCGGCTCCGCCGTCTGCGTGTTGTCGGGCGTTCCGGGTTCCCCGGGGGCGTCCGGCTCCGCCGGCCCGGCGTGGTCCGTGCTCTCCGGGGGATCCGGCTCCGTGCTCACAGCGTGCTCCAGTCGTGATCGGGATAGCGGTGCTCGGGCGCCGACACATCGTCGAGGGCCCGGCAGATCTCGTCAGGAAGACTAAGCGCCTCCACTGACAACGCCGCCGTGAGCTGCTGCGAGTTGCGCGCGCCGACGATCGGTGCGGCCACGCCCGGCCGGTCGCGGACCCATGCGAGGGCGATCTGCAGCGGGGTCACCGCCAGCCCGTCGGCGGCCGTCGACACGGCGTCCACGATGCGGCTCGCGGTGTCGTCCAGGTAGGGCTCGACGAAGCGCGCGAAGTGCTCCGATGCGCCGCGCGAGTCGGGCGGCAGGGCGTCGCCCCGGTACTTGCCGGTGAGGACGCCGCGGCCCAGCGGGGAGGAGGGCAGCAGACCGATGCCCAGATCCAGGGCGGCCGGCAGCACCTCGCGCTCGATGCCGCGCTGGAGCAGCGAGTACTCCATCTGCGTCGCCGCGAGCCGCGTCCGGGCGCCCGGTGCGGCGAGCTGCCAGGTGGCCGCCTTGGCGAGCTGCCAGCCGCAGAAGTTGGAGACCCCGGCGTACCGGGCCCGACCGCTGGCGACAGCGATGTCGAGAGCCTGGAGCGTCTCTTCCAGCGGGGTGTCCGGGTCGAAGGCGTGCACCTGCCATACGTCGACGTAGTCCGTGCCGAGCCGGGCGAGCGAGGCGTCGAGGGCGGCGAGGAGGTGACCGCGCGAGCCGTCGAAGCGGCGGTCCGGGTCGGGCACGCTGCCGGCCTTCGTCGAGATGATCAGGTCCCGGCGCGGCACCAGGCCCTCTATCAGCCGCCCGAGCAGGTACTCGGCGTCCCCGTCGCCGTACACGTCCGCCGTGTCGACGAGGGTCCCGCCCGCCTCCCAGAACGTCTTCATGACGTCCGCGGCGTCGTGCTCGTCGGTGTCACGGCCCCAGGTCAGGGTGCCGAGCCCGATGCGGGACACACGCAGGCCGGTGCGGCCGAGATGCCTCTGCTCCATGGACGCCGAGATTACTGGCCATAACTGGGCAGTGGGTTGCCTGTGGATAACCGAATCTCCGGAACGGGAAGCCGACTTCCGCAGGCCGCGCCCCTCGGATCCGATCAGCGCGGCCCCCGCCCGCGATCCGCGCGACCCTCGCCACACCGCCCTCCCCGGTCGCCCGCCCCCGCGCTAAGGTCTCCGGAACAGCGTCGTTACTGATCAGTAAGGGGAATGGGCCATGCAGCTCGGTATCAACCTCGGCTACTGGGGTGCCGGAATGGACGGCGACAACCTCGCCGTCGCCCAGGAGGCCGACCGCCTCGGGTATGCCGTCTGCTGGGCCGCCGAGGCCTACGGATCGGACGCGGCCACCGTGCTCACCTGGGTCGCCGCGCAGACCGAGCGCATCGACGTCGGCTCGGCCATCTTCCAGATCCCGGCGCGCCAGCCCGCGATGACCGCGATGACCGCCGCCACCCTCGACTCCCTCTCCGGCGGCCGCTTCCGCCTCGGCCTCGGCGTCTCCGGCCCCCAGGTCTCCGAGGGCTGGTACGGCGTCAAGTTCGACAAGCCGCTGTCCCGCACGCGCGAGTACGTCGAGATCGTCCGCAAGGCGATGACCCGGGAGCGGCTGTCGTACGAGGGCGAGCACTGGACGCTGCCGCTGCCGGGCGGCCCGGGCAAGCCGATCAAGCTGACCGTGCACCCCGAGCGCGAGCACATCCCGCTGTACATCGCCGCGATCGGCCCGAAGAACCTGGAGCAGACCGGCGAGATCGCCGACGGCGCGCTGCTCATCTTCCCGTCCGCCGACCACCTCGAGGACACCGCGATCAAGCACCTGCGGGCCGGACGCGAGAAGGCCGGCAAGACCATGGAGGGCTTCGACGTCTGTCCGACGCTGCCTCTGGCGGTCGGCGACGACAAGGACGTCGAGCGACTCGCCGACACCTTCCGCCCGTACACCGCGCTGTACGTCGGCGGCATGGGCAGCCGCAAGCAGAACTTCTACAACCAGCTCGCCCGGCGCATGGGCTACGAGGCCGCGGCCGACGAGATCCAGGACAAGTACCTGTCCGGCGACAAGCAGGGCGCCGCGGCCGCGATCCCGCACGAGCTGATCGACCGGACCACGCTGCTGGGCTCGGTGGAGCGGATCGCGGACCGGATGAAGGCCTACGCGGCGGCCGGCGTCACCACCCTCACCCTGGCCCCCGCGGGCTTCACCCTGGAGGAGCGTCTCGCCTCGCTGCGCGCGGGCACCCAGGCGCTGGAGCTCGCCGGTCTGGCGTAGCCGGGGAAGAGGGGGATTTCAGCGGCCGTGGTGGGGGCTCGGGGGTCTTCCCCGCCACGGCCGTCACGGTTAACAACGCGCCGCGCGGCGCGTGGTTACGCCTGGGCGTCGACTCCTCGCATCCCTCTTTTGGCGGAGTTGTCCGACACACCTGTTGCAGTGCCTCCCGTGCCGCATTTGACTCGTTCCTTGCGGAATGCTGCGGAATCCTGCGCAATGCGGAGAGGTGGCCCACGGTGCTTTCGGCCAAGAGTCTGTTCCAGGAGATCATCGACGACGACGAGTCCTTCGCGCTCTTCTGCTCCATCGCCGCGGGCGGCGAGTCGCAGGGCGGCTGGGAGAACGCCCGGATCGCCGCACTCGTCCCGCAGAGCGAACGCGCGCTCGCTCCCAAGATCACCCGCCACGGCGCCGACGAGGACAAACACGGCCGGATCTTCAACGCGCTGATGCGCAAACGCGGCCTCGAACCCGTGGCCGTCCCGCCCGACACCGACTACACGATGCTCCTGGAGCGCGGCGGCATCGGCCTCGCGCACGACCGGCTCAGGACCGAGGAGCCGCTGACCGTGCAGGACATCGTCACCTACCTCGCCCACAGCCGGGTCACCGAACAGCGGGCCTCCGAGCAGATGGACCTGCTGCGCAAGCACTTCGCCGACCACCCCGACATCGGCCGCGCGGTGAAGATGATCTCGAACGACGAGGACAACCACCTCGCCTACTGCCACGAGGAACTGCTGCGCTTCGCCCGCGCGGGGCACGGCCGCGCCATCCAACGCACCCTGCGCGCGTGCGCGCTCGCCGAGATCCGGATCTACCGGGACGTCAGCCTCGCCGTGACGGCGAACATGGGCCGCATCCTCGGCTGGCCGAGGCCCAAGTCGGCCGTCCTCGCGGCCGGCATCCACGCCGTGTACGCGTGGGAGCGGGTCGCGGGCTGGCGGCGGATGGTGTCCCTGGAGATGCCCGAGCGCCGCGACGCGCTCGGCGGCCCGGTGACCGCCGCCCCCGAGTTCGCCTGAGGCCGGCTCCCCCGGGACCGGGGCGGGCCGCGGCCTCACAGCCAGCCGCGCCGCTTGAACAGCCGGTACAGCAGGACCTCCAGCACCGCCAGGAGCGCGATCACCGCCGGGTAGGACCACAGCCAGTGCAGCTCCGGCATGTGGTCGAAGTTCATGCCGTAGATCCCCGCGATCATCGTGGGGACCGCGGCCATGGCCGCCCATGCGGAGATCTTGCGCATGTCGTCGTTCTGCCGGACGCTCATCTGCGCGAGATGGGCGGAGAGGATGTCGGAGACCAGCCGGTCCAGCCCCTCCACGGACTCGTTCACGCGCGTGAGGTGGTCGCTGACGTCCCGGAAGAAGGGCCGCGCCTTGTCGTTCACGAAGGGCACGTCCGAGGACCCGAACCCCCCGGTGTCGCCGAGCCGGGTGAGCGGCGGCGCCAGCGGCACGGAGGCCCGGCGGAACTCCAGGAGCTGCCGTTTGAAGCGGTAGATCCGCGAGGCGGTGTGCCGCGAGCCGCCGCCCGTCGGGGAGAACACCTCCGCCTCCAACACCTCCAGGTCGGTCCCGAGCTCGGTGACCACGTCCAGGTAGTGGTCGACGATGGCGTCACCGATGGCGTACACCACCGCCGTGGGCCCCTTGGAGAGCAGCTGCGGCTCGTGCTCCAGCCGCTGCCGCACGACGGCCAGCGGCGATCCCTCGCCGTGCCGGACGGTGACCACGAAGGCGTCGCCGAGGAAGACCATGACCTCGCCGGAGGAGACGGCGTCGCTCTCGGGCTCGTACACCACCGGCTTGAACACCATGAACAGCGAGTCGTGGTAGACCTCCAGCTTGGGCCGCTGGTGGGCGTTGAGGGCGTCCTCCACGGCCAGCGGGTGCAGCCCGAACTCCCGGGTGACGCGGTCGAACTCCTGCTCGGTGGGCTCGTACAGCCCGATCCAGACGAAACCGCCCGACGAGCGCGCCTGCGCCAGCGCGTCGGACAGGTCCTCCGGAGCCTCCGCGCGGTGCCCGGCGCGGTAGATCCCGCAGTCGACGATCACGGAGCGTATTCTCCCCTCGCTCGGCCGCTTGCGCACGCGCGCGTGCGCCTACCCTGGGCCGCATGCCCACCCTGATCCTCGTCCGGCACGGACGTTCGACCGCCAACACCTCCGGAGTGCTCGCTGGCTGGACGCCCGGCGTCGCCCTCGACGAGCGCGGAGTCGCCCAGGCAGCCGGGCTGCCCGGACGGCTCGCCGCGCTGCCGCTCGCCGAGGTCGTCGCGAGTCCCCTGCAACGCTGTCAGGAGACGATCCAGCCCCTCCTGGACGCCCGCCCCGGTCTGCGCGTCCACACCGACGAGCGGATCGGGGAGTGCCACTACGGAGACTGGTCCGGACGCAAGCTCGCCGAACTGATGGACGAGCCCCTGATGGAGGTAGTGCAGGCGCACCCCTCCGCGGCCGCCTTCCCCGGCGGCGAGTCCATGCGGGCCATGCAGACCCGCGCCGCCGAGGCGGTGCGCGAGTGGAACGCGCGCGTGGAGCGCGACCACGGCTCCGACGCCGTCTACCTCATGTGCTCGCACGGCGACATCATCAAGTCGCTCGTCGCCGACGCGCTCGGACTTCATCTCGACCTGTTCCAGCGGATCTCCGTCGAACCCTGTTCCGTCACCGCGATCCGCTACACCAGGATGCGCCCCTTTCTCGTGCGCCTCGGCGACACCGGCGACTTCGCCTCCCTCGCACCGCGCGAGGAGCCCCCGACCGGGGACGCCACGGTCGGGGGTGGTGCGGGCGCACCGTGATCGTCGGCCGCAGTAGGGTGAAGCGGTCCGCGTACGCGCGCGTACCGCACGGACGCTTCCCCAGCCGGCGTTCCCGACCACGATGACCCACGATTCCCATGGAGACAGGACGTGTCCCGTCAGGTGTTCCTCTACGACCCCCCGGACCGCTTCGTGGCCGGTACGGTCGGACTGCCCGGGCGCCGTACCTTCTTCCTCCAGGCCGTCGCCGGCTCCCGAGTGACCAGCGTGGCCCTGGAGAAGACCCAGGTCGCCGCGCTCGCCGAACGCATGGACGAGCTGCTGGACGAGGTCGTCCGGCGGAGCGGCGGCAGCGCCTCCGTGCCCGCCATGTCGCCCGCCGAGAACACCGACACGGCGCCCCTCGACACCCCGATCGAGGAGGAGTTCCGCGTCGGCACGATGGCCCTCGCCTGGGACGGCGAGGAGCAGCGCATGATCGTCGAGGCGCAGGCCCTGGTGGATCTCGACGCGGACTCCGAGGAGGACCTCGCCGAGGCCGAGGAAAGGCTTCTTCAGGACGAGGAGAACGGGCCCCCGATGCTGCGGGTCCGGCTCACCGGCGCGCAGGCGCGAGCCTTCGCCAAGCGTGCCCTCGACGTCGTCAACGCGGGCCGGCCGCCGTGTCCGCTGTGCAGCCTGCCGCTCGACCCGGAAGGACACGTATGTCCGCGCCAGAACGGATACCGCCGGGGGGCGTGAAGACCACCGACCCGGCCTCCGCCGAAGCGTACGAACTCCTCGCGCACGGCGAGCTCACCGTCCGCGGCCGTATCCGTGACGCCTCGAACGCCGCCCTGTACTGCACCGTCGCGCACGAGGGCCGGGAGGCCGCCTGCGTCTACAAGCCGGTGGCCGGCGAGCGACCCCTGTGGGACTTCCCCGACGGCACCCTCGCCCAGCGCGAGGTCGCCGCCTACGAGGTCTCCGAGGCGACCGGCTGGGGCCTCGTCCCGCCTACCGTGCTGCGGGACGGGCCGCACGGCGAGGGCATGTGCCAGCTGTGGATCGAGACGGCCCCGGAGGCCGAGCTGCTCGCCCTCGTCGACGCGGAGGAGCCCGCGCCGGGCTGGAAGGCGATCGGCTTCGCCGAGGTCGGCGAGGGCCGCACCGCACTGCTCGTGCACGCCGACGACGAACGGTTGCGCCGGCTCGCCGTCCTCGACGCGGTGATCAACAACGCCGACCGCAAGGGCGGCCATCTGCTGCCCACCGCCGACGGCCGGCTCTACGGCATCGACCACGGCGTCACCTTCAACGCCGAGAACAAGCTGCGCACGCTCCTGTGGGGCTGGGCGGGCGAGCCCCTGACCGGGGAGGCCGTCGAGGCGCTCAAGGCCCTCAGAAGCGCCCTGGAACCCGGCGAGCGGCTGGCGGTCACCCTGGCCGGGCTGGTCACGCCCGTGGAACTCGACGCCACGCGCGCGCGTGCCGACGCGCTGCTGGCCTCCGGGAAGCACCCGGAGCCGAGCGGAGAGTGGCCGGCGATCCCCTGGCCGCCGGTCTGACGCCGGTCCGGCGTCGGCCTGCTGTCGGTCCGGCATCGGTCCGGCATCGGTCCGACAGCAGTGTGACGTCCGTCTGACATGGTCCGGCATGTTCCGACCCGGTTCGACCAGGTCTGACCGGCCCCTGTCGGGCCGGGACGCACACCGGCCGGAATCACACAAGACCGTCTTCCCGGCCATCCGGCCCGCTCCGGTTCGTATACGTAACTTCCGTCCGGTTAGGCTCATGACATGCATGCCTGGCCCGCTTCCGAGGTCCCCGCCCTGCCTGGTCAGGGCCGCGACCTGAGGATCCACGACACCGCGACCGGCGGCCTCGTCTCCCTCGACCCCGGTCCCGTCGCCCGTATCTACGTCTGCGGCATCACGCCGTACGACGCGACCCACATGGGTCACGCGGCGACCTACAACGCGTTCGACCTCGTTCAGCGCGTGTGGCTCGACACCAAGCGGCAGGTCCACTACGTCCAGAACGTCACCGACGTCGACGACCCGCTGCTGGAGCGGGCCGAACGCGACGGCGTCGACTGGGTCGCCCTCGCCGAGAAGGAGACGGCCCTCTTCCGCGAGGACATGACGGCCCTGCGGATGCTCCCGCCGCAGCACTACATAGGCGCCGTCGAGGCCATACCCGGAATCGTCCCGCTCGTCGAACGACTGCGGGACGCGGGCGCCGCGTACGAACTCGAAGGCGACACCTACTTCTCCGTCGAGTCCGACCCGAACTTCGGCAAGGTCTCGAACCTCGACGCCGCCGCGATGCGGCTGCTGTCCGCCGAGCGCGGCGGCGACCCGGACCGCCCGGGCAAGAAGAACCCGCTCGACCCGATCCTGTGGCAGGGCGCCCGCGAGGGCGAGCCCAGCTGGGACGGCGGCTCGCTCGGCCGCGGCCGGCCCGGCTGGCACATCGAGTGCGTCGCCATCGCCCTCGACCACCTCGGGATGGGCTTCGACGTCCAGGGCGGCGGCTCCGACCTCGCCTTCCCGCACCACGAGATGGGCGCCTCCCACGCCCAGGCGCTGACCGGCGAGTTCCCCATGGCCAAGGCGTACGTCCACGCCGGCATGGTCGCCCTCGACGGCGAGAAGATGTCCAAGTCCAAGGGCAACCTCGTCTTCGTCTCGAGGCTGCGCCAGGACGGCGTCGACCCCGCCGCCGTCCGGCTCACCCTCCTCGCCCACCACTACCGGGCCGACTGGGAGTGGACCGACCAGGTCCTGACGGACGCCGAGGCCCGGCTCGGGCGCTGGCGTGCCGCCGTCTCCCGGCCCGACGGACCGCCCGCCGAGGCACTCGTCGAGGAGATCCGCGAGGCCCTCGCGAACGACCTCGACGCGCCCGCCGCCCTCGCCGCCGTCGACCGCTGGGCCGCGCTCCAGCAGGAGCGGGGCGGCACGGACATCGGCGCACCGGGCGTCGTGTCGCGGGCGGTGGACGCACTGCTGGGCGTCGCCCTGTAGCCGTCCGGTCCCACTCCCGCACCCGCGTACGACGTGAGGGGCGGTGCGCGCCACATGGCGCGCACCGCCCCTCATCAGTGCTTTCAGGCCGTTTTCTGGCCCTTTCAGTCCTCCGACGAATCGTTGTCGTCGGAGGAGTCGCCGCTCGCTTTCGGCGGTTTCGGGGGGCGTGTGCGCTCCCCGGGCCCGGGCGGGCCGCCGCCGTCCCGGCGTCGCAGATAGCGCTCGAACTCGCGGGCGATCGCGTCGCCCGACGCCTCCGGCAGCTCCGCCGTGTCCCGGGCCTCCTCCAGCGTCTGCACGTACTCGGCGACCTCGCTGTCCTCGGCGGCCAGCTGGTCCACGCCCACCTGCCAGGCACGCGCGTCCTCGGGCAGCTCGCCCAGCGGGATGCGCACGTCGATCAGGTCCTCCAGGCGGTTGAGGAGGGCCAGCGTCGCCTTCGGGTTCGGCGGCTGCGAGACGTAGTGCGGGACGGCCGCCCAGAGGCTGACCGCCGGCACGCCCGCGTGCGTGCACGCCTCCTGGAGGACGCCGACGATGCCCGTCGGCCCCTCGTACTTGGTCTCCTCCAGGTCCATCCGCTGCGCCAGGTCCGCGTCGGACGTGGTGCCGCTGATCGGAACCGGACGCGTGTGCGGGGTGTCACCGAGCAGGGCGCCCAGGATGACCACCAGCTCCACGCCCAACTCGTGCGCGAAGCCCAGCAGCTCGTTGCAGAACGAGCGCCAGCGCATCGACGGTTCGATACCGCGTACGAGCACCAGGTCGCGTGGCTTCTCGCCGCCGACCCGGACGACCGACAACCTTGTCGTCGGCCACGTGATCTTGCGCACGCCGGCGTCCATCCACACCGTGGGGCGGTTCACCTGGAAGTCGTAGTAGTCCTCGGCGTCCAGCGCCGCGAACACCTCGCCCTTCCACTCCCGCTCCAGGTGCGCGACCGCGGTGGAGGCGGCGTCGCCGGCATCGTTCCAGCCCTCGAACGCGGCCACCATGACCGGGTCGATCAGCTCGGGAACCCCCTCGAGCTCGATCACCCAGCGCCTCCTTCCGACGTGCCCTCGCTTGACCACCCAACCTTACGGCGTTCTGCGGGGGCGCCCGCAGCCCCCTTGTACGGGGGAGTGACCGGATCACTGCCCCGTTCGCCACCCCCGAACACCCCCCACCGGCCTCAGAGCGTGGACCGCAGCCACTGCTCCACGCTCGCGATGTGCACCGTCGCCCACGACCGCGCCGCCTCCGCGTCCCGGTCGCGCAGGGCCGCCAGGATCGCGCGGTGCTCGCGCAGGGTGCCGGAGACCGCGTCCTCCTGCGTCAGTCCGCGCCAGATCCGGGCCCGGGTGGTCGGCCCCGAGAGCCCGTCCAGCAGCGAGCAGAGCACCGAGTTGCCGGCGCTCTGCACGATGCCCCGGTGGAACTCCAGGTCGCAGGCGACCAGTTCCTCCACCGACGGCTCGGCGCCGAGCTTGTCCAACTGGGCGTCCAGCGCGTCCAGTTGCTGCTCGCTGATCCGCAGGGCCGCCATCGCCGTCGCGGCCGGCTCCAGGATCCGGCGCACCGCGAGGAACTCCAGGACGGTGTCGTCGCGGTGGAAGTCGACGACGAAACTCAGCGCCTCCAGAAGCAGTTGCGGATCCAGGCTGGTGACGTACGTGCCGTCGCCCTGCCGTACGTCCAGGATCCGGATCAGCGACAGGGCGCGCACCGCCTCCCGCAGGGAGTTGCGGGACAGGCCCAGCTCGGCGGCCAGCTCGCTCTCCTTGGGGAGCCGGTCGCCGGGGCGCAGCGCACCCGAGACGATCATGCCCTTGATCTTCTCGATCGCCTCGTCGGTGACAGCCATGGCCGGCCTCCCTGTGGTTCCTCGTGGTACCTGGTGGTTCGACGTCCAGACATCGGATGTCTCAGCGCCATTATGGGGCCAGATGAGGCCAGATCAGAGGGTTGCCTCCAGATCCGCGATCACCGCTCGCTCGTCGAGCGTCCTGAGCGTGCGGTCGCGCATCAGCACCCGTCCGTCGACGACCGTGTCCCGCACGTCAGCCGAGTGCGCCGCGTACGCGAGCGTCGACCACGGGTCGTGGCGCGGACGCAGATGCGGTGCGTCCAGGTCCAGCACGATCAGGTCGGCCCGCTTGCCCGCCTCCAGCGAACCGAGCCGCTCCGCGAGCCCCAGCGCCCGCGCGCCCTCGATCGTCGCCATCCGTACGGCCTGCTCGGCGCCGACCGCCGTAGGGTCGCCGCCCGCCTTGTGCACCAGCGCCGCCTGCCGCACCGCCCCCAGCACATCCAGCGAGTTGGAGCTGACGGCGCCGTCCGTGCCCAGCCCCACCGTCACGCCCGCGCTCAGCAGCCGCGGCACCGGCGCGATCCCGCAGCCCAGCTTCAGGTTCGACACCGGACAGTGGGCGACGGCCGTGCCCGTGCGCGCCAGCGCCGCGATCTCCGGCCCGGTGAGGTCGACGGCGTGCGCGAGCAGCACATCGGGGCCGAGCAGCCCGAGCGAGTCCAGCAGCTCCACCGGCCGCTTCCCGTGCTTCACCTCGACGGTGGCGACCTCGGTGGCGTTCTCGGCGGCGTGGATGTGCACCAGCGCCCCGAACTCCCGGGCCAGCGCGAAGACCTCGATGAGCTGCTCGGGGGAGAGGGTGTACGCGGAGTGCGCGAAGACGACCGGGCGGCGCCCGTCCCGCGCGGCCCCGCGCCCCTCCAGATCCCGTCGTGCCCACGCGAGCCGGTCCCCGTACGCGATGCCGTCCGGCGGTTCGGGCACGTCCATGAAGGTGGGCCCGGTGTGCAGCCGCCAGCCCGCCTCACGGGCCGCCCGCTCGGCCGCCTCGTGGAACCAGTACATGTCCAGCGCCGAGGTCACCCCGGCCCGCACGCTCTCCGCGACCGCCAGCCGCACCGCCGCCGCCACGTTCTTCGGCGCCAGCAGCTCCGCCTCCCACGTCAGCACCCGCTCCAGGAAACCCTGCAGGGTGACGTCGTCGGCGCGACCGCGCAGCAGGGTCATCGCGAGGTGGGTGTGCGTGTTGATCAGGCCGGGCAGGACGAGACAGCCCCGGGCGTCGATCTCCTCGTCCGCCGGGTACCGCGCCCTGAGGTCCTCGGCGGATCCGACGGCGAGGATCTCGCCCTCGTGGACCGCGACCGCCCCGTCCGGCACGACCGTTCCCGCCTCGTCCACCGTCAGCACGTCACCGCCGTGCACCAGCAGGTCGATGCTCACGCCTGCTCGCCTTCCGCCAGCAGCCGCAGCGCCTCCAGGGCCACCACCGCGCCCCGCTCGACGCCGGCCGCGACGACCTCCCGGTGCGGGTCGTAGGCGCCGGTCGACAACGGTGCGTCCTCGTCGACCAGCTCGTCGGCGTTCGCCCCGTCGATCACCAGTACGCCGCCCGCGACCAGACCGCGCAGCGAGGCCGTGACCAGCAGCGCGGACAGCTCCATCTCGATCGCGGCGAGCCCGGCGCCGTCATAGGAGAACAGCGGGATCAGGCCCGGCTGGAAGGCCGCCCGCGTCCACACGATGCCCCGGTGGTGCGGGGCGTCGGCCTCGCGGGCCGCGCGCAGGAGCGCGAAGACCGCCTCGGGCGCCGACACCGCCGGGTACTCCGGGGGCAGCAACTGGTGGGTCACGCCGTCGTCGCGGACGGCCGCCTCCGCGACGACCAGGTCGCCGTCGGCGATGCCCGGCTTCATCGCGCCCGCCGTGCCGAACCGCAGGACGGTGCGCACGCCCGCGTCCGCCAGCTCCTGGAACAGCAGGATCGCGCCCGGCCCGCCCACCCCGTGCGAGGCGACGACGACCGGCACGCCCTTCCAGCTTCCGCTGAACACCCGGTACTCGCGGTGGTACGACACCTCCTCGGCGCCGTCGAGGAGCGCGGCCACCGCCGCGGCCCGGGCCGGGTCGCCCACGACCACGGCGTGCGCCGGGAGCCCGGTGCGCGGTATACGGGTGACGGGCAGCAGGTCCTGTGTCATCGGACGGCTCCAGTGGGACGGGGGCGGCGACGGCGGCGGGCCGTCGTGAGGAACAGGGCGCCGAGCGTGACGACGTACGGCGCGGCGTCGGTCGCCTGCTGGGGCATGCCGAGCCCCTGGAGACGGAACCCGGCCGCCTCGGCGAGCCCGAACAGCAGCGCGGCGAGCAGCACGCCCAGCGGCGCGGCGCGGCCCAGCATGACGGCCACGACAGCGATCCAACCACGGCCCGCCGTCATGTTCTCCGTGAACAACGTGACGTTCCCCAGGGCCAGTTGGGCGCCCGCGAGCCCGCACAGCACGCCCGACAGCAGGATCGCGCCGTACTGGTACTTTGCCGGGCTCACGCCGAGCGTGGCCGCCGCGTCGGGCGCCTCGCCGACCCCGCGCAGCCTGAGCCCCCACACATGCCGGGACAGCAGCAGCGCGGCGACCGCGACCGCCGCCCAGGAGAGATACGCGAGCGGGGTGAAGCCGCCGATCAGCGGCAGCCCGGCGAGCGACGGATCGTCGAAGGTGCCCTGCACGCCGAAGACCGTCCGCAGCAGGAAGCTGGTCAGGCCGACGGCCAGCAGGTTCATGGCGATGCCGAGCACCACCGCGTCCCCGCGCAGGGTGACGGCTCCCACGGCCAGGATCAGCGAGTACCCGGCCGCCGCGAGGGCCGCCGCCAGGACGCCGAGCCAGGGGCTGCCGGTGAACCAGCTCGTCGCCACGGAGGTGAAGCAGCCCATCAGCATCATGCCTTCGAGGCCGATGTTGAAGACCCCGGCGCGTTCGCAGATCGCGCCGCCGAGGGCCGCCAGCAGGATCGGGGTGAGGGCGCGCAGCGCCGACATGAGCAGATCGGAGTCCAGGAACATCAGACCGCCTCCCTTTCCCGGGAACGACGGGTGAACCACCGGCTCGGGAAGCTCAGCCGGGCCGCCAGGAACACGATCACGATCGCCTGCAGCACCTGCGTCAGCTCGCGCGGCACCTCGGTCGTCCGCTCCATCGCCAGTCCGCCGACCTGGAGGACGGCGAAGAAGAACGCGGCGATCACCGTGCCCAGCGGAGCCGCGGCGGCCAGCAGCGCCGCCGTCAGACCGGTCCAGGTGTAACCGGGCGCGGTGAGCGAGCCGTCCACGAAGCGGTACGGGAAGCTCAACACCCCGATGGCGCCCACGAGTCCGGCCAGACCCCCGGAGACCGACATCAACTTCAGTGTCAGGCCCCGGCGTTCCACACCCGCGTACGCGGAGAAGCGGGAGTTGAGGCCCGTCATGCGGATCTCGTAGCCGACGGCGGTGCGCCGGTCGGTGAACCAGTAGGCGGCGGCCGCGATCGCCACCAGGACGAGCCCGAGGGTGACCGTGGAGTCGCCGAACGCGGGCAGCGCCACCCCGTCCGGCAGCGCCCGGGTCTGCGGCAGGCTGGAGCCCGGCTCCTTGAGCGGATACCGCGCCAGGTAGGAGGCCAGCGACATCGCCGGGTAGCTGAGCAGCAGGCTGCTGACCAGCAGCGGGACCCCGAGGTGGTTCTCGCACAGGGCGGCCAGCACGGCGTATCCGGCGCCCGCGGCCATCCCGGCCAGCAGGGCCGCGGCGACGGTGAGGGGCGCGGGCAGCGGCGAGTAGAGCCCGGTGACGGCGGCCGTGATCCCGCCGAGCACCAGCTGGCCGTCGCCGCCGAGGTTGATCAGCCCGGCCCGCAGCGGGATCGCCAGCGCGAGCGCCAGCCCGAGCACGCTGGTGCCGGTGGTCAGGGTCGAGCCGATGCCGTCGCCGCCGAGCGCGCCGGTCAGCACGGCCTCGTACGCGCCGATCGGGTCCGCGCCGGTGCCGAGCAGGAACAGCGCGCCGATGACGAGTCCCGCGAGCACGGAGAAGGTGAGGGGGGAGCGCAGGGCTCCGGATATCCGTGTCATGTCAGTGGGTGACCTCCACAGGGGCGCCCGCCATCGCGAGGCCCAGCGTCCGCTCGTCCGCCTCGCCCTTCGGGTACGACGCCGCGATCCGGCCCTCGTACATCACCAGGACGCGGTCCGCGAGCCCCCGGATCTCGCTCAGCTCGGCCGAGACGAGGAGCACGGCATGGCCGGCGTCCCGGTAGGCGATCAGCTCGTCGTGGATGTTCTGGACGGCGCCGATGTCGACGCCACGGGTGGGTTGCTCCACGAGCAACAGCGGTGCGTCGTGGGCGAGTTCACGGCCGATCAGCAGCTTCTGCAGATTCCCGCCGGACAGCGCCGAGGCGGGGACCTCGACGGTCGCCGCCTTGATCCCGAACCGCTCGACCAGCCGTCGGGCGTGCGCGCGGACGGCGCTCGGCGGCAGCAGACCGCGGGCGGAGAGGGACGTGCGGTGGTGGCCCATCGCCAGGTTGTCCGCGACCGAGGCGGCGGGGGCCGTGCCGACCGCGTGCCGGTCCTCGGGGACGTAGGCGAGGCCCTTCGCGCGTCGCTCGGTCGCGGAGGCATGGGTGACGTCGTCGCCCTGCAGCGTGACGCGGCCCGCGGTGACCGGCCGCAGCCCGGCCAGCGCCTCGACCAGCTCGCTCTGGCCGTTCCCGGCCACGCCCGCGACGCCGACGATCTCGCCGGCATGGACGGTGAGGTCCACATCGTGGACGGAGTCCGTACTGACACCGGTCACCTGCAGCACCGCCGCACCGGGCGTGCCCGACGCGTGGACGCGATCCAGCTCCACCGCGCGGCCGGTCATCGCGGCGGCGATCGCGGCGGCCGTCGTGTCGGCGGTGACCAGCCGGGCGACGACCCGGCCGTCCCGCAGGACGGTCACCCGGTCGCTGCCCTCCAGCACCTCGCGCAGCTTGTGGGTGACGAGGATCACCGTACGGCCCTGTGCGGCAAGCGACTTGAGCACGGCGAACAGGGCGTCCGCCTCGGCCGGCGTGAGCACGGCCGTCGGCTCGTCGAGGATCAGCGTGCGGGCGCCCCGGTGCAGCAGCTTGAGGATCTCCACCCGCTGGCGCAGGCCCACCGGCAGCTCGCCGACCCGGGCGTCCGGGTCGACGTCGAGACCGTGTTCGTCGGCGAGTTCGCGCACCCGCCGGCGGGCCGCGGCCCGGTCCACCAGGCCGAAGCGGCGCGGTTCGGCGGCGTAGACGATGTTCTCGGCGACCGTCAGCGAGTCGAACAGCTTGAAGCTCTGGTGGACCATGCCGAGCCCGGCGGCCATGGCGTCGGACGGGCTCGTGAAGCGCACGTCCGATCCGTCGATCCGGATCGACCCGGCGTCGGCGCGCTCCATGCCGTACAGGACCGACATCAGCGTGGACTTGCCCGCGCCGTTCTCACCCATCAGGGCGTGGATCTCGCCGCGGCGGACGGTGAGGTCGACGGCGTCGTTGGCGAGCGTGCCGGGGAACCGCTTGGTGATTCCCCGGAGCTCGACGGCGACATCCGTGTCAGGCGGCTGCGGGGTCATCGACCTTCAGCTCTCCGGAGACGATCTGGTCGCGCAGCGCCTCGACCTTCGTCAGCACGTCCTTGTGGTCGGCGATCACGCACTTCGACGAGTCCACGCCGTCCTCCAGGCCGGTCAGGCTGATGCCGCCCTCCTTCAGGCCGTACGAGACGGTCGTGCCCGTGGTGCCGCCGAGGACCGACTCGACGCCCTTCTCCACGGCGACGTCCGTGCGCTTGATCACGTTGTCGACGACCGTGCCGGGCGCCGAGGGGCACTGGTTGACGTCGACGCCGTACGCGAACGCGCCCTTGGCCTTCGCCGCCTCGAAGACGCCGTAGTTGCCGGCCGCGGCAGCCGCCATGAGCTGGTCGTAGCCCTTGGCGAGCAGGGTGTTCGCCTGCTCCTTGGCACGGGCCGAGTCGTCGAACGGGGACTGACCGCCGACGAAGCGGGTGGACGTCTCCGTCTTCGCGGCGACCTTCTTGGCGCCGGCCGCGAACGGGTCGCTGTAGCGCCGGAACTGGGGGGTGTCGAGCACGTCCACCGCGCCGACCTTGCCGGACTTGCTGAGCAGGCCCGCCTCGGCGCCCGCGAGGTAGACGCCCTCGTGCTCGCGGAAGACCGCGCAGCTGACGTTCTTGAAGGTCTTCGCGGTGCACGCGTCGATGATCAGGAACTGCTGCGTGGGGTTCTTCTCGGCCTGCTGGGCCACGATGTCGGCGAACTCGAAGCCGACCAGCACGATGACGTCCGGCTTGGCGTCCACGGCGGCAGCCACGTTCTGCTGCTGGGAGGCGGTGTCGGTGGACTCGTAGACCTTCTGCGTCCCGTCGTGCTGCTTCGCCGCGCTCTCGATGCCGGTGACCGCGAGCTTCAGGAACTCGTTCTGCCCGACGGCGTCGGGGGTGACGAGGGTGAAGGACTTGCCGCTGCCGCCGCTCGCGCTCGCTGCGGAGTCGTCCTTCTTGGCGGCGGCGTTGCAGGCGGTGGCGAGGAGAGCTGCGCCGGTCGCGAGCGCGGCGAGCTGCAGGGAACGGCGGTGTCTGCGAGGCATCGGGAGACCTTCCGGGTATGCCGAGGGGCGCGCTCGGCGGTGAGCACGGGGGTGGGGAGAGGGTGACGCTGGGACGGACTGCGGTGGTGCGGGCCGAGGGAACGGGCTCAGCTATGACAGCCGTCGCCGGCACACCGGCCGAAGTCGAGGAAACGGCGCTTGGTCAGCAGCACGGGTCTTCCTCCTTCGTCTCGGTCTGCGGACTGGGTGCTGGACTGTAACACCCGTTTCCGGACACCTGCTCGACTGTCTCGAACTATGGTTCTCCCAGGTCATGTACGGTGGCCGACACCACCGGAACATCAGGAGTGTCCCGATATGTCCCAGGAACTGCGCGCCGTCGAGTGGACCGGAACCGGCCTCGCGCTGATCGACCAGACCGTCCTCCCGCACCGCACCGAGACCGTCGCCGTCCGCGATGTGGACACCCTGGTCGACGCGATCCAGCGGCTCGTCGTGCGCGGCGCCCCCGCGATCGGCGCGGCGGGCGGATACGGGGTCGCGATCGCTCTGCTCCAGGGCGAACGCGAGGGCTGGTCCGAGGACGAGGTGCGCGCGGCCGTCGCCCGCATCCGCGAGGCCCGTCCGACGGCCGTGAACCTCATGGTGTGCGTGGACCGGGTCATGACCCGCTTCGCCGAGGGGCTCGACGCGGTCCTGGCGGAGGCGGCCGCGGTCCAGCACGAGGACGTCGCGGCGAACCGCGCGATGGGCGCGTTCGGCGCCGACTGGCTGCTGAAGCGGATCGACGAGGACCGGCCGCTGCGGATCCTGACGCACTGCAACACCGGCGCGCTGGCCACCGCCGGCTGGGGCACCGCCCTCGGCGTCATCCGCGAACTGCACGCGCGCGGGCGGCTGGAGGTCGTCTACGCCGACGAGACGCGCCCGCTGCTCCAGGGCTCGCGACTGACCGCCTGGGAACTGGTCCAGGAGGGCATCCCGCACTACGTCCAGGCCGACGGGGCGGCGGCGGGCACGATCCTGCGCGGCGAGGTCGACGCGGCGATCGTCGGCGCGGACCGCATCGCCGCCAACGGCGACACCGCCAACAAGGTCGGCACCGTGGGCGTGGCCCTGGCCTGCGCCGACGCGGGCATCCCGTTCCTGGTGGCGGCGCCCACCACGACCGTCGACCTGTCGACGCCGACCGGGGACGCCATCCACATCGAACTCCGCGGCGAGGACGAGGTGTTGGAGTGGGGCGGCGTCCGGACGGCCCCGGCCGGGTCGCGCGGCCACAACCCGGCGTTCGACGTCACGCCGGGTCGGCTGGTGACGGGCCTGGTCACGGAGCGGGGCGTGCTGGAGGTGTCGGCCGGTCAACTGCCCGGCGACCGGCTGAAGTAGCGGCCGACGCACGAGAAGAGGGGATCCCCGGGTTCGGGGATCCCCTCTTCTCGTGCGGCGGGTCAGCAGCGGGTCAGTTCCAACTCCAGCAGCCACTCGACGACTTCGGTGTGGTGGCGGGCCTGACGCGGATTGTCGCCCCACACGTACAGACCGTGTCCGGCCACGACCACCGCGGGCATCCGCGGGTCGCGCGCCGCCTCCAGTCGGTCGCCGAGGACCTTCATGTCCTGGCTGTTGGCGATGACGGGCAGGGTCACCTCGACGTCGTGCGCGGGCTGGCCGACGCCCTTGAGCATCTCCACGTCCTTGAAGACGATCCCGCCGGGGTGCCGGTGCCCCATCGCGACCGACGCCACGGTGTGCACGTGCACCACCGCCCCGGCCCCCGTCAGCGCGGCCACCCGCGCGTGCAGCTCGGCCTCCGCGGACGGCTTTCCGCCGCTGACGGCCGCGCCCTGACCGTCCACCAACACCACGTCGGCGGGCGTCAGTTCGCCCTTGTCGTGGCCGCTGGCGGTGACCGCGAGGCGCAGCGGCTCCCGGGTGAGCACCACGGACAGGTTCCCGGAGGTGCCCCGCATCCAGCCGAAGGACGCGAACCGCGCGGACTCGGCGGCGAGGACGGCCCCCGCCTCCTCCAGGTCGAGTGCGGTGATCTCGGTGGTCATGCGGAACTCCCAGAGGTGCTGATGTCGATCTCGTCGAACGTGCCCGCCTGCGCGTGGTCGCCGACGCCTTGCTCGTAGTAGGGCTCCCCGGGCCGCCGGATCCCGACGGCGTGCCAGCCGGCCTCGCGGGCCGCGTCCAGCTCGCCCGGGCGGTCGGAGAGGAAGAGGAGACGGTCCGGGGCGTGCCCCGTGGCTCCGGCGATCCGGCGGTAGGACTCCGCCTCCTGCTTGGGCCCGGCGTTCTCGGTGTCGTACAGACCGGAGACCAGCGACGTGAGGTCGCCCTCCGGGCTGTTGGCGAACCACGCGCGCTGGGCGGACACCGAGCCGGACGAGTACACGTACAGCCGCGCGCCCGCCGTGTGCCAGGCGCGCAGCGTGGGCACGACGTCGTCGTAGAAGTGCGAGACGAGGTCGCCGCGGGCGAAGCCCTCGGACCAGATGACGCCTTGCAGGGTCTTCAGCGGAGTCGCCTTGCGGTCGTCGTCGAGCCAGGCGTTCAGCGCCTTCTCGACGCGTGCCGCGTCGGCGTCCGGGTCGCCGATCTCCTCCCGGACCTGGTCCACCGCCCGCGCCACGTCCGGGTCGTCGCCCCGCTCGGCGAGCAGCGCGGCGAAACGGGAGCGCGAGTACGGGTACAGCACGTCGACGACGAACCCCGTGGCGCTCGTGGTGCCCTCGATGTCGAGCACCACGGCGTCCACGTCGTGGTGGGAGGTCACGCGGCGGCCCTGTCCGCCTCGTAGCCGGCCGCGATCGTGTCGTAGTCCGGGAACCGGCCGGCGATCGTGGAGCCGGTGAAGTTGCCGATCCAGCCGTCCTCCTCGTGGAAGAAGCGGATCGCCGTGAACGACGGCTTCGTGCCCATGTCGAACCAGTGGGTGGTGCCGCGCGGCACGCCGAGGAGGTCGCCCTTCTCGCAGAAGACCGCGTGCACCTCGCCGTTCACGTGCAGGTAGAAGATGCCGGAGCCGGAGACGAAGAAGCGGACCTCGTCATCGTCGTCGTGGGTGTGCTCCTGGAGGAACTTCGCGCGGGCCGCCTTCGCCTTCGCCGGGAACTCCGGGTCGTCGCTCGGGTGCAGCCCCAGGACGTCGACGGTGGTGAAGCCCTCCTCGGCGTTCAGCTTCTCGATCTCCGGGCCGTACGCCGCGAACACCGTCTCGCTGTCGGCGTCGAACGGCACGTCCTCACGGATCGGCCACTGCTCGTAGCGCACGCCGAGCGGCTTGAGGGCCTCGGCGATCTCGGCGGGGTCGGCAGTGCGGCGGACCAGGGTCTCCGGGCCGGACTCGGACCAGGTCGTCAGCAGCGTCATGGAAGCAACTCCAGCAGTCTGGGAGGGGGGAAGAGGGGGAAGTGGGGGAAGTGGGGGAGGGCGGCGGTGGAGGAACGTCACTCGACCGCGACACGGCAGGGCGGGTGCCGGTCCCGTGATGGTAACTCGCGGCCGTGCGCTCACCGCGTGTGACGTAATCGTTGTCTCGATATCTGGGATTCGGTGTCCATTTCTTTGACGCTGGCTGGAAACGTTCTCATGATCTGCATATGAAGACGCTGCTGCTCGTGCGGCGGCTGTACGTGGACTTGCTCCGGTCGACCACAGCCAGCTGTCGCTGACCCCTCCCGGAGCTCCGACGCGCCCCCGTTCCCGGGGCGTTCCCAGCCGCCCGTGCGGTGGCTCATTTCCGTCCCTGGCTCCGGGCCCGCGCTCGCCCGTTTCTGTATCCCCTCAGCACCGCCCGTAACTGGAGCCCCTCATGTCCCGTGCCCGTCTGCCGCTCGCCGCGCTCTCGCTGGCCTCCGTCTCCGCCCTCGTCCTCGCCGGCTGCGCGCAGTCCACGGACGCCTCGAAGGGCAGCGGTGACACCGCCGCCTCGGCCTCGGCCGCCACCGGCAAGAAGCCCGCCCCCTTCAGCGAGGGCACCGTCAAGGTGGCCCTGGTCCGGCAGAGCGGCGCCGGCGACTACTTCGAGCAGTGGGGCAACGGCGCGAAGGCCCAGGCCAAGGCCCTCGGCATCGACCTGACCGTGTACGACGCCCAGGCCGACAACGCCAAGCAGGCCACGGACCTCTCCTCGGCGATCAACTCCGGCGCGAAGGCGATCATCATCGACCACGGCTTCCCGGCGACCATCCAGCCGGAGATCGACAAGGCCGTGAAGAAGGGCATCAAGGTCGTCGTCTACGACGTCGAGACGGCCACCAAGGGCGTCGTCTCCACCAAGCAGGACGACGCGAGCATGGCCCAGGCCGTCCTCGACGTGATGGCCAAGGAGGTCGGCAAGGACGCCAAGGTCGGCTACGTCAACGTCGCCGGCTACGCCGCCCTCGACAAGCGGGACACCGTGTGGAAGTCCACGGTGACCTCCGAGGGCTGGAAGCAGCAGTTCAAGGTCGGCAAGGTCACCGACTCCACAGCCACTGACAACGTTCCCCTCGTCTCCGCCGCGCTCACCCAGCACTCCGACGTGACCGGCGTCTTCGCGCCCTACGACGAGCTCGCCAAGGGCGCCGTCCTCGCCGTGCAGAACAAGAAGCTGCAGGACAAGGTGAAGGTCTTCGGCGCGGACGTCTCCAACGCCGACATCCAGCAGATGACCGCCGCCGACAGCCCCTGGGTCGCCACGGCGGGCACCGACCCGTCCGCCGTGGGCGCGGCCGTCGTGCGCACCGCCGCCCTGGAGCTGGCGGGCCAGTTGAACAAGACCTCCGTGGAGTTCCCGGCCGTCGCCATCACCCAGGACTTCCTGCGCGAGAAGAAGATCGCGAACATGGACCAGCTGCGGGAGGCGCTGCCCGCGCTGAACCTGTCCCAGGTCTCGACCGCGGACTGGATCTCGAATGTCGCCCACTGAGACGAGCGGGACGAGTGACCCGAGCCGTTCGAAGGCCGCCGTCAGCCTGACGGACGTCAGCATGGCCTTCGGCGGCAGGACGGTGCTCGCCTCCGTCTCGCTCGACATCGCACCGGGCAGCGTGGTCGCGCTGCTCGGCGCGAACGGCGCCGGCAAGTCCACGCTGATCAAGATCCTGTCGGGCGTGCACACCGACCACGGGGGAGAGGTGCGCGTGGACGGCTCCTCCGTCACCCTCAACTCTCCCCTCGCCGCACGCCAGTTGGGCATCCAGACCGTGCACCAGCGGATCGGCGAGGGCATCGTGCCGGGCCTCAGCGTCGCCGAGAACCTGGTCTTCGAGGAACTCGCCCAGAAGCGCGGCAACCCGTTCCTGAACGGCCGCGCCACGCTCGCCCGCGCCCGGGAGATCCAGGCCGGCCTCGGCCTGGCCTGGAGCGATGCGGTCCTGAAGCAGGACGTCACCGAACTCGGCATCTCCGACCGGCAGTTGCTGATCCTGGCCCGCGCCCTGGCGACCCGCCCCCGGCTGCTGATCCTCGACGAGCCGACCTCCGCGCTCTCCGCCGCCGAGGCGGAGCGGCTGTTCGCGCTCGTCGAGCGGATGCGCGCCGACGGCATCGCCGTGCTGTACGTCTCCCACCGGCTCGGCGAGATCGACGCGCTCGCCGACCGGCTGGTCGTTCTTCGAGACGGCCGTCTCACCGAGGACCAGACCAAGCCCTTCGACTGGGACGCGGCCCTGCGCGCGATGCTCGCCCAGGCCCAGGAAGCGACCACCGCCCGGCCCGTCCGGGAGGGAGCCGGGGGAGAGGTCGTCCTCTCCCTGCGGGGCGTCCGCCTCTTCGAGGGCCGCTCACCGCTCGACCTCGACCTGCGGGCCGGAGAGGTCACCGGCGTCGTGGGCCTGCTGGGCGCGGGCAAGACCGAGCTGGCCCGCGGCCTGTTCGGCGCCGAGCCCTTCGCCGCGGGCGCCCTCGCACTGGACGGCACGGCCTACGCGCCCCGCCGCCCGTCCGACGCCATCCGGGCCGGCGTCCACCTCGTCCCCGAGGACCGGCACGCCGACGCCCTGGTGCCCGGCTGGCCCCTCGCCCAGAACATCTCGCTGCCCTTCCTGAAGTCCCTGTCCCGGGGCGGCCTGGTGAACCGCTCCCGGGAGGACGCCCTCGGCCGCGCCGCCATCGAGGCCCTGGGCGTCGTCGCCCGCGACGAGCACAGCACCGTCGAGGAGCTGTCCGGCGGCAACCAGCAGAAGGTCGTCGTCGGCCGCTGGCTCGCCGAGACCCCCCGCGTCCTCATCCTGGACGAACCGTTCCGAGGCGTGGACATCGGCGCCCGGCGCGACATCGGCCGCCGGGCCCGCGCCCTGGCCGCCGACGGCGCGGCCGTCCTCGTCCTGTCCGCAGACGTCGACGAGGTCCTGGAGGTCGCCGACCGGGTCGTCGTCCTCGCGGCCGGCGAGGTCCATCTCGACGCCTACGGCGAAGACGCGGAGCGCGACCGCGTGATCCAGACCATCTCGGCGTCCGTCTGACGCCGGCCCGCCCCACGAGGTCCCAGGAAGCACCCCATGACCACTGCACAGAGCACCGAGGTCCCTGCCAAGGCGGCGACCGCGCCCGCGACCTCCACCGCGGTGCGCGTCCAGAACGCCGTGATCAAGTACGGCTTCATCTTCGTGACGGTCGCGCTGTTCCTGTACTTCGCGCTGAGCGAGGGCTCCTTCCGCGAGTCGGCGACCCTCCTCGACACCCTGCGGTACGTCTCCGTCGCCGCGATCCTCGGCCTCGGCGTCACCCTCACCATGGCCGTCGGCGGAATGGACATGTCCGTCGGCGCCGTGGCCGGCCTCGGAGTGTCCGTCGCCGCTCAGACGATGGTCGTCTTCAACCAGGTCGGCACCGTGGCGATCCTCGCGGTCCTGGTGGCGGGCGCCCTCGCGGGCCTGCTGAACGCCCTGCTGATCGTCGTACTGAAGATCCCCGACATGCTCGCCACGCTCGGCACGATGTTCGTCATCCAGGGCAGCAAACTGATCCTCGTGGACGGCCAGTCGATCACTCCGGGCATGACGCTGGACGACGGCAGCACCGCGCCCGGCAAGTTCACCGACGGCTTCCTGAAGATCGACCGCGGCACGGTCCTCGGCATCCCGATCTCGGTGCTGATCTTCGGCGGCCTGACGATCGCCGCCTGGGTCTTCCTCGCCCGCACCCGCTGGGGCCGCGTCCTCTACGCCATCGGCGCCAACCCCGAGGACGCCCGGCTGGCCGGCATCCGCGTCGGCGCCTACCGCGCCCTGGCCTACGTCATCTCCGGCGTCCTCGCCTCGGTGGGCGGCCTGATCCTGGCGTCCCGGATCGGCCAGGGCGATGTGTCGGCCGGCACCTCCCAGCTCCTCGAGGCGGTGGCGGTCGCGCTCGTCGGCACCTCCGTCCTGGGCCGCGGCCGCCCGAACGTCTGGGGCACGGCCCTGGGCGCGGTGCTCATCGGCATCATCACCACGGGCCTGACCATCAAGGGACTGCCGTACTACACCCAGGACGTCGTCGAGGGCGCGGTGCTGATCCTCGCCCTGGTCTTCAGCTTCACCCTGTCCAAGCGCCGCACCGCATAAGGAAGTTCGAGGAGTTCGCACCATGGGCTACCGCATCCTGGAGACCGACGACATCCCCGCCTACCTGCACGAGCGGGGCCACTGGGCGGACCCGGCGGACATCCGGGTCCGCGAGGTGTCGGACGGCAACATGAACCGCGTGTTCCTCGCCTCCTCCGCCGACGGCGCCCGCAGCCTCGCCGTCAAGCAGGCCCTGCCCTGGGTCCGCGTCGCCGGCCCCTCCTGGCCGATGAACCCCGACCGCGCCGACGCCGAGGCCCGCGCCTACGAGCAGCTCGCCAAGGTGGCCCCCGACAAGATCCCGGCGGTCCACGGCTACGACCCCGAGAACTACGCCCTCGTCATGGAGGACATGTCCGACCTCGAGGTCCTGCGCACGCTCCTGAACGAGGGCGAGCCCTACGGCCCGCACACCTCGGCGCGGATCGGCGAGTTCGTCGCCCAGTTCTCCTTCGCCACCAGCGACTTCGGCATGCCGTCCGCCGACCGCAAGGCGCTGATCGCGGCCTCCGTCAGCCCGGAACTCTGCAAGATCACCGAAGACGTCGTGCTCTCCGAGCCGTACATCGAGCACGAACACAACCACTGGCACGAGGGCCTGGACGACCTCGCCTCGGCGTTCCGCGCCGACACGAGGCTGCGCACCGAGGTCGCCGACCTCCGCCACGCCTTCATGACCGGCGCGCAGGCCCTCCTCCACGGCGACCTGCACACCGGCAGCGTGATGGTCGGGACGCGCGCGGGAGCCCCCGTGGTGCGGGTCTTCGACCCCGAGTTCTCCTTCGTCGGCCCCATCGGCTACGACCTCGGCCTGTACTGGGCCAACGCGCTGGTCTCGGAGGAACGCGCGCGGGCGCTCGGCACGCTGTCCGACCACGCCGAACAGCTCCGCCTCTCCTGGGAGGCGTTCGAGAGCGAGTTCCGCCGCCTGTGGCCGACCCGCGTCGACGCCTTCTTCGACGACGCCTACCTCGACCGGTTCCTGCGCCGCGTCTGGACCGACTCCGTCGGCTACGCCGGCACCGAGATCGTCCGCCGCATCATCGGCTTCGCCCATCTGACGGACCTGACGACCCTGCCGGACCCGGTGCCCGCCTCCCGCCGCGCACTGCTCCTCGGCCGCGAACTCATCGTGCGCCGCGAGGAGTTGACGGACGTCGACGCGGTGCGCGCGGTCGTGGGCTCACTCGGCTGACCCGGCTCACTCGGCCGACTCCGCGTCGAACCCCTGCTTGCCGGCCGTCCAGTGCCTCACCCAGCCGACGAAGCCGGGCTCGGAGGTCGTGAAACCGAACTCCGAGCCGAACGGCACGGCGCCCTCACCGGTGACCATCCATATGTGCCCGCGATGGGGGCCGGCGACGACCAGATGCCAGTTCATCGCGCACCCGTCCGTCCCCAGCACGATATACGCCCATGCAACCACCCGGCACTGACAGCCGGGCAGCCGATCGGGCATGCGTAAGGGGCGGCCCCCGGGAGAGCCGCCCCTTACGGTCGTACCGCCTACTTCTTGTCGAGCAGGTCCTGCACCTTCGCACGGACGTCGTCCGTGGCCAGGCCCCGGATCGTCAGCGTCGTGCGCCGACGCAGCACGTCGTCCTGTGTCTCGGCCCACTCGTTGTCCCGGGCGTAGACGACCTGCGCCCAGATCTCCGGAGCGTCCGGGTGGACACGCGCGCCCAGCTCCGGGTTCTCGTTCGCCAGCCGGGCGATGTCGAACGCCAGCGAACCGTAGTGCGTGGCCAGGTGTTTGGCGGTGTCGGCCGCCATGCGCGGACCCGGCGCCGGGTTGTCGACCAGCAGCCGGTGCGCGACCGCGCGCGGGTTGGCGACGCCGGGCAGCGGCAGCTTCTTCGGCAGCGAGGAGATCGGCTCGAAGTCGTCGCCCAGCGGGTGGCCCGGCAGCGCCTCCAGCTTCTGCATGACCGTACGGCCGATGTGCCGGAACGTCGTCCACTTGCCGCCCGCGACGGACAGCATGCCGCCCCTGCCCTCGGTCACCACGGTCTCGCGCTTGGCCTTCGCCGTGTCGCCGGGCCCGCCCGGCAGCACGCGCAGACCCGCGAACGAGTACGTGATGAGATCACGGGACAGCTGCTGGTCGCGGATGGAGAACGCGGCCTCGTCGAGTATCTGGGCCGTGTCCTTCTCGGTGACCGCGACGTCCGCCGGGTCGCCCTCGAACTCCTCGTCGGTGGTGCCCAGCAGCAGCATGTCCTCCCAGGGCAGGGCGAACGTGATGCGGTACTTGTCGATGGGGGTCGCGAGCGCGGCCCTCCACGCGGACGTCCGCTTCAGGACCAGGTGCGCGCCCTTGGAGAGGCGGATGGACGGAGCCGAGTTCGGGTCCTCCATCTTGCGCAGGTGGTCGACCCAGGGACCGGTCGCGTTCAGCACGAGACGGGCGTTGACCCCGAACTCGTCGCCGGACGTGCGGTCCTTGAGGTCGGCGCCGGTCACCCGGCCCTTGGTGAACCGCAGGCCGGTCACCTCGGCGTGGTTGAGAACCACCGCGCCCGCCTCGACGGCCCCGCGGACCGTCATCAGCGCCATGCGCGCGTCGTTCATCTGGTCGTCGCCGTACACGGCCACGGCCTTGAGGTTGTCGGTGCGCAGCTCGGGCACGTCCTGCGCGGCCTTGGCCGGGGACAGGAGGTGGCCGACGCCGTCGCCGAACGCCGACAGCGCGGAGTAGGCGAAGACGCCCGCCCCGAGCTTCGCCGCGCCGTGCGGCCCGCCCTTGTACACGGGGAGGTAGAACGTGAGCGGGTTCGCCAGGTGGGGGGCCACCTGCCGGGACACCGCACGGCGCTCGAAGTGGTTCTCCGCCACCAGCTTCACCGCGCCGGTCTGCAGATAGCGCAGACCGCCGTGGAGCAGCTTGGAGGAGGCGGAGGAGGTGGCGCCGGCGAAGTCGCCGGCGTCGACCAGTGCCACCCTGAGGCCGGACTGCGCGGCGTGCCAGGCGGTGGAGATGCCCAGGATGCCGCCGCCGATGACGAGGAGGTCGTACGACGCCTTGGAGAGCTGCTCCCGGGTCTCGGCACGGCTCGGGTTCGAGCCGGACGCCGGGCGCGTCCCGAGGGCAGGCACGGACTGCAGGGTGGACTGACTGCTCATGTGGGGTTCTTACTCCTCGTCCTCGAGCCAGCCCATGGTCCGCTCGACGGCCTTGAGCCAGCTCTTGTACTCACGGTCGCGCTTCTCCGCGGCCATGTTGGGGGTCCACTCGGCGGCTCGGCGCCAGTTGGCGCGCAGGTCGTCGGTGCTGGTCCAGAAGCCGACGGCGAGGCCGGCGGCGTAGGCGGCGCCGAGGCAGGTGGTCTCGGCGACCATCGGGCGCACCACGGGGGCGTCCACGAAGTCCGAGAGCGTCTGCATCAGCAGGTTGTTGGAGGTCATGCCGCCGTCGACCTTGATCGCCGCGAGCTCGACGCCGGAGTCCTTCGTCATGGCGTCGGTGATCTCACGGGTCTGCCAGGCCGTGGCTTCCAGGACGGCGCGCGCGAGGTGCGCCTTGGTGACGTACCGGGTGAGGCCGGCGATGACGCCACGGGCGTCGGAGCGCCAGTACGGGGCGAACAGACCGGAGAAGGCCGGCACGAAGTACGCGCCGCCGTTGTCCTCGACCGTGAGCGCGAGCGTCTCGATCTCGGCGGCGGTGGAGATCAGGCCCATCTGGTCGCGCATCCACTGCACCAGCGAACCGGTGACGGCGATCGAGCCCTCGAGGGCGTAGACCGCCTTCTGGTCGCCGATGCGGTAGCCGACCGTGGTCAGCAGGCCGTTGTACGAGTTGACCGGCTTGTGGCCGGTGTTCATCAGCAGGAAGGTGCCGGTGCCGTACGTCGACTTGGCCTCGCCCTCGGCGAAGCAGGTCTGGCCGAACAGGGCCGCCTGCTGGTCGCCGAGCGCGGACGCGACGGGGATGCCGCCGAGGAGCTCGCCGAGCCGGCCGCCCGTGACCTCGCCGTAGACCTCGGCGGAGGAGCGGATCTCCGGCAGCATCTGCAGCGGGACGCCGATGGACTCGGCGATCTTCTCGTCCCACTCCATGGTGTGCAGGTTCATCAGCATGGTGCGCGAGGCGTTGGTGACGTCGGTGACGTGGTGGCCGCCGTCGACGCCGCCGGTCAGGTTCCAGATGACCCAGCTGTCCATGGTGCCGAAGAGGATGTCGCCCGCCTCGGCGCGCTCGCGCAGCCCCTCGACGTTGTCGAGCAGCCAGCGGGCCTTGGGGCCGGCGAAGTAGCTCGCCAGCGGCAGGCCGGTCTCGCGGCGGAAGCGGTCCTGGCCGACGTTGCGGCCGAGCTCCTTGCAGAGCGCGTCGGTGCGGGTGTCCTGCCAGACGATGGCGTTGTGGACGGGCTCACCGGTGTTCTTGTCCCACAGCAGCGTGGTCTCACGCTGGTTGGTGATGCCGATGGCCTTGATGTCGTCCCGCGTGATGCCGGCCTTCTCGACCGCTCCGGCGACGACTTCCTGGACGTTGGTCCAGATCTCGTTGGCGTTGTGCTCGACCCAGCCCGGCTTCGGGAAGATCTGCTCGTGCTCCTTCTGGTCGACGGAGACGATCCGGCCGTCCCGGTCGAAGACGATGCAGCGGGACGAGGTGGTGCCCTGGTCGATGGCCGCGATGAAGGGGCCGGCGGTGTGCGCGTCGGTCACTGTGTGCTCCCGGGGGTTCCGTGGTTGAGGGCGGTACGTACGGCGCGTGCTGCGAGGTTCCGTGAAAGCGCGGTGCTCTCAAGCAAAGCGGTGCTCTTAAGCAAAGGCGACGTTGTAGATGCCTGCAGCGATCGCGCCGCCGATCAGCGGACCGACCACGGGGATCCAGGCGTAGCTCCAGTCGGAGCCGCCCTTGTTGGGCAGGGGCAGGAGTGCGTGCACGATGCGCGGGCCGAGGTCACGGGCCGGGTTGATCGCGTAGCCGGTCGGGCCGCCGAGCGACAGACCGATCGAGACGACCACGAGCGCGGTGATCAGCGCGCCCAGGTTGCCGAGGCCGTTGCCCTTGTCGTTGAGGCCCTGCGTGAGGACGGCGAGCACCAGCACGAAGGTGCCGATGATCTCCGTGGCGAGGTTCTGCCAGACGACCCGGATCTCCGGGCCGGTGGAGAAGATGCCCAGGACCGGGCCTGCGCCCGCTTCCTGCGCCTCGACGGCCTTCACGTTCGTGGACTGCGCGCCCGGACCGCCGACGATCTCCTTGTCGGTGAGGTGCGCGTGGAACTGGCCGTAGTAGGCCACCCAGACCAGCGTGGCGCCGATCGCGGCGCCGAGCAGCTGTCCGGCCCAGTAGACCGGAACGTTGCTCCAGTCGTCGTCCTTGATCGCGAGAGCGAGGGTGACCGCCGGGTTGAGGTGGGCGCCGGAGAGGGGCGCCGAGGTGTAGACCGCCGTCAGAACGGCGAAACCCCACCCGAAGGTGATGGCGAGCCAGCCGGCGTTACGAGCCTTGGAGGCCTTCAGCGTGACGGCGGCGCAGACGCCACCGCCCAGCAGGATGAGTATGGCGGTACCGATGGTCTCGCCGATGAAGATGTCGGAGCTGGACACCCGCGACTCCTTTGTCCTTCGTCCAGGGAAGCCGAACCCCGGGTCCCACCGGGGATTCGAGCGCCCTCGGGGGTGAGAGCGATGCCGGCCTTTGGCGTTGTCACACCTTAGCGCGTATTGCCGTTAGGTGTTCGACAATGCCGACCGATGGACGGGAGTCTTGCCCGGCTGTTACGTGTGCGTCAAGGGTGCTGTTATCGAAAACGCGATCGTTATTGATCGCTGTGAGGTATGGATCTTCGCGCCGGTGTGCATACTCTCGACCTTAATGTCCATTTCAGGTGGTTATATCAGGGTATGACAAGGGCCGGAACGTCGAACGGCGTTCCGGCCTGCTCTTACGTACTTCTCAGACGCGGCGGACCGCTCAGAACCGCCCGGCGCCCAGGTCGCGCGAGACCGCGCGGGCGCAGTCGCGCACCGCGGCGATCAGCTCGGGGCGCAGCTCGCCGTCCCGGCCCAGCCGCTCCACGGCGCCCGTGATGCCGACCGCGCCGACGGGCATCCGCCGTCGGTCGTGGATGGGCGCGGCGATGGAGGCCACGCCCTCCCAGGTCTCCTCGACGTCGGCCGCGTACCCACGCGCGCGCGTGAGGTCGAGGATGTGCTCGAAGTCCTCCAGTTCGCACACCGTGCGGTCCGTGAAGGGCTTGCGGTCGGCCTCCAGGGCCTCGCTGTGCGCGACCGGGTCGTAGGCGGAGAGCACCTTGCCCAGGGCCGTCGAGTGCAGCGGCTGCATGGCCCCGATCTCCAGCACCTGCCGGCTGTCGTCGGGCCGGAAGACGTGGTGCACGATCAGCACGCCCTGCTGGTGCAGCACCCCCAGGTGCACGCTCTCGCCGCTGGAGCGGGCCAGGTCGTCCGTCCACACCAGGGCACGCGCGCGTAGCTCGTGCACGTCCAGATAGGTGGTGCCCAGGCGCAGCAGCTCCGCGCCCAGCTGATAGCGCCCGGAGGCGTCGTCCTGCTCGACGAAGCCCTCCTGCTGGAGGGTGCGCAGGATCCCGTGTGCGGTGCCCTTGGCCAGGCCCGTGGACGAGGCGATGTCCGACAGGCCCAGTCGTCGCTCGCCGCCCGCGAGCAGCCGCAGCATCGCAGCCGCACGTTCGACCGACTGGATGTTCCGTGCCATCGCCCTCCTGCCTCCGTCCCCTTACGACCGTCTCCGCACGGCATGTACTGCCACCGTTCGGCAATGTCGAACACTACCGGTCCATGCCGACCTCCCGCTAATGGTCGGTCGATCCGTGTTACGTCACTCGTCCCCCTGCGGTGGCACGGGCGTCGCCCGCCCGTGCCGCACGGCCCCGCACCACCCTGTCCGGGCCCGCGCCCGTCCGCCAGGCTCGTCCGCCCGCTGGACGCCCCTGACCATAAGGCCTCCGTCCCGGCTACCCTGACGGCGTGCGCGCTCCTCGGGAAGCGTTTCTGCCCGCATCCTGAGGTGACGCAAAGCCGACAGCCGTCGCATCTGAGGGAGCCCTTTCATGGCCTCTGTGCCGCCGACCCCTTCCGCCGACAGCCGGACCCGTGTGTCCGCGCTCCGCCAGGCCCTGGCCACCCGTGTGGTGGTGGCCGACGGAGCCATGGGCACCATGCTCCAGGCCCAGGAGCCCACCCTCGAGGACTTCGAGAACCTCGAGGGCTGCAACGAGATCCTCAACGTCACCCGGCCGGACATCGTCCGCTCCGTGCACGAGGAGTACTTCGCCGCGGGCGTGGACTGCGTGGAGACCAACACGTTCGGCGCAAACCACTCCGCCATGGCGGAGTACGACATCCCCGAACGGGTGCACGAGCTGTCCGAGGCGGGCGCCCGCATCGCCCGCGAGGTGGCCGACGCGTTCGGCGCCCGCGACGGCCGACAGCGCTGGGTGCTCGGCTCGATCGGACCCGGCACCAAGCTGCCGACGCTCGGCCACATCGGCTACGGCACGCTCCGCGACGGCTTCCAGGCCAACGCCGAGGGCCTGCTGGCCGGCGGCGCCGACGCCCTGATCGTCGAGACGACCCAGGACCTCCTGCAGACGAAGTCGTCCATCCTGGGCGCCCGGCGCGCCATGGAGGCGACCGGCGCCGAGGTGCCGCTGCTGGTCTCCATGGCCTTCGAGACGACCGGCACCATGCTGCTGGGCTCGGAGATCGGCGCCGCGCTCACCGCGCTGGAGCCCCTCGGCATCGACATGATCGGCCTGAACTGCTCGACCGGCCCCGCCGAGATGAGCGAACACCTGCGCTACCTGGCCCGGCACTCCCGCACCCCGCTGCTGTGCATGCCCAACGCCGGCCTGCCGATCCTCACCAAGGACGGCGCCCACTTCCCGCTCGACCCGGAGGGCCTGGCCGACGCCCAGGAGACCTTCGTCCGCGACTACGGGCTGAACCTGATCGGCGGCTGCTGCGGCACCACCCCCGAACACCTGCGCCAACTCGTCGAGCGCGTCCACGGGGCCACGCCGACCGAGCGCCACCCGCAGCCCGAGCCCGGCGCCGCCTCCCTCTACCAGACCGTCCCCTTCCGCCAGGACACCTCCTACCTGGCCATCGGCGAGCGAACCAACGCCAACGGCTCCAAGAAGTTCCGCGAGGCCATGCTGGCCGGCCGCTGGGACGACTGCGTCGAGATGGCCCGCGAGCAGATCCGCGAGGGCGCACACCTGCTCGACCTGTGCGTGGACTACGTCGGCCGCGACGGCGTCGCCGACATGGAGGAGCTCGCCGGCCGCTTCGCCACCGCCTCCACCCTGCCGATCGTCCTGGACTCCACCGAGGTCGAGGTCATCCGGGCCGGCCTGGAGAAGCTCGGCGGCCGCGCCGTGATCAACTCCGTGAACTACGAGGACGGCGACGGCCCCGAGTCCCGCTTCGCCAAGGTCACCCGGCTGGCCCAGGAGCACGGCGCCGCGCTGATCGCCCTCACCATCGACGAGGAGGGCCAGGCCCGCACCCCCGAGAAGAAGGTCGAGATCGCCGAACGGCTCATCGACGACCTCACCGGGAACTGGGGAATCCTGGAGTCGGACATCCTCATCGACACCCTGACCTTCACCATCTGCACCGGTCAGGAGGAGTCCCGGGGCGACGGCGTCGCCACCATCGAGGCCATCCGCGAGCTCAAGCGCCGCCACCCCGACGTCCAGACCACCCTGGGCCTGTCGAACATCTCCTTCGGCCTCAACCCGGCCGCCCGCGTCCTGCTCAACTCCGTCTTCCTCGACGAGTGCGTCAAGGCCGGCCTGGACTCCGCGATCGTCCACGCCTCGAAGATCCTGCCCATCGCCCGCTTCACCGAGGAAGAGGTGCAGACGGCCCTCGACCTCGTCTACGACCGCCGCGTCGCCCAGCAGGGCGACGAACCGGCCTACGACCCCCTCCAGAAGCTCATGCAGCTCTTCGAGGGCGCCACGACCAAGTCGCTCAAGGCCGGCCGGGCCGAGGAACTGGCCGCCCTGCCGCTGGAGGAGCGCCTCAAGCGCCGCATCATCGACGGCGAGAAGAACGGCCTGGAGGCCGACCTCGACGCGGCCCTCGAAAGCCGCCCGGCGCTCGACATCGTCAACGACACCCTCCTGGACGGCATGAAGGTCGTCGGCGAACTGTTCGGCTCCGGCCAGATGCAGCTGCCGTTCGTGCTCCAGTCCGCCGAGGTCATGAAGACCGCCGTCGCCTACCTCGAACCGCACATGGAGAAGACCGACGACGACGGCAAGGGCACCATCGTCCTGGCCACCGTCCGCGGCGACGTCCACGACATCGGCAAGAACCTCGTCGACATCATCCTGTCCAACAACGGCTACAACGTCGTCAACCTCGGCATCAAGCAGCCCGTCTCCGCGATCCTGGACGCCGCCGCCGAGCACCGCGCCGACGTCATCGGCATGTCCGGCCTCCTGGTCAAGTCCACGGTGATCATGAAGGAGAACCTGGAGGAGCTCAACCAGCGCGGCCTCGCGGCGAACTACCCCGTCATCCTCGGCGGCGCCGCCCTGACCAGGGCCTACGTCGAGCAGGACCTGCACGAGATCTACCAGGGCGAGGTCCGCTACGCCCGCGACGCCTTCGAGGGGCTGCGCCTCATGGACGCCCTCATCGGCGTCAAGCGCGGGGTGCCCGGCGCGAAGCTGCCCGAGCTCAAGCAGCGCCGGGTGCGCGCGAGCGCCGCCGCCGTCGAGGTCGAGGAGCGCCCGGAGGAGGGCCACGTCCGCTCCGACGTCGCCACCGACAACCCCGTCCCGAAGCCGCCGTTCGAGGGCACCCGCGTCATCAAGGGCATCCAGCTCAAGGAGTACGCCTCCTGGCTCGACGAAGGCGCCCTCTTCAAGGGCCAGTGGGGCCTGAAGCAGGCCCGCGCCGGCGACGGACCGACCTACGAGGAACTCGTCGAGACCGAGGGCCGGCCCCGGCTGCGCGGTCTGCTCGACAAGCTCCAGACCGACAACCTTCTCGAGGCGGCCGTCGTCTACGGCTACTTCCCCTGTGTGTCCAAGGACGACGACCTGATCCTCCTGGACGAACAGGGCAACGAACGCACCCGCTTCACCTTCCCCCGCCAGCGCCGCGGCCGCCGGCTGTGCCTGGCCGACTTCTTCCGCCCGGAGGAGTCGGGGGAGACCGACGTCGTCGGCCTCCAGGTCGTCACCGTCGGCTCGCGCATCGGCGAGGAGACGGCCAAGCTCTTCGAGTCCAACTCCTACCGCGACTACCTCGAACTGCACGGCCTGTCCGTCCAGTTGGCGGAGGCACTCGCCGAGTACTGGCACGCACGCGTGCGCTCCGAACTCGGCTTCGCCGGCGAGGACCCGGCCGACGTCGAGGACATGTTCGCCCTGAAGTACCGCGGCGCCCGCTTCTCCCTCGGCTACGGCGCCTGTCCGAACCTGGAGGACCGCGCCAAGATCGCCGAGCTGCTGCGGCCCGAGCGGATCGGCGTCCACCTGTCCGAGGAGTTCCAACTCCACCCCGAACAGTCCACGGACGCCATCGTGATCCACCACCCCGAGGCGAAGTACTTCAACGCACGGTGACGCCCGCGCGCCGATCGGCACACTGATCGGATAAGTCGTACACTGGTCGGTCCACTGCAGGCCGGTTCCCCACAGCGGGGAACCGGCCTGCTCGTCCCTCAAGGAGGTACGTGGATGACCAGCACGGTTCCCGCGCCAGTAACCCGCACGGCCGAGGGCTCCGCCCTGCAGGCCGTGCTCCTCGACATGGACGGCACCCTCGTGGACACCGAGGGCTTCTGGTGGGACGTCGAGGTCGAGATCTTCGCCGGACTCGGCCACCCCCTCGACGACTCCTGGCGTCATGTCGTGGTCGGCGGCCCGATGAGCCGCAGCGCCGGGTTCCTGATCGAGGCGACCGGGGCCGACATCGCCCTCGCCGACCTCACCGTCCTGCTCAACGAGGGGTTCGAGGACCGCATCACCCGCGCCCTGCCCCTGATGCCGGGAGCGGCCCGGCTGCTCGCCGAACTGGCCGAGCAGGAGGTCCCCACGGCCCTCGTCTCCGCCTCCCACCGACGCATCATCGACCGCGTCCTCACCTCGCTCGGCGCCGAGTACTTCCGCCTGAGCGTGGCCGGCGACGAGGTCGCCCGCACCAAGCCGTACCCCGACCCCTACCTCTTCGCGGCCGCCGGACTCGGTGTGGATCCGGCCAGATGCGCCGTCATCGAGGACACCGCGACCGGGGTCGCCTCGGCGGAGGCGGCCGGCTGCCAGGTGGTCGCCGTGCCCTCCGTGGCGCCGATCGCGCCGTCCCCGCGGCGCACCGTCGTTCCGTCCCTCGAACAGGTCGACCTGACATTTCTGCGCGGTCTGATGCCGCTCCGATGACGGAAATGCGATAGGCGTTCACCCAGCGTGCACCGCCGATAACAAGGGAATTCGGCGGGTGTGCGCGCAGGAGAATTCGGATCTTCAACAACCTCTCGCGGACGGCTGAATTCCACCCCGACCGGACCCCGTCCGGCGTGTGACGTTCCCCACCTGGACGGGGCTCGACAGTCGTCCCTCCGTATGCATCCCGCCCATGTCGGAGGGGGTTTCGCGCGTCCTTGTGTCCCGATTGATGAACGGCTGTACGAATCCTTCCGCTGACGGCTGTTCAGTGCGTCCGCGGCCGGTTTCGCTCCGTGATGGGGATTCAACTCCGGTGGCCGCGAACCCTCCTGCCGGTCCGGACTAATCTCGTCGCGAGAACATCGCCCTAACTCCGTGACCGCTGCGCCACCCCTGCATGCCGGATACACGGACCGACAGCTCTGGAGAAAATCGAGCATGAACCGTAAGACTTTGGTGCTGCCGGCCGTGGCCGGTCTCCTCGCGCCCGCACTCGCCGCCTGCGGCGCGTCCGACAGCGGGAGCAACAGCGGCGACGCCATCGTCGTGGGCACCACCGACCGGTTCACCGCCACCAAGGACGCCCCGGCCCCGCTCGACCCGGCCTACTCCTACGACGTCGGCACCTGGAACATCCTGCGCCAGACCGTGCAGACCCTGATGATCCAGCCCAAGGGCGAGGGCGAACCCGTCCCGGAGGCGGCCCAGAGCTGCGGCTTCACCGACACCGGCAACGAGCGCTACGCCTGCAAGCTGCGCAGCGGCCTGAAGTTCGCGAACGGCGACGCCATCACCGCCGAGGACGTCAAGTTCTCCATCGAGCGCGCCCGCACCATCAAGGCCGACTCCGGCGTGTTCGCCCTGCTGTCGACCATCGACACCATCGAAACGCAGGGCGACAACGAAGTCATCTTCCACCTCAAGACCGCCGACGCCACTTTCCCCTTCAAGTTGTCGACCCCGGTCGCCGGCATCGTCAACCCCGACGACTACGAGAAGGACAAGCTGCGCGACGGCTTCGCGGTCGACGGCTCCGGCCCCTACACCCTCGAGGCCAAGACCGACGGCGACGAGATGACCAAGGCCGTGTTCACCAAGAACCCCAACTACAAGGGGACGCTGAGCGTGAACAACGACGAGGTCGACATGGTCTCCTACGAGGACGCCGACGAGATGGGCACCGCCCTCGAAAAGGGCGACATCGACCTCATGACCCGCACCATGTCCCCGGAGCAGATCAAGAAGCTCTCCGAGGCCCCCGCCGGCGGGGACATCGACCTGGTCGAACTGAGCGGCCTCGAGATCCGCTACCTCGCCTTCAACACCACGGCCCCGGCGGTCAAGTCCAAGGCCGTGCGCCAGGCGATGGCCCAGGTCATCGACCGCGCCCAGCTCGTCTCCGAGGTGTACGGCTCCCAGGCCGAGCCGCTCTACTCGCTCGTCCCGGCCACCCTCACCGGCCACTCCAACTCGTTCATCAACACCTACGGCGAACCCGACAAGGCCAAGGCCAAGGCCCTGCTCGCCGACGCGGACGTCAGCACCCCCGTGAAGCTGACGCTGAACTACACGACCGACCACTACGGGCCGGCCACCAAGCAGGAGTTCGAGACGCTGCAGAAGCAGCTCAACGCCAGCGGCCTGTTCGACGTCACCATCGAGGGCACCCCCTGGGAGACCTTCGTCCCGGCCGAGCGCAAGGGCGAGTACGCCGTCTTCGGCATGGGCTGGTTCCCCGACTTCCCCGACGCCGACAGCTTCGTCGCGCCGTTCCTCGACAAGGACAACTTCCTCAAGTCCCCGTACTCCAACAGCGACATCATCACCAACCTGATCCCGGCCTCCCGCCGCGAGGCCGACCGCCTCAGCGCCGCCAAGACCCTCACCAAGATCCAGGACATCGTCGCCGAGGACGTCCCCGTCCTGCCGCTGTGGCAGGGCAAGCAGTACGTCGCCGCCAACAACGACGTCACCGGCACGGCGTACGCGCTGAACTCCTCCGCGACCCTGCAGCTGTGGGAGCTCGGCCACGGTGTGAGCAACTGACCACCCCCCTCCCGAACCCAGGGGCCCGGGACGGCGGGCTCGGTGTGACGAGAAACGACGACAAGGCATTTCGTGAACATGCGTAACCAGTGGCCGGTCCTGCCGATCGTGGCGGGGCTGGCCTCCGGCCTGCTGACCGGCTGCGGCACCCAGAGCGGAGGCTCAGGAGGCGACGCCTCCTCCGTGGTCCTGGGAATGTCCGACGACGTCCTGAGCACCGACCCGGCCGCCGGCTACGACCCCGGCTCCTGGCTGTTGTTCAACAACGTCTTCCAGTCACTGCTGAGCTTCCCCAAGGGCGGCACGGAACCCGAGCCCGACGCGGCGAAGGAATGCTCCTTCAGCGACACGAAGACCCAGGTCTACACGTGCACGCTGAAGGACGGCCTCCAGTTCAGCAACGGCGACGCGCTCACCTCCGAGGACGTCAAGTTCTCCTTCGACCGCATGCTGAAGATCAACGACGACGCCGGCCCGGCCATCATGTTCCCCATGCTCGACAAGGTCGAGACCCCCGACGCCGAGACCGTCGTCTTCCGCCTCAAGACCCCCGACGCCACCTTCCCCAGCAAGCTCGCCTCGGGCGCCGGCTCCATCGTCGACCACAAGGAATACGACGCCGACGGCCTGCGCAAGGACGGCGGCGCCATCGGCTCCGGCCCCTACAAGCTGGACTCCTTCGGCGACGACCAAGCCGTCTTCTCCGTCAACGAGAACTACCGGGGCACCGCCGCCGACGCCCGCAACACCGGCGTCACCCTCAAGTTCTTCGGCGGCGACCAGAAGGCCCTCAAGCAGGCCCTGCTCGCCGGCGACATCGACATCGCGTACCGAGGCCTCACCGCCGACGACATCTCCGACATCCAGCAGAGCACCGACGCCGATGCGAGCGTCGAGGTCGTCGAAGGCAGCAGCGCCGAAGTCCAGCACCTCGTCTTCAACATGGACGACCCCGTCGCCGGCAAACTCGGCGTCCGCCAGGCCATCGCCCACCTGATCGACCGCGAAGCCCTCATCAAGGACGTCTACCAGGGCACCGCCGACCCCCTCTACTCGATCATCCCGGCCGGCATCACGGGCCACAACACCGCCTACTTCGACCGCTACGGCGCCCGCCCCTCCAAGGCCAAGGCCGCCGCCGCGCTCGCCGACGAGGGCATCACCGACAAGGTCGAGCTCACCCTCTGGTCCACCCCGTCCCGCTACGGCCCGGCCACCGACCAGGAACTCGAGACCATCGCGGCCCAGCTCAACGCCAGCGGCCTGTTCGACGCCGACGTCCAGTCCGTCGCCTTCGACCAGTACGAGAAGGACATCGCCGACGGCAAGTACGGCGTCTACGTCAAGGGCTGGGTGCCCGACTACCCCGACGCCGACAACTTCACCTCGCCCTTCTTCGGCGAGGGCAACGTGCTCAGCAACAACTACACCAACACCACCATCACCGGCACGCTCATCCCGCGCACCGCCGCCCAGAGCGACCGCAGCGCCACCGACACCGACTACGGCCAACTCCAGGACATCGTCGCCGAGCAGCTGCCCGTCCTGCCCATCTGGCAGGCCAAGCAGTACGCCGTCGTCGGCGAGAACGTCTACGGCCTGGAGAGCTGCCTCGACGCCTCGACGGTGTTCCGCTTCTGGGAACTCAGCAAGGGCTGACAGCCGCACGGCCATGCCGATACAACAGGGCGCCCCCTTCTCCCGAAGAGGGCGCCCTGCGCCGTGCACATGACCTACTGCGGCTACTGCCGCTACTGCGCGCCCGGGCGCACCAGACCGCTCTCGTACGCGTACACCGCGGCCTGCACCCGGTCCCGCAGCCCCAGCTTCGTCAGCACATGCCCCACATGCGTCTTCACCGTGGTCTCGCTGACGAACAGATCGGCGGCGATCTCGGCGTTCGACAACCCCCGAGCCACCAGCTTCAGCACCTCCACCTCACGATCGGTGAGGGTGTGCAACGTGTCCGGCACCGGCTCGTCGCCCGACGGAAGATGCGTGGCGTACTTGTCCAGCAACCGCCGCGTGATGCTCGGCGCCAACATCGCCTCACCCGCGGCCACCACCCGGATCGCCTGCACCAACTCGTTCGCCGGCGCATCCTTCAGCAGGAACCCGCTCGCCCCCGCCCGCAGCGCCTCCACGACGTACTCATCGAGATCGAACGTCGTCAGCACCAGCACCTTCGCCGGACCGTCCCGGCCAGGACCGGTGATCTGCCGAGTCGCCTCCACCCCGTCCATCCGCGGCATGCGGATGTCCATCAGCACCACATCGGGCTGCAACGCCCGCACCTGGTCGAGAGCCTGCAGGCCGTCTCCGGCCTCGCCGACGACCGCGATGTCCTGCTCGGCCTCCAAGATCATGCGGAAGCCCGTGCGCAACAGCGGCTGGTCGTCGACCAGTAGGACACGGATGGCCACGTGGATCTCCTTTTTTAGCCCGGCCCCATTCTGCCCTGCGCCCCACCCTCGGACTCGGCCGCCCTCACCGACGACCCCGCCGAAGGCGTCACCGGCAACGGATACGGCGGGGGAGTGCCCCCGAACTCCGGACAGTGCGCCTGGTGGTCGCACCAGCCGCACAGCTTCGTCGGCCGAGGCCGCCACTCACCCGTCTCCGTGGCCAGCCGGATCGCCTCCCACAGCGCCAGCAGCCTGCGCTCCACCCGCTCCAGATCCGCCAGGACCGGGTCGTACGTCAGCACGTCACCACTGCCCAGATACACCAGCTGCAGCCGCCGCGGCACCACGTTCTTCAGCCGCCACACGACCAACGCATAGAACTTCATCTGGAACAGCGCACCGTCGGCGTACTCCGCCCGCGGCGCCTTGCCCGTCTTGTAGTCGACGATCCGCACCTCCCCGGTGGGCGCCACATCCACCCGGTCGATGATCCCGCGCAGCCGCAGCCCCGACTCCAGCTCCGTCTCCACGAACAGCTCCCGCTCGGCAGGCTCCAGCCGCGTCGGATCCTCCAGCGTGAACCAGCGCTCGACCAGCCGCTCCGCCTCCGCCAGCCAGCCCGCGAGCCGCTCGCCCTCCGGATCGTCCGCGAACAGCTCCACGACCTCCGGCCGCGACTCCCGCAGCCGGTCCCACTGGCCCGGAATCAGCGACTTGGCCCGCGGCGCCGTCCGCTCGGCCGCCGGAGCGTCGAACAGCCGCTCCAGGACCGCGTGCACCAGCGTCCCCTTCGTCGCCGCCGCACTCGGCTTCTCCGGCAAGCGGTCGATCACCCGGAACCGGTACAACAGCGGGCACTGCATGAAATCACCGGCCCGCGAGGGCGACAGCGAAGTGGGCGCCATGGCGACGACCTCCGCCGCCACCGCCTCCGCCTCCGGCGCGACCGCCCCCGTCTGCGCCGGAACCTCCACGACACCGCCGTCGCCCACCCGGGCGACCCCCTCGCTGCTGCTCTCCATGACTCCAGACCTTACGACCCACCACCGACAGTGACCCAGCCACGCACCCCAGCCCGTTCCCGACACCGGCGACAAGCCGGGAAACACAGGGGGTGCCGGGGCGGAACACGCCACGACCGCCGCATACCATCGGTCCCAGAGCCTCCCGCGCGACACGAGCGGGAGACGCATCGATCGAGGGGACACCGTGGTGGAAAGCGGCGGGAGCGGGCGACCGCGGCCGGACAGCGAACAGTCGGCCGAACACCCCGCGACACCTGCGTCTCCGGCCACCGACCTCGCGCAGACCCCGGACGAGCCAAAACCCGAGGACGACAGCGGCACCGGCGACACCGACACCGGGGCCGGTACCGGCACCGAGGCCGGGAACGACAAGACCGAAGCGGAAACCGCGGCCGAACCGACCGCACCCCCCACCCTCCCCAAAGGCCCCCCACCCCCACGCCCCCCGGAGCAGCCCCGCGGCGGCCTCCTCATGGGCCGCCCCTTCGGCGTACCCGTCTACGTCGCCCCCAGCTGGTTCCTCGTCGCCGCCCTCATCACCTGGGTCTTCGGCGGCCAGCTCGACCGCGTACTCCCCGAACTCGGCGCCGCCCGCTACCTCGTCTCCCTCTTCTTCGCCGTCGCCTTCTACGCCTCCGTACTCATCCACGAACTCGCCCACACCATCGCCGCCCTCCGCTTCAAGCTCCCCGTCCGCCGCATCCAGCTCCAGTTCTTCGGCGGCGTCTCCGAGATCGAGAAAGAAGCCGAGACCCCCGGCCGCGAGTTCTGGCTCGCCTTCGTCGGCCCCCTCCTCTCCCTCGTCCTCTCCGGCCTCTTCTACCTCGCCCTCCAGCCCGTCGAACCCGGCACCGTCCCCGGTGTCCTGCTGGCCGGCCTGATGATCTCCAACCTCATCGTCGCGATCTTCAACCTCCTCCCCGGCCTCCCCCTCGACGGTGGCCGCATGCTCCGCGCCGTCGTCTGGAAGATCACCGGCAAACCCATGAGCGGCACCATCGCCGCCGCCTGGGTCGGCCGCGCCCTCGCCGTCTCCGTCCTCGTCGGCCTCCCCCTCCTCACCCAGTCCGGCGCCCTCGGCTCCAGCGCCGAGGACAGCGTCGGCATGGACACCGTCACCGACGCACTCCTCGCCGCCATCCTCGCCGCCATCATCTGGACCGGCGCCGGCAACAGCCTGCGAATGGCCCGCCTGCGCGAACACCTCCCCGACCTGCGCGCCCGCACCCTCACCCGCCGCGCCGTCCCCGTCGAGACCGACACCCCCCTCTCCGAAGCCCTCCGCCGCGCCAACGACGCCGGCGCCCGCGCCCTCGTCGTCGTCGACGCCCACGGCGAACCCCTCTCCCTCGTCCGCGAGGCCGCCATCGTCGGCGTACCCGAACACCGCCGCCCCTGGGTCGCCGTCAGCGGCCTCGCCCAGGACCTCACCGACGGCATGCGCATCTCCGCCGAACTCGCCGGCGAAGACCTCCTCGACGTCCTGCGCGCCACCCCCGCCACCGAATACCTCGTCGTCGAGGAGACCGGCGAGATCTTCGGCGTCCTCTCCGCCGCCGACGTCGAACGCGCCTTCGTCAAAGCCATGGCCCGCCCCAGCTGACCACCGTGGTCGGCGGCCCCCACAAACGCCGGTAGGCTGTTCACATGTCCGAACCGACCGGTGCCGCCCGCAGGCGCGGGCCCTTCAAGGTCGGGGACCAGGTTCAGCTGACCGACCCCAAGGGCCGCCACTACACGTTCACGCTCGAAGCCGGGAAGAACTTCCACACCCACAAGGGTTCCTTCCCGCACGACGAACTGATCGGCGCACCCGAGGGCAGCGTTGTCCGCACCACCGGGAACGTCGCCTACCTCGCGCTGCGCCCCCTGCTCCCCGACTACGTCCTGTCCATGCCCCGCGGCGCCGCCGTGGTCTACCCCAAGGACGCGGGGCAGATCCTCGCCTTCGCCGACATCTTCCCCGGCGCACGCGTCGTCGAAGCCGGCGTCGGCTCCGGATCGCTCAGCAGCTTCCTGCTGCGCGCCATCGGCGACCAGGGCATGCTCCACAGCTACGAGCGCCGCGAGGACTTCGCCGAGATCGCCCAGGCGAACGTCGAACGCTACTTCGGCGGCCCCCACCCCGCCTGGCAGCTCACCGTCGGCGACCTCCAGGACAACCTGAGCGACACCGACGTCGACCGCGTCATCCTCGACATGCTCGCCCCCTGGGAATGCCTCGAAGCCGTCTCCAAGGCACTCGTCCCCGGCGGCATCCTCTGCTGCTACGTCGCCACCACCACCCAGCTCGCCCGGACCGTCGAGTCCATCCGCGAGATCGGCTCCTTCAACGAGCCCACCGCCTGGGAATCAATGATCCGCAACTGGCACGTCGAAGGCCTGGCCGTCCGCCCCGACCACCGGATGATCGGCCACACCGGCTTCCTGCTCACCGCCCGCCGCCTCGCCGACGGCGTCGAACCGCCCATGCGCCGCCGCCGCCCCGCCAAGGGCGCCTACGGAGACGACTACGACGGCCCCAACGCCGACGGAGGCGCCGGCCGCTGACCCGGCCCCGCACCACGCCCAACGACACGGCGCCGTGGTCGAGTTCCCGAACACACCACAGGAACTCGACCACGGCGCCTTCCCGTTGACACCCGACCAACCCACCACACCCCCACACCGGACAACCCGCACCCCGCCGTTCCCCCACCCTGTGACGTGTGGCACGATGCTGGCCAATCCCCCACCCCCACCGGCACAGCCATCACAGGAGACGCTCCTAGTGCAGCAATCCGCCGTCCCGGAACTGGCACACACCCACACCCGGCCGATCCACTGGGTAGCGACCGCCACGGCCCTCGCCGGCGTCATCGCCCTCTCCTCGCTCCTGCAACCCAAGTCCGCGACCGCCGCCCAGACCGCCGGACCAGCCGCCGCACCCGCCCCCACCAGCACCGCGGCCCCCGCCACCACCGGCGTCGACTTCCCCCTCGAATGCGGCCCCGTCCAAGCACTCGTCGTCAAGAAGGCCACCGGCGACCTCGACGGCGACGGCCGTCCCGAAACCGTCGCCGTCGTCCACTGCGACGCCTCCATGGGCACCCCGCCCGACGCCGTCTACGTCCTCACCCAAGGCGCCGACAGCACCCACGCACGCGTGGTCGCCACCCTCGTCGACCCCAAGGACCGCACCACCGTCACCACCCTCGCCATCACCGACGGAGCCGTCCTCGCCACACTCCTCGGCTACTCCACGGCCGACGTACCCAGTTGCTGCCCCGACGTCAAGGACAGCGCCAAGTGGCAGTGGAAGGACAACACGTTCATCCGCTCGACACCCGCAGGCGCCCACAGCGTCTGATCCGGGCCACCCGCCCTGTGAGAAATCAGACAGACATCACAGCCCGCGACGATCGGCTCACTCCGCGTCCGGACCGTAGACCTCGACGCTGTCCGAAACTCGCCGCACATGAATGCAGTCACCCGGACACTCCCGCGCCGAGTCCACCACGTCCGTCAACAACGGCAACGGCACCGGCGTCGTGGCCCCCTTGGCCTGCAGAAGCTCGTCATCCGCGCTCTTGACATACGCCAGACCGTCGATGTCCAGCTCGAACACCTCAGGCGCGTACTGCACGCAGATCCCGTCGCCGGTACAGAGATCCTGGTCGATCCAGACCTCCAGAGCCTCGCCGCCGACACCGGCCTCCTGCTGCACGTCCATGACTCCTGCCGTTTACTGTCGAGCCGCAAGGGAACGATGCAGGCTCTGACGGGTGTTGAACAGTTCGACCCTACCCTCGGCCGCTTCCCAATCATGTTCGGTGGGTATTCCCCTGGCGTGAGGGAGAGCGCAAGGGTGAAGATCGGACACACCCCGACCGTCTTTGTGATCTAGGGGTTTCAATCGACACCCACCCAGGTAGGGTCTGGAAGCGTCCAGCTCCCCTTGGAGGAGGTGAGGACCGTGGCAGCCCACGACGACGACATGAACCGCGGCATCCGCCCGGGACGAGGGTCCGACGACCCGTCCGGGCAGATTGCCTACCTTGAGCAGGAGATCGCCGTCCTGCGACGCAAGCTCGCCGACTCTCCGCGACACACGAGGATTCTCGAAGAGCGGATCGTCGAGCTGCAGACAAACCTGGCCGGCGTGTCCGCCCAGAACGAGCGACTCGCCAACACACTCCGTGAGGCCCGCGACCAGATCGTGGCCCTCAAGGAGGAAGTCGACCGGCTCGCACAGCCGCCGGCCGGCTTCGGCGTCTTCCTCACGGCGAACGAGGACGGCACGGCCGACATCTTCACCGGAGGCCGCAAACTCCGCGTGAACGTCAGCCCCAGCGTCGAGCTCGAAGAGCTCCGACGCGGCCAGGAAGTGATGCTCAACGAAGCACTCAACGTGGTCGAGGCCATGGAGTACGAGAGCGTCGGCGACATCGTCACCCTCAAGGAGATCCTCGAGGACGGCGTACGCGCCCTCGTGCAGGGGCACACCGACGAAGAACGAGTGGTCAGGCTCGCCGAGCCACTCCTCGACGTCGTCATCCGCCCCGGCGACGCCCTCCTGCTCGAACCCCGATCCGGCTACGTCTACGAGGTCGTCCCCAAGAGCGAGGTCGAAGAACTCGTCCTCGAAGAGGTCCCCGACATCGGCTACGAGCAGATCGGCGGCCTCGGCGGCCAGATCGAGATGATCCGCGACGCCGTCGAGCTCCCCTACCTCTACCCCGACCTCTTCAAGGAGCACGAGCTCCGCCCGCCCAAGGGCGTCCTGCTCTACGGACCCCCCGGATGCGGCAAGACGCTCATCGCCAAGGCCGTCGCCAACTCGCTGGCCAAAAAGGTCGCCGAAGTCACCGGCCAAGCCACCGGCAAGAGCTTCTTCCTCAACATCAAGGGCCCCGAGCTCCTCAACAAGTACGTCGGCGAGACCGAGCGACAGATCCGCCTCGTCTTCCAGCGTGCGAGGGAGAAGGCCAGCGAGGGCACCCCCGTCATCGTCTTCTTCGACGAGATGGAATCCCTCTTCCGCACCCGCGGCTCCGGCGTCAGCTCCGACGTCGAGAACACCATCGTCCCCCAGCTCCTCGCCGAGATCGACGGCGTCGAAGGCCTGCAGAACGTGGTCGTCATCGGCGCCTCCAACCGCGAGGACATGATCGACCCCGCCATCCTGCGACCCGGCCGCCTCGACGTGAAGATCAAGATCGAGCGCCCGGACGCCGAAGCGGCCAAGGACATCTTCCAGAAGTACCTCACCGAACGCCTCCCCCTCCACTCCGAGGACGTCGGCGAACACGGCGGCGACAAGACCACCACCGTCCAGAGCATGATCCAGACGGCCGTGGAACACATGTACGCCGAAACCGAGGAAAACCGCTTCCTGGAAGTCACCTACGCCAACGGCGACAAGGAAGTCCTCTACTTCAAGGACTTCAACTCCGGCGCCATGATCGAGAACATCGTCGGCCGCGCCAAGAAAATGGCCATCAAGGACTTCCTCGACAAGAACCAGAAGGGCCTACGCGTCTCCCACCTCCTCCAGGCATGCGTGGACGAGTTCAAGGAGAACGAGGACCTGCCCAACACCACCAACCCCGACGACTGGGCCCGAATCTCCGGAAAGAAGGGCGAACGGATCGTCTACATCCGTACCCTCATCACCGGAAAGCAGGGCGCGGACACCGGACGCTCCATCGACACGGTGGCCAACACCGGACAGTACCTGTAAGAACAGGGCGGCTGCGGGTGCCCACCACGGGCACCCGCAGCCGACTGTTTTCCAGGCCACGGCTGGAGCAAGGCAATGACGCAAATGATCTCCCCACCAGCGCAGAGGCGTTCTAGGCTCTTCCGTACCGCCGGGTCGCGAGTTGCGGGGACGGGCACCGCACACGCACCGGAGCACCACCGGTATCTGAGCGGCGCCCACGACCGAGGGTGCCGCCGGGCAAGGAGGGCCGCATGACCGTACGGCGAGTAATGGGCATCGAGACGGAGTACGGCATCTCCGTCCCCGGCCACCCCAACGCCAATGCCATGCTCACCTCGTCCCAGATCGTCAACGCCTACGCGGCGGCGATGCACAGGGCCCGCCGGGCCCGCTGGGACTTCGAGGAGGAGAACCCGCTGCGGGACGCGCGAGGCTTCGACCTCGCCCGCGAGGCCGCCGACTCCAGCCAGCTCACCGACGAGGACATCGGCCTCGCCAACGTCATCCTCACCAACGGCGCCCGCCTCTACGTCGACCACGCACACCCCGAATACAGCTCCCCCGAAGTCACCAACCCCCGCGACGCCGTCCTCTGGGACAAAGCCGGCGAACGCATCATGGCCGAGGCCGCCGAACGCGCCGCCGCGCTCCCCGGCGCCCAGCCCATCCACCTCTACAAGAACAACACCGACAACAAGGGCGCCTCCTACGGCACGCACGAGAACTACCTGATGAAGCGCGAGACCGCCTTCTCGGACATCGTGCGCCACCTCACCCCGTTCTTCGTCTCACGCCAGGTCGTCACCGGCGCCGGCCGCGTCGGCATCGGCCAGGACGGCCACGAACACGGCTTCCAGCTCAGCCAGCGCGCCGACTACTTCGAGGTCGAGGTAGGCCTGGAGACGACGCTGAAGCGCCCCATCATCAACACCCGCGACGAGCCGCACGCCGACGCCGAGAAATACCGCCGCCTCCACGTGATCATCGGCGACGCGAACCTCTCCGAGATCTCGACCTACCTCAAACTGGGCACGACCGCCCTGGTCCTGTCCATGATCGAGGACGGCTTCATCGCCGTCGACCTCGCCGTCGACCAGCCCGTACGCACCCTCCACCAGGTCTCCCACGACCCCACCCTCAAGCGACTGGTCACCCTCCGCAGCGGCCGCACACTCACCGCGGTCCAACTGCAGATGGAGTACTACGAGCTCTCCCGCAAATACGTGGAGGAGCGCTTCGGCGCGGACGTCGACGACCAGACGAAGGACGTGCTCGCGCGCTGGGAGGACACCCTCACCCGCCTGGAGAACGACCACATGAGCCTCGCCGGCGAACTGGACTGGGTCGCCAAGCGAGAACTCATGGAGGGCTACCGGCGCCGCGACAGCCTCGACTGGGACGCCGCCCGCCTCCACCTCGTCGACCTCCAGTATGCCGACGTACGGCCCGAGAAAGGCCTCTACAACCGTCTCGCGGCCCGCGGCCGCATGAAGCGCCTCCTGGACGAGACCGAGGTCGAGCGGGCCATCACGACGCCCCCGGAGGACACCCGGGCCTACTTCCGCGGCCGCTGCCTGGAGCAGTACGCCGACGACGTCGCCGCGGCCTCCTGGGACTCGGTGATCTTCGACCTGCCGGGCCGGGATTCGCTCCAGCGCGTCCCAACCCTCGAACCACTTCGCGGAACGCGAAATCACGTCAAGGAGCTGCTGGACCGCTGCCGCACGGCAGAAGACCTGGTCAGGGTCCTTTCGGGCGGCTGAACGGTTACCCGGACGGAACCTGCCGGACGGGGTGGAAAGTCCCCTGTCCGGGAATCATCGAGGTGGCTCCCGTACGTTGAAGCAACTGCGGGGCCGATGTCGGACCCGGCTTGTAGGGTCTGATCATCACCGATCGGCAGGAATGCCGACCTGTCGACCATGTCGGGCGAAAGAGCGGGGTGAGGGTTATGGCGACCAAGGACACCGGCGGCGGCCAGCAGAAGGCGACGCGCTCCACGGAGGAGGTCGAGGAGCAGGCGGCGGAGACGCAGGCTTCGGAGGACCTCAAGGAGCGTCAGGAGAAGCTGAGCGACGACGTGGACTCGGTTCTTGACGAGATTGACGATGTACTCGAGGAGAACGCAGAGGATTTCGTTCGCTCATTCGTTCAAAAAGGTGGCGAGTAGCCTTCGAATCGAAGGTGACGGGGGCTCTGGAGTTGGCAGAGGATGGGAACGTGAAGCGCTGCTCGAGGTGTAAGCAAGACAAGCCTCGAGCAGCGTTCGCGAGCAACAAATCGATGCGCGACGGGCTGCAGGCCTACTGTCGGGAGTGCGCGGCCGAGTACCACCAAGAGCGGCAGGTCGCCAAGGGGCTGAACGTTCGACCGAGAGTGGTTGTGCCCGACGGGCACAAGTACTGCCGCACGTGCGGCGAGACCAAGCCCCACAGAGAGTGGACGCGAAATCGAAGCGCTTCGGACGGTCTGGCGACACTTTGCAAGGTGTGTAAGGCGGTAAAGGGCCGCGCCGGGCACCTGAAGCGCAACTACGGCCTCACCGAAGCCGAGCGCGACGCGATGGTCGCCTCTCAAATGGGGCTCTGTGTGATCTGCCTGAAAGCTCCTGCCGTCCATGTGGATCACTGCCACGAGACGGGTAGGGTCCGAGGCGTACTGTGCTTCAACTGCAATTCGGCCATCGGCAAGTTGGGAGACGACCCCGACGCTGTTCGTCGGGCAGCCGCCTACCTGGAGGGAACTTCGTGGAAGCCAACACTCGTAGCACCGGGCGTCTACCAGCTGCCTTCCTGACGCCTGGGTCCTCGTCCTTCATGGACTTCCTCTCCGATCACCAGCCGGAGATGCTGCCCGGCAAGCGGCAGCTGCCGCCCACGCAGGGTGTGATCGAGGCGCCGCACGGGACGACGATCGTGGCCGTCACGTTCCCCGGGGGCGTCGTGCTCGCCGGTGACCGTCGGGCCACGATGGGCAACGTCATCGCGCAGCGGGACATCGAGAAGGTGTTCCCGGCGGACGAGTACTCGGCCGTCGGCATCGCCGGCACGGCGGGTCTGGCCGTGGAGATGGTGAAGCTGTTCCAGTTGGAGCTGGAGCACTTCGAGAAGGTCGAGGGGGCGCAGCTCTCGCTGGAGGGCAAGGCGAACCGTCTTTCGACGATGATTCGTTCGAATCTGGGCATGGCCATGCAGGGTTTGGCGGTCGTGCCGTTGTTCGCCGGGTTCGACGTGGACCGTGACCGGGGTCGGATCTTTTCCTACGACGTGACGGGTGGTCGTTCGGAGGAGCATCACTTCGCGGCGACGGGGTCGGGTTCGATCTTCGCGCGTGGGGCGATGAAGAAGCTGTTCCGTGGTGATCTGACCGAGGACGAGGCCACGATGCTGGTGGTGCAGGCTCTGTACGACGCGGCGGACGACGATTCGGCGACGGGCGGTCCGGATGTCGCGCGTCGGATCTATCCGATCGTCACCGTGATCACCGAGGACGGTTTCCGTCGGCTGACCGACGAGGAGTCGTCGGAGATCGCCCGTTCGATTCTGGAGCGTCGTCTGGAGCAGCCGGACGGCCCGCGTGCCGCTCTGCTGTAGTCGGCGGTCCCGTTCTTATCCCAGGTGATGCAGTGATTTCGACAGAAAGGGACGGATAACCGGTGTCGACGCCGTTCTATGTCTCACCCCAGCAGGCGATGGCGGACCGCGCGGAGTATGCGCGGAAGGGCATCGCGCGTGGTCGCAGCCTGGTTGTGCTGCAGTATGCCGACGGCATTGTGTTCGTCGGTGAGAATCCGTCCCGTGCGCTGCACAAGTTCAGCGAGATCTATGACCGGATCGGTTTCGCGGCCGCCGGTAAGTACAACGAGTACGAGAATCTTCGGATCGGTGGTGTGCGGTACGCGGATCTGCGTGGTTACACCTATGACCGCGATGACGTGACGGCGCGTGGTCTGGCGAACGTGTACGCGCAGACGTTGGGCACGATCTTCTCTTCGGCGGGTGAGAAGCCGTACGAGGTGGAGCTGGTGGTGGCGGAGGTCGGTGAGACTCCGGACGGTGATCAGATCTATCGGTTGCCGCACGACGGTTCGATCGTGGATGAGCACGGTTCGGTGGCAGTGGGCGGTAATGCCGAGACGATCAGCAGTTATCTGGATCAGCGCCATCAGGACGGGATGAGCCTGGCGGAGGCGTTGAAGCTGGCTGTTCAGGCGTTGTCGCGTGACACGAACGGCAGTGAGCGGGAGATTCCGGCGGAGCGGCTGGAGGTGGCGGTGTTGGACCGTACGCGGCCGCAGCAGCGGAAGTTCAAGCGGATCGTGGGGCGTCAGCTGGGTCGTCTGCTGGAGGCGGACGGTGCGTCGACGGAGGCGGAGAGCGCGGACGAGGAGTAGGTCGTCCGCGGGTTCGCTCTCGCTCCTTGTTCCTGTTGTGCCCCGGTCGGTTCGTCGGCCGGGGCACAGGGCGTTTCAGGAGGGGCTGGGCGGGGCTGTGGAGGCTCGTACGACGAGGTCGACGGGGATGTCTCCGCTGTCGGGTGTTCGGCCTTCCAGGACGGCGAGGAGGGCTTGCATGCCGCGTTCGCCGAAGAGTTCGGCGTCGAGTCGTACGGTCGTGAGTTCGGGGTCGAGGGCGGTGGCGAGGGCGAGGTCGTCGAGGCCGGTGACGGAGATGTCGTCGGGGATGCGCAGGCCGAGGCGGCGGAGGGCTTTGTAGGCGCCGGCGGCGAGTTTGTCGTCGTCGCAGACGATGGCGGTGGGGCGTGGTCCGGGGGTGTCGAGGGCGGTCTCGGTGGCGGTGCGGGCTTCGTCGATGGAGATGGGGGCGGGGGCGGTGCGCAGGGTGGTGCCGGGGGCGGCGGCGAGGCGGGTGGCGAGTTCGCGGGCGCGTACGTCGAAGGTCCAGGAGGGGATGTCGGCGGCGAGGTGGAGGAAGTGTCGGTGGCCGAGGTGGAGGAGGTGGTCGGCGACCTGGCGTACGCCGTCGGCGATGTCGAGGTTGACGGTGGCGGCGCCGAGGCTGCCGGTGGGGTCGCTGTCGAGCATGACGAGGGGGAGTTGGTCGCCGCGGATGGTGGTGAGGGCGTCGGCGGCCATGGAGGAGGCGAGGACGCCGTCGAGGGCGGCCTGGGCGGAGGCGAAGGGGTCGCGGGCGGGGCCGACGCCTTCGGGGGAGGGGTAGAGGACGACGCCGAAGCCGTGGTCGGCGGCGACGCGCGCGGCGCCGGTGTAGACGCCTGCGAAGAACTCCGTGGTGAGGGCGGGGACGACGAGGAGGACGGTGCGGGTGCGGCCGAGGCGGAGGTTGCGGGCGGCGAGGTTGGGGCGGTAGCCGAGGTCGCGGGCTGCTTCGCGGACGCGTTCGGCGGTGGTCTCGGAGACGCGGCCGCGCCATTTGTCGCCGAGGACGAGGGAGACGGCGGCTTGGGAGACTCCTGCGGCCCGGGCGACGTCGCGGCTCGTCGGGCGCGTGCTACCTCGTGGCACCGTGGGCCTGCTCTTTCGTCTGGACTGGTGAACAGCGCACATGGTACGTATGACAAGAGGCGTTATACGTAAAACTTCGAGGTGGCTCGCTGCCTCGGGCGAGCCGACGGCGGACGCGATGGAGGCGGGACAATGGCCGGGGGATACGCGGGATACCTGGAGATCCTGAGGGCGAAGCACGCCGCCCGGCTGCTGACCGGCACGCTGGTCGGCCGGCTGCCGAACGCCACCTCGGCGATCGCGATCGTGCTGTTCGTGCGGGCGGAGGGGGCCTCGTACAGCCTGGCGGGCGCGCTGGTGTCGGTGTACGGCGTCGCGAGCGCGGTGGGTCAGCCGGTGCTCGGGCGGCTGGTGGATCTGTACGGGCAGCCGCGGGTCCAGTTGCCGGCCGCGCTCGTGTCGGCGCTGGCGATGGGGTTCTTCGCGTTCGCCGGCACGGATCCGCTGCCGGTGGCGTACGCCGCGATGGTGGTCGGCGGGCTCTTCACGCCGCCCCTGGAGGGCGGTCTGCGGGCGCTGTGGCCTTCGGTGCTGCGTCGGGAGGACCAGGTGCCGACGGCGTACGCGATGGACGCGGTGGCGCAGGAGGTGATGTTCACGGTCGGGCCGCTGCTGGTGACGTTGTGCACGTCGGTGTGGTCGGAGCGGGCGGCGCTGCTCGTGCTGAACGGCGTCGGGGTGCTCGGGGCGCTGTCGGTGGTGCTGTCGCCCCCCTCGCGCGCGTGGCGCTCCGCTGCGCGCGAGGCGCACTGGCTGGGGGCGCTGCGCTCGCCGGGGCTGCTGGTGCTGCTCGGCGCGCTGCTCTTCGTGGGTGTCGCGATGGGGTCCATCACGGTGGCCGCGGTGCCGTACGCGGACGACAACGGCGGTGACGCGGTGTACGGGTGGCTGATGGCGGCGCTGGGTCTGGGGGCGCTGGTCGGAGGTATGGCGTACGGGGCGCGGCAGTGGGCGGGTGCGCCGGAGCGGCGACTGCGGGTGCTGGTGGCGTTTCTGGCGGTGTGTTATCTGCCGCTGATGCTGATGCCGGGCGCGGTGGCCATGGTGGTGTTGGCGACGCTGGCCGGGTTGTTCCTGGCGCCGGTGCTGGCCTGTGCGTTCGTCATCGTGGACCGGCATGCGCCGCGCGGGACGGTGACCGAGGCGTTCTCGTGGCTGGTGACGATGTTCACGGTGGGCGCGTCGGTGGGAACGGGTCTTGCGGGGCCGGTCGTGGAGGCGGGCGGGGCGCTGTGGGGGTTCGCGGTGCCGGGTGTCGCGGGTGCCGTGTCGTTGGTGGTTTTGCTGGCCACGGGGCGGGTACTCGCAGTTCCGGCCGGGGGTGGGTTGGTTGCGGCTTCATCGGAAAATGATCCAAACCGTGCTGCCGAACCCCGTTTCAGTTCAGGGGATCGGGCGTAATGTTCAGTCATGGACCGCCGCATTTTCGGGCTGGAGAACGAGTACGGCGTCACATGTACGTTCAGGGGACAGCGTCGACTGTCTCCCGACGAGGTGGCGCGGTACCTCTTCCGCCGTGTCGTGTCATGGGGCCGAAGCAGCAATGTCTTTCTGCGGAACGGCGCCCGCCTCTATCTCGACGTGGGATCGCATCCGGAATACGCGACACCGGAATGTGACAACGTGACCGAGTTGGTCACCCACGACAAGGCCGGCGAGCGCATTCTCGAAGGACTCCTGGTGGACGCGGAGCGACGCCTGCACGAGGAAGGAATCGCGGGCGACGTCTACCTCTTCAAGAACAACACGGACTCGGCGGGCAACTCCTACGGTTGCCACGAGAACTATCTGGTGGCCCGGCACGGGGAGTTCTCCCGGCTCGCGGACATTCTGATCCCGTTCCTGGTGACCCGGCAGCTGCTGTGCGGCGCGGGCAAGGTGCTGCAGACGCCCCGTGGGGCGGTCTACTGCGTCAGTCAGCGGGCCGAGCACATCTGGGAGGGCGTCTCCTCGGCGACGACCCGCTCGCGGCCCATCATCAACACGCGTGACGAGCCGCATGCGGACGCCGAGCGGTATCGCCGGCTGCATGTCATCGTGGGCGATTCGAACATGTCCGAGACGACCATGCTGCTGAAGGTCGGTGCGACCGATCTGGTGCTGCGCATGATCGAGGCGGGCACGGTGATGCGGGATCTGACGCTGGAGAACCCGATCCGGGCGATCCGCGAGGTCAGTCATGACATCACGGGTCGGCGCAAGGTGCGGCTGGCCAGCGGCCGGGAGGCCTCGGCGCTGGAGGTGCAGCGCGAGTACTACGAGAAGGCCGTGGACTTCGTGGAGCGTCGCGGGATCCGCACCGGCACGGTCGACCAGGTCCTGGAGCTGTGGGGCCGCACGCTGGACTCGATCGAGGCGGAGGACCTCGACGCGATCGGCACCGAGATCGACTGGGTGATGAAGTACAAGCTCATCGAGCGGTACCGGGCCAAGCACAACATGACGATGTCGCATCCGAGGGTGGCGCAGATAGACCTCGCCTACCACGACATCCACCGTCGTCGTGGTCTGTACTACCTGCTGGAGCGCAGGGGCCAAGCCGCGCGGATCTGCAACGACTTGAAGATCTTCGAGGGCAAGTCGGTGCCGCCGCAGACCACTCGGGCGCGGTTGCGCGGTGACTTCATCCGCCGTGCGCAGGAGCAGCGCCGGGACTTCACGGTGGACTGGGTGCATCTGAAGCTCAACGACCAGGCGCAGCGCACCGTGTTGTGCAAGGACCCGTTCCGGTCGGTGGACGACCGGGTGGAGAAGCTGATCGCCGGCATGTGAGGGTGGTGTTCCGCAGAGGCACGGAACGCAACACGGGCACCGTACGTTTTCCGTACGGTGCCCGTTTCACGCCGTAGAGTTGCGCGCACGCCATCAGAAGATCGACCGATTACGAGGCTTTCACCGTGCGCCGACGCTCACTCATCCTTGCCGCCGTACCCGCGGGACTGGTCACTCTTTCCGCGTGCGGTGATGAAAAGTCCGACTCGAGCAAGGTGAGCGACGGCGCGTCGCCGTCGGCCTCGGACGGTTCCGCGGCGCCTGCGCCGAAGATCGTCGACGGTCCGTTGCCGGCGATCACCGCGGGTGTGAAGTTCGGTGAGAAGCCGACGATCGCCAAGGGCACGGGTGAGCCTTCGGATCAGCTGGCGGTGAAGACGGTGATCGCGGGCGGCGGCAAGCCCGTGGCGGAGAACGACTACATCCAGGCCGACTACCTGGGGCAGATCTGGGCCAGTGCGAAGGTCCTGGACAATTCCTACGACCGTAAGGTCCCGCTGGTCACCCAGATTGCGCAGGGCACGACTCTCGACGGCTGGCGTTATGCGCTGACGGGTAAGAAGACCGGCAGCAGGGTTCTGTTCTCGGTGCCGCCGACCTGGGGTTTCGGCAAGGAGGGCAATTCGCAGGTGGGGGTGACGGGCACGGACACGCTGGTGTTCGTCTTCGACATCAAGGGCACGTTCAACGCCAAGAGCTCCGCCGAGGGCGAGACGGTGGCGCAGAGCGACGCGGATCTGCCGAAGGTGGGCACGAACACCGACGGCAAGGCGCCCTCGATCGAGATTCCCAAGGCGGACCCGCCGACGAAGCTGGTGGCGAACTACGTCATCGAGGGCGACGGCACGGCGGTGGCGGCGGACGACAGTGTGCTGGTGCAGTACAAGGGCGTCGTGTGGGACACGGGCAAGGAGTTCGACTCGACGTACGGCCGCAGCCAGCTGACGTCGTTCTCGTTGCAGCAGGTCGTCAAGGGCTGGGCGCAGGGGTTGACCGGCAAGAAGGTGGGCAGTCGGGTCGTCATCGTCGTTCCGCCGTCGTTGGGTTACGGGGACAGCCCGCCGAGCGGCAGCGGTATCGAGAAGGACTCGACGATGGTGTTCTCGGTGGACATCCTCGCGAAGATGTGAGGCCGCCGGAGGTGTAAGACTGTCCGTGTTGCCTTTCCGTGAGACATGCAGGAGCAGTGACGTGAGCATCGACAAGCCCGAGATCGACTTCCCCGAAGGCGCGCCCCCGGCGGACCTCGAGATCAAGGACATCTGGGAGGGCGACGGAGAGGTCGCGCAGGCCGGTCAGACCGTCTCCGTCCACTATGTGGGTGTCGCCTTCAGCACCGGTGAGGAGTTCGACGCCAGCTGGAACCGTGGGACCCCGTTCCGCTTCCCGCTCGGTGGCGGCCGGGTCATCAAGGGCTGGGACCAGGGCGTGCAGGGCATGAAGGTCGGCGGCCGTCGCCAGCTGACCATTCCGGCCCACCTCGCCTACGGCAACCAGAGCCCGACCCCGGCGATCAAGCCCGGTGAGACGCTGATCTTCGTGGTGGACCTGCTCGGGGTCTGATCGTCGAAGGAGCCGGTCCGCGCCGATCGTCGTGCGACCGGTGTCGATCATCTGGGGCCCATGCCTGCCCGGGCGTGGGCCCTCGGCTTTTGTCCGGGCACCGCGGGGCGGTACGGTCGACGATCGTAAGCACCATAGGGGAGGCGAAGGGCGTCGATGGCCATTGCCAAGGCCGAGCGGCTGATGAACCTGGCGCTGTGTCTGCTCGGGACGCGGCGGCCGCTCAGCAAGCGCGAGCTGCGCGATTCCATCGAGGCGTACGTCGAGACCTTCCGGCCGGGGAGCGGTGCGGCGGGGTCGGACGACTCGTTCAACCGGATGTTCGAGCGGGACAAGGACGATCTGCGTGAGCTCGGCCTGGTCATCGAGACCGTGGAGAGCCTGGACGGCGAGATCGGCTACCTGGCCCGCCGGGACAGCAACCGGCTGCCGGCCATCACCCTCGACGCCGAGGAGGCCGCGGCGCTGGGTCTGGCCGCCAAGGTGTGGCAGCAGGCCCGGCTGGCGGGCGCGGCGAGCGGCGCCCTGCAGAAGCTGCGCGCGGCGGGGCTTCCCGAGGACGTCGACCCGTACGAGGCGCATGGCGCTCTGGAGCCCCGGATCCCGGTGCACGAGGCCGCGTTCGAGCCGCTGATGCTGGCCTGCCGCGACCGTCGGCCCGTCGTGTTCGACTACCGCAAGGCCACCGCCGCGCACCCGGAGCCCCGGCACGTCGAGCCGTGGGCGCTGGAGTGCTGGCGCGGCCACTGGTATCTGGCGGGCTTCGACCGGGACCGGGGCGCCGAGCGGGTCTTCCGGCTGTCGCGGATCACCGGCAGGGTGCGTTCGCGCGGGGCGGCTTTCACCGTGCCGGTGCCCGATGTCGTCACCGTGCGGGAGACGGTCGCGAGCTGGGCGGGGGAGACCGCCGACCGCAGCGCGCTGATCCGGCTGCGGGCGGGCGCCGGGTACCCCTTGCGGGCGAAGGCCGGCTCGGTGCGGGAACTCGGGGACGGCTGGGACGAGTTGGAGATTCCGTACGGCCACGGGCTGGACGCCTGGCTGGTGGAGTTCGGTCCGGACGTGGTGGTCCTGGAACCCGCGGAGCTGCGGGCGGATGTCGTGGACCGGCTGCGGGCCGTGGCCAAGGGCTGAGGGGGAGCGAGCAACACAGTGGCAGGCAAACCGGTCAGGCCGGCGAACGCGATCGACCAGACCCGGCGGATGCTCTCCCTGGTGACGTATCTCAGGGAGCGCCCCGGCGCGCGCATCGAGGACGTGGCGCGCGCCTTCGGCATCACCGAGGACGAGCTGGTCTCGGATCTCGACGTGCTGCCCATGTGCGGCACCAGCTTCCGTGGCGGTGATCTTCTCGACATCGACACCGACGGTGAGCGCATCTGGTGGCACAACCCGGCCGCGCTGGGCGCGGAGGCCGCCGAGCCGCTGCGGCTGGCCGCCGACGAGGCGACGGCGCTGCTGGTGGCGGCGCGGGCCGTGGCCACGCTGCCCGGTCTGCGGGAGGGCGACCGGCAGGCGCTGCTGCGGGCGACCGCGAAGGTGGAGGCCGCGGCCGGTGAGGCGGCGGGGGCGAGCGCGCGGCTGTCGGTGACGTTCGAGTCCGAGGGCGGGGTCTTCGCGGACGTCGACCGGGCGATCTCCGAGCGGCGCAGGCTGTGGATCCGCTACTACTCGCCGGCTCGGGACGAGGTGACCGAGCGCGAGATCGACCCCATCCGGCTGGTCAGCGTCGGGCACACGTACGTGGAGGCCTGGTGCCGCCGCTCGGAGGCGCGCCGCACGTTCCGGCTGGACCGGGTCGCCGAGATCAAGATCCTCGACGAACCGTCGGCGCCGCCCGAGGTCGAGCTGCGGGATCTGTCGGAGGGGCTGGTGCAGCCGGCCGCCGAGGATCCGGAGGTCGTGGTCGAGGTCGATCCGGGCGGGCGCTGGGTCGCCGAGTACTACCCGCACGACAGCGCCGATGAGCTTCCGGACGGCGGACTGCGTATTACTCTGCGCACGCCCGAACCGGCGTCGCTGCGGCGGCTGGCGCTGCGGCTCGGCCGTGACGGCCGGATCGTCTCGCCGCCGGAGCTCGCCGACAGCGCCCGCAGGGCCGCCCGCGAGGCGCTGGCGGCGTACGACGGGACAGCGGGGCCGGGGGCGGGCGGCGACAGTCGGTTCGACGGGCGGGAGCAGGAGCGTTGAGCGAGTCGGTGACCTCTGGTGTGCGGGACGTCTCGGTGGCTTCCGCGTTCGCGGGCATGCGCAGTGTGGCCCCGGTCCGGTTCAGAGCCGGCTGCCCGGACTGCCGGGGGCACTTCGAGCTCACCGCGAGCGCTCTGATGCTGGCCATCGGCGCCTCCAGCCGCACCACGTTCTACTCCTTCACCTGTCCCGACTGCGGAGCGGCGGTGCGCAAGCCGGCCGGCGAGCGGATCGTCGAGCTGCTCACCGGCGGTGGGGTGCGCACCCTGCGGCTGCACACTCCGTAGCGGGGTCTAGGCTCGCCCCCATGTTCTGGCCGATGTTCGCGGTTGCCGTGGGTTTTGTGGGTCTTGCCGTTCTCGCGGTGTTCGCCGTGCGGGTTTTTCTGGAGGCGCAGCGGCTGGGGCGGCAGGTTGCGGAGTCCGCGCGTCGCATCGACCGGGCGGCTCAGGATCTGGAGCGGGCGGCGGTGAGCGCGGCCCGGGCTGTGGACACTCTGTGACAGCTGCTGTGGTGAGCTTCGCGGAGCGCTGTGGTGGTCCTGTGAGTCGAGCGGCTCATGCGTTTTGGGCCACTTCGCCCTCCCGCGCAGGTGGCGGGGACAGGTACGCTGCTGACGCGGCTCGGAGAACGAGGCCCGGACCGCTGACCGGGAGTACGCACGGGGATTGCCTCACGTTTACCCCTGAGCGTTACGATCGCTGCCAGCACGGTCCTTCGGACACATGTCCGACCGATCGGACAGCACCCCACCCAGCCGCCTCGGTGAGAAGGTAAAGACTTATGTTCGGAAGGCTCGGAGCTCCCGAGATCATTCTCATCCTCGTCGTCATCATCCTGCTGTTCGGCGCGAAGAAGCTTCCGGACATGGCCCGCTCGCTCGGCAAGTCCGCGCGCATCCTCAAGAGCGAGGCCAAGGCGATGAAGGACGAGGGCAGCAACAACGCGGCCACTCCGGCCGGCCCGCCCACCCCCGGCGAGCAGCCCCCCGCGCAGCGCACCATCCAGGCCGCCCCCGGCGACGTGACCAGCGCCCGCCCGGTCACCGAGCCGACGGACACGACCAAGCGCTGACCCAGGGCCGGTGACCTCCGGCCCGCCGCTCGAGATGGGAACGTGGGTTGCTGAAGTCTGCCCGCAAGCAGGAGGAGAAGGACCCCGAGGGGCGGATGCCCCTCGCGGATCATCTTCGTGAGCTGCGCAACCGGCTCGCGAAGGCGATGCTGGCCATCGTCGTCGTGACGGTCGTAGCCGCCTTCTTCTACAACGACATCATCAACTTCCTCACCAAGCCGATCCTCGACTCGGTCGGCTGTGGGAAGACTTTCGAAGAGATCGCGAGTCAGCTGAACTCGGGTGACGCCACCAACAAGTGCGCGAGCATCACGATCAACGGCCTCCTCGCACCCTTCACGCTGGCCCTTCAGGTCTCCCTGATGGCCGGCATCGTGTTCGCCTCGCCGGTCTGGCTCTACCAGCTGTGGGCCTTCATCGCGCCGGGTCTGCACAACCATGAGCGCAGGTACGCCTACGCGTTCGTCGGCACCGGCGTCCCGCTGTTCCTGGGCGGCGGCTACTTCGCCTACGCGGTGCTGCCGACCACCGCGAAGGTGCTGATCGACTTCACCCCGGGCGGGGTCAGCAACCTCCTGCCGCTCGACGACCTGCTGCAGCTGGTCACGCGCATGGTCATCGTCTTCGGTCTCTCCTTCGAGCTGCCGCTGCTGCTGGTCTTCCTCAACCTGACCGGCATGGTCACCGGCAGGCGCATGCTCGGCTGGTGGCGGGCCATGATCATCGGTATCACGGTGTTCGCCGCCGTGGCCACGCCCAGCACGGACCCCGTCTCGATGCTGGCGCTCGCCGGACCGATCTGGATCATGTACTTCGGCGCGACCGGCTTCTCCGTGCTGAACGACCGCCGTCGACGCCGCCGCGACGCCCAGGGCCCCGCCGACGACGAGGCCTCCGACCTGGACCTCACTCCCGAGGACGTCGGCGAGGTCGAGGCGGTCTCCGCCAGCCGCACGCTTCCGGAGCAGACCAGCACGGACCGCGTCAACGGCTATGACGACGTGACCTGACGTTCGTCGCAGAGTCCGTGGAGCTTGTGGAGCCGGTGGGGGCGTCCCACCGGTCATGACGTCACCGCGCCCCGGGGTGAGCCGAAAGGCACTCCCCGGGGCGCGGTGCGTGTCACGGGGCGGTGCGGCGGGTGCCCCGTGTGCGCCCGTGAGCTGGGCGTACCCAGGTTTTGTGGCAGGAGATCCGGATAATGATCGTCCTGTTGTCAGTGCGGCCCGGTACGCTCGAAAGCACGATGACAGAGGACCTCTCACCGGCCGAGCGGTACGCGGCAGCCCGTAAGCGTGCTGTCGAGCAGGCCACCGCGCTCGCGTCCTTCCGCGAGATGTACGACTTCGGTCTCGACCCCTTCCAGATCGAGGCCTGCCAGGCACTCGAGGCGGGCAAGGGCGTCCTGGTGGCCGCCCCCACCGGCTCGGGCAAGACGATCGTGGGCGAGTTCGCCGTCCACCTCGCCCTCCAGCGGGGCAAGAAGTGCTTCTACACGACACCCATCAAGGCGCTGTCGAACCAGAAGTACTCCGACCTGTGCCGTCGTTACGGCGGTGACAAGGTGGGCCTGCTCACCGGCGACAACAGCGTCAACTCCGACGCCCCGGTGGTCGTGATGACCACCGAGGTGCTGCGGAACATGCTGTACGCCGGCTCGCAGACGCTCCTGGGCCTCGGGTACGTGGTGATGGACGAGGTGCACTACCTCTCCGACCGTTTCCGGGGCGCCGTGTGGGAAGAGGTGATCATCCACCTCCCCGAGTCGGTCACCCTGGTCTCCCTGTCCGCGACCGTGTCCAACGCCGAGGAGTTCGGCGACTGGCTGGACACCGTGCGCGGGCACACCGAGGTGATCGTCTCCGAGCACCGGCCCGTGCCGCTGTTCCAGCACGTGCTCGCCGGGCGACGGATGTACGACCTGTTCGAGGAGGGCGAGGGCAACCGCAGAGCCGTCAACCCCGACCTCGCGCGGCTGGCCCGGATGGAGGCGAGCAGGCCCTCCTACCAGGACCGCAGACGCGGCCGCAACATGCGCGAGGCCGACCGTGAGCGGGAGCGCAGACAGCGGTCACGGGTGTGGACGCCGGGGCGGCCGGAGGTCATCGAGCGGCTCGACGCCGAAGGGCTGCTGCCCGCGATCACGTTCATCTTCAGCCGTGCCGCCTGCGAGGCCGCCGTCCAGCAGTGCCTGTACGCCGGGCTGCGGCTGAACGACGAGGAGGCGCGCGCCGAAGTCCGCGCCCTCGTCGAGGAGCGCACCGCCACCATCCCCGACGAGGACCTGCACGTCCTCGGCTACTACGAGTGGCTGGAGGGCCTGGAGCGGGGCATCGCCGCCCACCATGCGGGCATGCTGCCGACCTTCAAGGAGGTCGTCGAGGAACTGTTCGTGCGCGGGCTGGTCAAGGCCGTCTTCGCGACGGAGACCCTCGCACTCGGCATCAACATGCCCGCCCGGTCCGTGGTCCTGGAGAAGCTCGTCAAGTGGAACGGCGAGCAGCACGCCGACATCACCCCCGGCGAGTACACCCAGCTCACCGGGCGCGCGGGCCGGCGTGGCATCGACGTCGAGGGGCACGCCGTCGTGCTGTGGCAGCGCGCCATGAACCCCGACCACCTCGCCGGGCTCGCGGGCACCCGCACCTATCCGCTGCGCTCCAGCTTCAAGCCGTCGTACAACATGGCGGTCAACCTGGTCGAACAGTTCGGGCGGCACCGCTCGCGCGAACTGCTGGAGACGTCGTTCGCGCAGTTCCAGGCCGACCGGTCGGTGGTCGGGATCTCCCGGCAGGTGCAGCGCAACGAGGAGGGGCTGGAGGGCTACAAGGCCTCCATGACCTGCCACCTCGGGGACTTCGACGAGTACGCGCAGCTGCGTCGCGACCTCAAGGACCGCGAGACCGAACTGGCCAAGCAGGGCGCGGCCCAGCGGCGCGCCGAGGCCGCCGTCGCGCTCGAGAAGCTCAAGCCCGGTGACGTCATCCATGTGCCCACCGGCAAGTACGCGGGCCTGGCGCTGGTGCTCGACCCCGGTCTGCCCGCCGGCCGCGCCAACGGCCACCGCGGCTTCGACCAGCACGACGGGCCGCGTCCGCTGGTCCTCACCGCCGAGCGCCAGGTCAAGCGACTGGCCTCGATGGACTTCCCGGTGCCGGTCGAGGCACTGGAGCGGATGCGGATCCCGAAGACGTTCAACCCGCGCTCCCCGCAGTCCCGCCGTGACCTCGCCTCCGCGCTGCGCACCAAGGCCGGGCACATCCCGCCGGAGCGGGCCCGCAGGCAGCGCGCCCAGGCCGCGGACGACCGTGAGATCGCCCGGCTGCGCACCGAGATCCGCGCGCACCCCTGCCACGGCTGCACCGACCGCGAGGACCACGCCCGCTGGGCCGAGCGCTACCACCGGCTGCTGCGCGACACCTCGCAGCTGGAGCGACGCATCGAGGGGCGGACGAACACGATCGCCCGTACCTTCGACCGGATCGTCGCGCTGCTGACCGAGCTGGACTATCTGCGCGGCAACGAGGTCACCGAGCACGGCAAACGGCTCGCCCGTCTCTACGGCGAGCTCGACCTGCTCGCGAGCGAATGCCTGCGCGCCGGCGTGTGGGAGGGGCTCGCGCCCGCCGAACTCGCCGCCTGCGTCTCGGCGTTGGTATACGAAGCGCGGGCCAGCGACGACGCGATGGCGCCGAAGCTGCCCTCCGGCAAGGCGAAGGCCGCGCTCGGCGAGATGGTCCGGATCTGGGGGCGCCTGGACGCCCTGGAGGAGGACTTCCGGATCAGCCAGACCGAGGGCGTGGGGCAGCGCGAGCCCGATCTCGGCTTCGCCTGGTCCGCGTACATGTGGGCCTCGGGGAAGGGGCTGGACGAGGTGCTCCGGGAGGCGGAGATGCCCGCGGGGGACTTCGTCCGGTGGTGCAAGCAGGTCATTGACGTGCTGGGGCAGATTTCTGCGGCTTCCGCCGCGGAGGGGTCGACTGTGGCCAAGGCTGCTCGCAAGGCTGTCGATCAGTTGCTGCGGGGGGTTGTCGCCTACTCGTCGGTGGGGTGAGTCCCCCTACGACCTGTCCAGGTATGAGCGCCAGCCTCCGTACCGGGTGATGTCCTCGGCGTCCGCCAGTGCGCCTGGTTCGCACAGGAAGCCGGGGACGGCGGTGCCGTCCTTCAGCTGGACGCTGCCCAGCGTCATCGGGCGGGGGAGCGCTGTCAGCAGACGGCCCAGGCCCTCGGCCGGGAGGCGCCAGATCTCCGTCTCGATTTCTGCGCCTCCTTCTCCCACGTGCACCAGGCCCGGCTTCGGCGGGGTCGTGCGCAGGGCGTGCAGACGGTAGACCGGGGCCGTTGTGGTCGTGCGGTCCAAGGTCGCGCCCAGGGACAGGAGCTGGGGGTTGAGGGGTCGGCCGGTCAGATGGGCGCCCACCACGGCCAGGCGGGCCTGCGGTTGCAGCAGCGGCGCGATCTTCGCCAGCCGTTCGTCGGTGTGGGCCGGGCCGATCAGCATCACGCCGAAGGGCAGGCCGTTCACCTCGCCGGCCGGGACGGCGACCGCCGCCAGGTCGAAGAGGTTCGTTGAGTTGGTGAAGCGGCCCAGGCGGGCGTTGGCGCCCAGCGGATCGGCGGCGACCTCGGCGAGGGTGGGATGACCGGGGGCGGTGGGCAGGAGCAGGGCGTCCGCGTCGGCCAGCTCGGACAGTGCGCGGGTGCGCAGGGCCGCCAGACGCTCGGTGTCCGTGTAGAGGCGGTGGGCCGGGAGGTCGCGGGCTCGGGTGATGATCCCGGCGACGGTCGGGTCCAGGCCTTCGCCGCCCTCCGCCAGCAACTTGTCGACAAAGCTCCCCACCGCCGTGTAGCGCTCGGCCACGAACGCGCCTTCGTAGAGCATCGACGCGGCCTCGGTGAAGGGCGTCAGATCGAGGGTGCGGATCTCGGCCCCTGCCGACGCCAGCTGCTGCACCGCCGCCTCGTACGCCTCGGGCCAGCCCTCGTCCAGCTCGCCGAGCTGGTCGAGGGGCGCGACGGCGATGCGCCACGGGCCGGGGGCCCGGCCGGGCACGGACGGCGCGGTCGTGCCGCTCGTCATATGGGCCATGGCCTGTTCCGCCTCGGGCAGGGTACGGGCGAAGACCGTCACACAGTCCAGCGACGCGCAGGCCGGGACGACTCCCTCGGTGGGGACCAGGCCGCGGGTGGGCTTGAGGCCGACGATGCCGTTGAAGGCGGCCGGGACCCGACCCGAGCCCGCCGTGTCCGTGCCGAGGGCGAGGTCGACGATACCCAGGGCCACCGCGACGGCCGAGCCGGAGCTGGAGCCGCCGCTGATCCGCGCCGGATCGTGGGCGCCCCGGACCGCGCCGTGCGGGGAGCGGGTGCCCACCAGGCCGGTCGCGAACTGGTCCAGGTTCGTCGTGCCCAGGAGCAGGGCGCCCGCCGCGCGCAGCCCGGCGACCACCGGGGCGTCGGTCTCGGGGTGGTAGGCGTATGCCGGGCAGCCCGCCGTGGTGGGCAGGCCCGCCACGTCGATGTTGCCCTTGGCGGCGAACAGCCGGCCGGCCAGGGGGAGGTACTCGCCCCGGGCGACGCGTGCGTCGAGCGACCGGGCCTCCGCCTCGACGTCGTCCCGCGGCCGCAGGTCGATCCAGATCTCCGGGCGGTCGACCGCTTCGATGCGGGCGTAGGCGGCGCGGACTCGGGAGAGAGTGCTGGACATCGCGTTGTTCCTCGTTCCTCGTTCAGACCGTGGCCGGGGCCAGGACGAGCAGGGCCGTCCCCGCCTCCACCTGGTCACCGGGGCGGGCCAGGACCTGCGCCACCACGCCGTCGACCGGCGCGTGCACCCTGGACTCCATCTTCATCGCCTCCAGCGCGAGCAGCGGCTGGCCCGCCGTCACCTCGTCGCCGGGGGACACGTTCAACTGCCATACGGACGCGGCGAACTCGGCCTCGACCAGACGGCCGCCGGCCGGTACGGCCACCTCGGCCGGGGGAGCCGAGGGAGCTGCCGTGTCCTGCGCCCGGGCGAACTCGCCCGCCGCCTCCCACGCGTCCCGCTCCGTCGCGAACGCGGCGCGCTGCCGGGACCTGAACTCCGCGATGGAGCCCGCGTGTTCGGCCAGGAAGGCCTGGTACTCGGCGAACGAGAAGGCGCCCTCCTCGATGCGCGGCACGAAGCGGCCCGAGGTGATGTCGGCCCGCAGCTCGAGGAGTTCGTCCGCGTCGACCGGATACCAGCGGATCCGGTCGAAGAACCGCAGCAGCCAGGGCGAGCCCGCCTCGAACGCGCCGCGCTGCTGCCACGGCGACCACACCTGGGTCGTACGGCCCACGAACTGGTAGCCGCCGGGGCCCTCCATGCCGTAGATGCAGAGGTAGGCGCCGCCGATGCCCACCGAGTTCTCGGCCGTCCAGGTGCGCGCGGGGTTGTACTTCGTCGTCACGAGGCGGTGGCGCGGGTCGAGGGGGGTGGCGACCGGGGCGCCCAGGTAGACGTCCCCGAGGCCCAGGACCAGGTACTCCGCGTCGAAGACCGTGTCGTAGACGTCCGCGACCGACTCCAGGCCGTTCACCCGGCGGATGAACTCGATGTTCCACGGGCACCAGGGGGCGTCGTCGCGGACGCCCGCCATATAGCGGGCGATGGCCTCCCGGGTCGCCGGATCGTCCCAGGAGAGCGGGAGGTGCACGGTGCGGGAGGGGACGACCAGCTGGTCCGTGGGCGGCAGGGACGCCGTCATCTCCCGCACGGCCGCGAGGAGTTCGCGTTGGGGGAGGCGGCCGGGATCGGTCTGGATCTGGAGCGAGCGGATGCCCGGGGTGAGGTCGGTGACGCCTGCCAGGTCCGCCGCGGTCACCGCCTCCATCAGGGCGTGGACGCGCATCCGCAGGGCGAGGTCCAGCTGCATCGGGCCGAACTCGACCAGCAGGTTGTCGTCGCCGCTGCGGCGGAACGTGATGTCACCGTCCCGGGCCAGCACACCCCCGTCGACGATCTCCGCGCGCGCCGCGCCGTCCACGTCCACGGGCCGGAAGCGGACCGTGTCGCCCGGGCGCAGTTGGCCCAGCTTCCAGCGTTCGGAGCTGAGCACCGTCGCCGGGCACACGAACCCGCCGAGCGAGGGCCCGTCCGGGCCGAGCAGCACCGGCATGTCGCCGGTGTAGTCGACGGCCCCGACGGAGTACGGGGTGTCGTGGATGTTGGACGGGTGCAGGCCCGCCTCGCCGCCGTCGGTGCGCGCCCAGCGCGGCTTGGGTCCGATCAGCCGCACCCCGGTGCGGGCCGAGTTGAAGTGGACCTTCCAGTCGGCGGCGTAGAAGTCGCGGATGTCGTCCTCGGTGAAGAACTCCGGTGCGGCGTGCGGGCCTTCGACGGCGCCGACGTGCCAGACGGAGGTGAAGGCCGGCCGCTCCGCGACGCCCGCGACCGTCGCGGGTGCGGAGCCCCCGGCGACCGTGCCGCCGTGCAGGACGTCCCCGGTCCGCAGCGTCCGGCCGCCGTGTCCGCCGAACCGGCCCAACGTGAACGTGCTCGCGCTGCCCAGGAACGCGGGGACGTCGAGGCCGCCCGCGAACAGGACGTAGGTGCGCAGGCCGTGCTCGCCGGGCGCGCCGACCTCCAGCACGCAGCCCGCGGGGACGGTCACCGGCTCCCACTGCGCGACCGCCGTGCCGTCCACGGTGACCGGTGCCGGCGCGCCCGTCACGCACACCGTCGTGGCGTGGGTGAACCGCAGGGTGGGGCCCTGGAGGGTGCACTCCAGGCCCGGCGTGCCCTCGGGGTTGCCGAGCGCGCGGTTGCCGAGGCGGAAGGAGCGGTCGTCCATGGGGCCGGACGGCGGGACGCCCACCTGCCAGTGGCCGGTGCGGCCGGGCCAGTCCTGCACGGTGGTGAGGGTGCCGCCGGAGACGACCTCGATGCGCGGGGTCGGATCGTGCACCTCGGCGAGGGTCGCCGTCGAGTGCGAGGCCGTCATGAAACGCGGGTCCGTCAGCGCGGCCCGGACCAGGCCCAGGTTCGTCTCGATGCCGTCGACGCGGGTGCGGGCCAGGGCCTCGTCGAGACGGCGCAGCGCATGCTCCCGGTCCGGGCCGTAGGCGATCACCTTCGCGAGCATCGGGTCGTACGACGTAGTGACCTCGGTGCCGGTCTCCACCCAGCCGTCGACGCGCACCCCGGCCGGGAACTCGACCCGCGTCAACAGGCCCGCGCTGGGCCGGTGTTCGCGGTTCGGGTCCTCCGCGTACAGGCGGGCCTCGACGGCATGCCCGCGGGGCGGGCCGGGAGCGACGACGACGTCCCGCTCGCCGCGCGCCAGGCGCAGCATCCAGGCGACCAGGTCGACGCCGTAGATCTCCTCGGTGACCGGGTGCTCCACCTGGAGCCGGGTGTTGACCTCCAGGAAGTAGGCCTCTTCACGGGCCGCGTCGTAGACGAACTCGACGGTGCCGGCGGAGCGGTAGCCGACCGAGGCGCACAAGTCCCGGGCGGAGGCGGTGAGTTGCCGCCGGACGTGGTCGGGGAGCCCCGGTGCCGGGGCCTCCTCCAGGACCTTCTGGTTGCGGCGCTGCAGGGAGCAGTCGCGGTCGCCGAAGGTGACGACCTTGCCCTCGCCGTCGCCGAAGACCTGCACCTCGACATGGCGGGCGTGCTCGACGAGCCGTTCCAGGAAGACGCCGGCGGAGGAGAAGGAGGCGGCGGCGACCCGCTGGACGCGCTCCCAGGCGTCGGCGAGTTCCTCGGGGGAGCGACAGGCGGACATGCCGATCCCGCCGCCGCCCCCGGTGGCCTTGAGCATGACCGGATAGCCGATGCCCCGGGCCTTCTCCTGTGCCTCGGCCAGGGACGCCAGCAGCCCCGTGCCCGGCGCCAGCGGCACCCCGGCCGCCTCCGCGGCCGCCCGGGCCGTGTGCTTGGCGCCGAACAGCTCCAGCTGGCCGGGCGTCGGTCCGACGAACACGATCCCGGCGTCGGCGCAGCGGCGCGCGAAGTCCGCGTCCTCCGAGAGGAAGCCGTAGCCCGGGTGGATCGCGCCCGCGCCGCTCTCCACCGCCGCCTTCAGGACCAGGTCGGCGTCGAGGTAGGACTCCTTCGCGGGCGCCGGGCCGAGCCGTACCGCCTCGTCGGCGAGCCGCACGTGGGGCGCCGAGCGGTCGGGGTCGGAGTACACCGCGACCGTGCGCAGACCGAGTTCGCGGGCGGTGCGGACGATGCGGACGGCTATCTCGCCCCGGTTGGCGATCAGCAGCTTGTCGAAGCTCATGCGGGGTCCTCGTCGCCGACGGGAGCGGTGATCGTCATCTCCACGGCCGTGGGCTCGAAGCCGTTGCACGGGTTGTTGATCTGGGGGCAGTTGGAGACCAGGACGAGGACGTCCCGCTCGGCGCGCAGGGTGAGCGAGAGGCCCGGTGCGGAGAGGCCGTCGACGATGCCGAGGGTGCCGTCCTTCTCGACGGGGACGTTCATGTACCAGTTGATGTTGGAGACGAGGTCCCGTTTGCCGAGGCCGTGCTTCGCGCCCTCGGCGAGGAAGTTGTCCACGCACGCGTGCTGGGCATAGGTGTGGTGGCCGTAGCGCAGCGTGTTGGACTCCTTGGAGCAGGCGCCGCCGACGGTGTCGTGGCGGCCCACGGCGTCGGCGGTCACCGTCATCAGCGGGGTGTGCTCGTTGGACATCAGCACACTGCCGGTGGTGAGGAAGACGCCGCCCTGGGCGTGGATCGTGTCGGGGGCGCTGTAGCGCACGGACGTGTCGTGGGCGTCGTACACGAGGAAGTCGACGGCCTGGTTGCCGTGCAGGTCGGTGATGGTCAGCGTCTCGCCGGTGCGCAGGACGGACGACCAGGACGCCCGGGCGGGAACGACGGTCTTCATGCGAGCCCCCTCGCGGTGAGGAATTCGGCGGTGTTGAGGAAGGCGCGGCGGCCCTCGGGGGTGGCGTCCCACAGGGGGTCGCCGGGCTGGGTCGGCGCGGCCCGCCAGGCGAGGACCTCCAGCGGAGTGCTGACGTAGTCCGGGCGGGGGTCGGCCGGGTGCGGCACGTTGGCGATCAGCACGGTCAGGTCCTGTTCGGCGCGCAGGGTGACACTGGCGCCGGGCCCCGCCGAGCCGGTGAAGTCGAGGGAGCCGTCCTCGCGGACCTCGACCCCCTGGAAGAAGGACAGGGAGGGCGGCAGGTCCCGGGGTTCCAGGCCGTTCTTGGCGGCGGCCAGCTTGAACAGCTCCCGGCCGGCCGGGGAGGGGGACTGCGGGGCGCCGTCGCCGTAGCGCTCGGTGTTGCGCACCAGGGTGGAGGTGCCGCACAGGGCGTCGTGCCGGCCGGCGGTGTCGGTGACGACCGAGGCGAGGACGCGGCCCTGATCGGACAGGAGCAGCACGCCCTCGCCGAGGTAGGCGTTCCACTGGACCTTGACCGTGTCCGCGACGTTCAGCCGCTCCCAGGGGCGGCCCTCCACGTACAGGAGCAGGTGGGCACAGGCGTCGCCCTGCAGGTCGGTCAGACGCAGCTCGGTGCCGCGGGCGAGGACCCGATGGGTGTAGTTGCCGCCCGCGACCGTCTCGGCCCACACCAGCAGACCCGCCTCGCAGGGCGGGTCCTGCCAGTCCCGGGCCGGGACGACCGGCATGGTCTCGGCGCGGGCGCCTGCCTGGGCCCGGGCGTGGGCGCGTGCTCCGTGGGTGGTCGCTGTCGCCGCCATGTGCGGACCTCCGCAGCTCGGTCTAATTTCTGTCGCCCGACAGAAATTAGGTCCGGGTCGGGTCGTCGCCGTTGCTCTCGGGTTGCGGGCCGGTTACCGACTCCTCACCGGGATCGCCCGAAGATCGCCTTCCGGCGTCGTGTGCGAGGATCGAACGCATGGGGACGAGCAGCGGACGTCGAGTGGGCCGGCCCCGGGCCGCGCAGCGCCCGGACAGCGGGCTCGCACCGCGCGCCGAACTGCTCGTGGCCGCCGCGGAGTTGTTCACCACCCGCGGCTACGCCGCCACCACGACCCGGGCCGTCGCCGAGCGGGCCGGCATGCGCCAGGCCTCCATGTACCACTACGTCTCCGGCAAGGAGGAGCTGCTCGCCGAGCTGCTGGAGTCGACGGTCACGCCCTCGCTGGCCTACGCCCGTGAGCTGCTCGCGGACGACGCGCGTCGGGCCGAGAACCGGCTGTGGGAGCTGTGCCGCACCGACGTGGAGCTGCTGTGCGGCGGCTCGCACAACCTCGGCGGCCTCTATCTGCTGCCCGAGGTGCGCACCGAGCGGTTCGCCGGCTTCCATGCCGTGCGCGCCGAACTCAAGGACGCCTACCGTCAGTTGATCGCCGCGACGGCGGCGGGCGGCGGGCTCGCCAAGGGTGAGCTCGATCTGCGCACCGATCTGGTCTTCGGGCTCATCGAGGGCGTCATCCTCGTCCACCGCTCGGACCCCGACCGCTCCGTCTCGGAGTTCGCCCGCGCCACCGCCGACGCGGCGCTGCGCATCGCGGGGAACTGAACACCCTTCGCGACCGCCCGGGCGAGGTCGCCTCACTCTTCCCGGTGAAGTAATTCGTACGCCTGTGCATCGTCACGTCTTGCGTTCGATCGAATGCGAAGCGTGTAAACGATTGAGGTTACTCCACGTACGGGACCGGTTTCAGGGGGTTGCTGAATATGACACGGCGTTGATCCTGTCGGACTAAGCTCGCCCGCGGCGCACCGAGTTGAGGCGAATTCGTGCGCTTGTTCCCAAATGTTCCGAAGATGCCGACAGATCCCTACAGAGGGTGCCCACATGGTGAGTGTTCAGTCCCCACCCGGTCGCCGAGAAGTCTCCTACGCGCGGCTGCTGTTGCTGCCCGCGATACTGACGGCCGCGGCGACCGGAGCCGCCGTCGCCCTCGTGGCGACGCAGGCACGGCTCGCCGTCGGCGTCTGCGGAGCCGTCGCCACCCTCCTGGTGATCGCGGCGGGAGCCGATTCGGTACGCCGCAGCAGGCGGCACCAGCAACTGCACGCGGAGAAAGACCAGTACATCGTCTATCTGGAATCGCGCGTCGCCGACCACGAGGAGGAGAACCGTCGCCTCGCCGAGCGACACGTGCCCGACGCCGTGGCGTGGCTGCGCGCCGGAAATTCCCCCAGGGAGGTGATCCGCGACCTCTGCGAGAGTGATCCTTCGTTCCGCGAACTCGACCCGGCACAGCACGCCGTGGTCCGGAAGATCCTGGACATCGTCGACCACGAGGAGTCCCTGCGCGACTCCGCCCAGCGCTCCTTCGTCAGCGTCGCCCGCCGTATCCAGGCCATCGTCCACCAGCAGGCCCACGAACTGCGGGAGATGGAGGAGGACCACGGCCACAACCCCGAGGTCTTCGACGACCTGCTGCGCGTCGACCACGGCACCTCGATGATCGGCCGGCTCGCCGACTCCATCGGTGTGCTCGGCGGCGGCCGGCCCGGCCGCAACTGGCCCCGGCCGGTCCCGCTGTACAGCGTGATGCGCGGCGCCATGTCCCGGATCCTGGAGTACCGGCGCATCCAGCTGGACTCCATCGCCAAGGTCAACATCCGCGGCCTCTCCGTCGAGCCGCTGCTCCACGCGATCGCCGAACTCCTCGACAACGCCACCCGCTACTCGCCCCCGACGAGCAAGGTGCACGTCAACGCCGTCGAGGTGCAGACCGGCATCGCCATCGAGATCGAGGACGCCGGAGTCAGCCTCAGCGAGGAGACCCGCGCCAAGGCCGAGCTCATGCTGGAGCAGGCCAAGGCCGGCGTCGACATCCAGGACGTCGGGATCACCCCCCGCCTCGGCCTCGCGGTCGTCGGCCGGCTGTGCACCTCGTTCAACCTGGAGGTCTCGCTGCGCAAGTCGGCGTACGGCGGCGTCCGGGCCGTCCTCGTCGTGCCCAGCGAGATGCAGACCACCGACCCCGCCCCCGGCTTCGCGCACGGCATCGGCGCCACCGCCGTGCCGCAGATCGACCTGAGCGAGATCGGCGAGGGCCCCAAGCGTCCGCCCAAGAAGCGCCGTCCCACCAGGCCGCGCATCCCGGCCGGGGTCTCCCTGACCGACGACGAGGTGCCCGAGGTCACCGAGTGGACCGAGCAGGGTCTGCCGCAGCGCCGCAGCAAGCAGACGATCTCCATCGTCCAGCGCTACGCGGAGGCGTACGCCGCCCAGGACGCCGCGGCCAGGGGCGAGCCGGACCCCTTCGCACGGCCCGAGCCGGAGCCCGCGCCCAAGAAGAAGAAGGCCGAGCCCGGCGTGGGTTTCGAGGCGTTCTGGGAGGGCCTGAAGAAGGGCATCCCCGAGGGCACGCACCCGACCGATTTCACCCGCAACCCCACCGCCTATCTGTACCTGCTCGAAGACAAGGCCGTACCCGAGGCCGACGATGAAGGGGACCTCACGTGATCCAGCAGCGCCAAAACTTCGACTGGCTGCTCAAGGAGCTCTACGACGGCGTTCCGGGCATCGAGATGATCGTCGTGCTGTCGGCAGACGGTCTGCGCATCGCCCGCTACGCCGGTGACCCCGACGCCGCGGACCGGGTCGCCGCCGCCTGCGCGGGCATGCAGAGCCTCGCGGGCGCGGTCGCCGAGGAGATCCCCTCCGTCGAGGGCGAGATGAACCTCCTCATGATCGAGATGGACGGCGGCTACTTCTACCTGATGGCCGCCGGCGCCAACGCCTACCTCGCGGTCCTGTCCGACGTGCGCTGCGAGGCCGGCCGGATGAGCGGCATGATGCGCGACCTCGTGGTCCGCATCGGCGCCCACCTGACCAGCCCGCCCCGCCGCAATGGGCAGAGCGTATGACGCCTCCGCAACGCCGACGGCGACAACCCCTGCCCGAGCCGCCCCCACCGTTTTCGCAGCCCCCCAAGGAGGGGGAGGACAAGAACCTGGAGCGGCTCTACACCATCACGGGCGCGGACGGTGAGCGCGCGCCCGTCGACCTCGTCACGTTAATCGTGGCGCGCGCCGACCCGCCCTCGTCAGCCACCCCGGAACAGCGGGCGGTGCTGCGCCTGTGCGCCGCACCGCTGTCGGTGGCCGAGGTGTCGGCCTACCTCCGGCTGCCGTTCAGTGTGGTGACCGTGCTGCTCACCGAGATGCTGGCGGCCGAACTCGTGCAGGCGCGCGCCCCCATCGTCCGGCAGCAGGTCCCCGACCGTTCCCTTCTCGAAGCGGTGATGCATGGACTTCAACGGCTCTGACACGATTCCCGGCCCACGGGCCGAGGACCATCTGCCGCACACCACCACGGCCGCGGCGAAGATCGTCATCGTGGGCGGCTTCGGCGTAGGCAAGACCACCATGGTCGGTTCCGTCAGCGAGATCAGGCCGCTGACCACCGAGGAGACCATGACCCAGGCGGGCATCGGGGTCGACGACAACTACGGCTCCGAGACCAAGACCGCCACCACCGTGGCCATGGACTTCGGCCGGATCCGCATCACCGAGCAGGTCGTGCTCTATCTGTTCGGCACGCCCGGCCAGGAACGCTTCTGGTTCCTGTGGAACGGGCTGTTCGAAGGCGCGCTGGGCGCGGTCGTCCTGGTCGACACCCGCCGCCTGGAGGTCAGCTTCGAGGTCATGGGCCGGCTGGAGGAGGGCGGTGTGCCCTTCGTCGTCGCCGTCAACACCTTCCCCGACGGGCCCCGCTACCCCATCGAGGACCTGCGCGCCGCGCTCGACCTGCCCCCCGAGATCCCGATCGTGGAGTGCGACGTCCGCCGCCGCGCCTCCAGCCGGGACGTCCTGATGACCCTCATGCGCTTCCTGCACGAACTGGCCCTGAGCCGCAGCCTCATCTGACACCCGCACCACCACTCCCCCCCCCACCACCCAACACCGCACACAGCGAAGTTTCGGAGCGACCCTGTGACTCCCGAACACCCCACCCCGACCGGCCGGCACGACCTCGCCCTGGACCCGCCGCCCGGCTGCCCCGCCCACGGCCGCGGCACCGGAGGACTGACCCGGCTCTACGGCCCCGGCGCGGAGAACCTCGGCGAACTGTACGAGCAACTCCGCGAGGAGTACGGCCCCGTGGCGCCGGTGCTGATCCACGACGACCTGCCGATGTGGATGGTCCTCGGGCACGCCGAGAACCTGCACATGGTGCGGACGCCCTCGCAGTTCTGCAAGGACAGCCGGATCTGGTCGCCGTGGGTGGAGGGCAAGGTCAGGCCCGACCACCCGCTCATGCCGCACATCGCCTTTCAGCCCATGGCCGCCCACGTCGAGGGCGACGAGCATCTGCGGCTGCGGGGCGCGGTCACCGCGGCCATGGCGACCATCGACGACCGCAGCCTGCGCCGCTTCATCAACCGCTCCTCCCAGCGCCTCGTCAACCGCTTCTGCGAGGAGGGCCGCGCCGACCTGGTCGGCCAGTTCGCCGAGCACCTTCCGATGGCCGTGGTGTGCCATGTCATCGGTATGCCCGAGGAGTACGACGACCGGATGGTGCACTGCGCCCGCGACGCGCTCAAGGGCTCCGAGACCGCCATCGCCAACCACGCCTACGTCATCGAGGCGCTGGCCCGGCTCACCGAACGCCGCCGCGCCCAGCCCGAGGACGACTTCACCAGCCACCTCATCAACCACCCCGCGGGGCTCACGGACCAGGAGATCAGGGAACACCTGCGCCTGGTGCTCTTCGCCGCCTACGAGGCCACCTCCAACCTGCTCTCCAACACGCTGCGCACGGTCCTGACCGACCCGCGCTTCCTCGCCCAGCTCAACGGCGGCCAGATGACGGTGCCGGAGGCGGTCGAGCAGTCCCTGTGGGACGAGCCCCCGTTCAGCACCGTCTTCGCCTACTTCGCCAAGCAGGACACCGAGCTGGGCGGTCAGCGCATCCGCCAGGGCGACGGCCTCTTCTTCGCGCCCGCCCCCGGCAACGTCGACCCCCGGGTGCGCCCCGACCTGTCCGCCCACATGATGGGCAACCGCTCGCACCTCGCCTTCAGCGGCGGCCCGCACGAATGCCCCGGCCAGGACATCGGCCGTGCCATCGCCGACGTCGGCGTCGACGCGCTGCTGATGCGACTGCCGGACGTGCAACTCGACTGCGACGAGGACGAGTTGCGCTGGACGGCGTCGATCGCCTCACGGCACCTGGTGGCCCTGCCGGTCCGGTTCGAGCCGAAGCCCCAGCAGGACGTCAGGCACAAGCCCAGCCACTCCCCGATCCCGCCGCAGCGCATGACGCGCCCGGTGAGCACGGCGCCGCGGCCCGCGCCGACGCCGCCGGCCGCCGCCGAGCCGGTGGCCGCGCCGCCCGCCCCGCAGCCGACGCAGCCCGTCCGCAGGCCCAACGTCTGGCGGCGCTTCGTGATCTGGGTGCGCGGCTACTGAGGGACCGCCGGCCGTCCCGGTCGTCCCGGTGTGGCGGGAGTCGCGGCCCAACGGTCGTACGACGCCCAGGCCTCGAGCTCCCGCCCACTGCGCAGCCGGTGCTCCGTCCCCGTGACCGGATCGGTGAACTCCAGCTCCCGCGCCAGCAGTTGCAGCGGGCGCCGGAACTCGCCGACCGGCTCGGGGGCGGCCACCTCGGGGTAGAGCGGATCGCCGAGGATCGGCACGCCGAGCGCGTTCATATGCACCCGCAGCTGATGGGTCTGCCCGGTGGCGGGCAGCAGCCGGTACCGGGCGAGCCCCGGCGCCCGGTGCTCGACCAGTTCGACGCGGCTCACCGCGTTCGGCTCGCCCGCCACCTCGTAGGCGGCCAGCACGCCACGCTCCTTGACGATCCGGCTGCGCACCGTCCGGGGCAGGGCGAGCCCGGGGTCGTGGGGTGCGAGCGCCTCGTACACCTTGTGCACGCGGCGCTCACGGAACAGCGCCTGGTACGCGCCGCGCTCCTCGGGGCGCACGGTGAACAGCACGAGCCCGGCGGTGAGCCGGTCGAGCCGGTGCGCGGCGCCGAGCGCGGGAATGCCCAGCTCCCGCCGCAGCCGGGCCAGCGCGGTCTCGGTGACATGACTGCCGCGCGGGGTGGTGGCCAGGAAGTGCGGCTTGTCCGCGACGACGATGTGCTCGTCGCGGTACACGACCTCCAGCGGGAACGGCACGGGCGCCTCGGGCGGCAGCTCGCGATGGAACCACACGAACATCCCCGGCACATAGGCCGCGTCCGGCGCCACCGCCGCACCGTCGGCGCCCACGACGAGCCCGGCCGCCAGCATCCCGTCCACGATCCCGGCGCGCGCCTCGCCCAGCCGCTCCACCAGGTGCTCCCGCACGGTGGCCCAGGCGCCCTCGCCCGGCAGCCGCACCCGCACGGGGTCGATCCCGTCGCGCTGCGGCAGGGGGGAGGGCGGGGGAGGGGTGCGACGTCTCATCGCGGTCAAGCGTACGGCGGCGACGGAGCGGGGCGGGCGTGCGGCGGCGACGGAGCGGGGCGTACGGACCGCGGAGACGGGGTGGGGCCGGCGTACGGACCACGGCGCGAAACCCGGTTGACTCCTCGCGGCCCGTTGGCAGGATGCCGATCATGCCTTACACCGCAGGCTTCGTCCTGCCCGCCGGAACCCTGTCGAGCGCCCCGCAGCCCGTGCTCCGCACCGGGGACGGACTGGTCCTGCGCCGGTGGCGGGCCGAGGACGCCCCCGCCGTCCACGCCGCCTTCCAGGACCCGCTGATGCACCAGTGGCACATCAGGGCCGCCGATTCCGAGGAGGAGGTGGCCGGCTGGATAGCGGAGTGGCAGCAGGCCTGGGAGGGGGAGCAGAGCGCCCAGTGGGCCGTCGTCGACGCGGACACCGACGTGCTGCTGGGGCGGGTGGCGCTGCGCGGCATCCAACTCGGCGAGGGCCTCGCCGAGGTCGCGTACTGGACGACCGGGGCGGCCCGTGGCCGGGGCGTCGCACCCCGGGCCACGGCCGCCCTGTCGCGCTGGGCCTTCGACGAGATCGGCTTCCACCGCCTGGAGCTGTCGCACGCCACCGCCAACGAGGCCTCCTGCCGGGTCGCCGAGAAGGCCGGCTTCACTCTGGAGGGCACCATGCGCAGTGCGGTCCTCCACCAGGACGGCTGGCACGACATGCACCTGCACGCGCGCGTACAGGGCGACTGAGCGCCTGCCTTCCCTACGCCCTGCCTTCCCCCTACGCCCTGCCTTCCCCCTGCGCCCTGCCTTCCCCACGCGTCCGCCTTCCCTGCGCGCCGGCCTTCCCTACGCGTCCGCCTGCTGTCGGCGGTACGCCCGGAAGGCCACGCCGACCGCGACCGTCGCGCCGAGGAACAGCACGGTGAACCACTGGAAGTACCAGTGCCCGCCCGCCGGGTCGTACACCGCCGCGCGCGGCCAGGCCAGGTTGACCGCCATCAGCAGGCCGTAGAGGAGGGCCAGGGCGTTCACCGGGACGCCCCAGCGGCCCAGGGAGAACAAGGGGGCGCCCGTCTCGTCGGCGCCGGCCGAGGAGAAGCCGCCGCGCAGCCGGCGCACCAGCAGCGGGCCGGTGACCATCGCGTACGCCAGGTACAGCATCACGATGCAGGTCGTGCCGATGGCCAGGAACGCCTCGGGCGAGGCGAAGTTGAGCAGCAGCAGGGCCGCCGCGAGGCCGCCGACCACCAGCGCCGGGGCGCTCGGCATGCCGGTGCGCGGGTGCACGCGCGCGAGGCGGGCGGAGAACGGGAGCTGTCCGTCGCGGGCCATGGAGAACAGCATCCGGCAGGCCGCCGTCTGGATGGCCAGCGTGGCCACCGCGATCGCCACGACCACGTCCGCCAGCAGCGCCTTGCCGACGCCGTCGCCGAGGCTGCTGGTGAGGACGTAGGAGAGTCCGTCGACGCCCAGACGGCCGTCGGTGAGGCTGGGGGCGGCGAGCAGGCCGCCCAGGACGATCAGGCCGCCGAGCAGCCCCGCCGCGCCGAGCGCGGTGAGGATGGTGCGGGGCGCGGTGCGACGCGGGTGGTGCGTCTCCTCGCTCATCTCGCCCGCGCTGTCGAAGCCGATCATCACGTAGGCGGCGGTGAAGGAGCCGACGAGCAGCGCCCCGAACAGACCGTTCTGCGCGGCCCCTTCGGTGTGGAAGGTGATGCTCGGGGTGCGCTCGGAGTGCGTCAGCAGCAGGACGACGATGAGCACCGCGCCGATGATCTCGGCGGTGACGCCGACCCGGTTGATCACGGACATCACGCGGTTGTCGAGGATGTTCACGATCGTCGTCAGCACCAGCAGGACCACGCCGAGCAGGGCCGCGTTGGCCGCGCCGTCGGCCGAGGTGGGGGCCGGGTCGGTGCCGATCAGCTGGAAGCCCGACCAGATCGCCGGCAGCACCATCTGCAGCGCCAGCGCGGCCGCGGCGACCACCACGACCTGCCCGATCACCATGATCCAGCCGGCGAACCAGCCGAAGGACGGCGTCGACAGCCGCGTCGACCACTGGTAGATCGCGCCCGAGATCGGATAGCGGGCGGCCAGCTCCGCGAAGCAGGCGGCCACCAGCAGCTGCCCGACCAGCACCGCCGGCCAGGCCCAGAAGAAGACCGGGCCGCCGAAGGCGTACCCGAAGGCGAAGAACTGGAAGACGGTCGTCAGGACGGAGATGAAGGAGAACCCGGCGGCGAACGAGGCGTACCGGCCCAGGCTGCGGTGGAGTTCCTGGCGGTAGCCGAACTCGGCGAGGGAGCCGTCGCCGTGCCCGGCGTCGGGGGAGTGCGGTGGGTCGGGGCGTACTTCGGAGGATGTCGTTGTCGTCACGGCGGAACCTGCCTTGGCCCAGAGAGAACTTAATTCCTGTCGGGCGACAGAAATTAGGGACGGGCTGTTTCGTGTGCGTCACGCCGCCGTGTCCGGGGCGGGCCCAAGTCCTCACGTCCTCCGGACTCCACTCGATCGCGTTACATCGCGTCTATTGCCAGGGGTGCCGACTCGCGATATGTTCGGCTACGGATATTCGAAAGCGAGGTGGTCGTCGTGGCGAGGAAACGCCGCAAGCTCAGCAACCCGTTGGCGCTCGCCGTGATGACCACGCTCTGGCAGAAGCCGATGCACCCGTACGAGATCGCCCAGACCCTGCGCAGCCAGGGCAAGGACACGAGTACGAAGACGAACTACGGCTCGCTCTACACCGTCGTGCAGAACCTCGAGAAGTACGGCTTCGTCGAGGTGACCGGTGTGGAGCGACAGGGCAACCGCCCCGAGCGCACGGTCTACGGGCTCACCGAGGCCGGGCGCGAGGAGGTGGCCGAGTGGCTGTCCGATCTGCTCGCCATCCCCGCGAAGGAGTACCCGATCTTCGAGACGGCGCTCTCGCTGATGGCGGCGCTGCCTCCGGACGACGTGGTGCGTCTGCTGGAGACCCGGCTGAGTTCCCTGGAGGTCCAGGTGGCCAGCGGCCGGGGCGCGCTCGAGAAGCTCTACGAGACGCTGCCGAGGCTCTTCCTCGTCGAGGTGGAGTACCAGCTGCACATGGTCGAGGCGCAGGCGGAGTGGGTCGGCGGTTTCCTCGAGGAGGTCAGGAGCGGCTCGCTGCCCGGTGTGGACGGGTGGCGGCGGTTCCACGAGACGGGGGAGTTGCCCGAAGAGCTCAGATCATGAAGAAGACCCCGGCGTGACTGTTGGAGCAGTCCCGCCGGGGTCTCGAACCCCGAGCTGAACCCGCCGTGAGGCAGTTCCAGGCGATCGAGGTGCGGCACACCCAGGATAGCCCGGTGCTCCTCCGGCGGATCAGCAGTCCCGTTCCGCTCACACAGGAGAGCAGCATCGTCATGAGTGCGACTCGTGCGCCCGCCGTAGAGGCGCGTCAACTCGTCAAGACCTACGCCGGCGGCGTCACCGCGCTGAACGGCCTCGACATCACCGTGGAGCCCGGCGCCGTGTTCGGGCTGCTGGGCCCCAACGGGGCCGGCAAGTCCACCGCCGTCAAGATCCTCACCACCCTCGCCCGCCCCGACTCCGGCTCGGCCGTCGTCGCCGGTCATGACGTGCTGCGTCACCCGGACCGGGTGCGCCGGGCGATCGGCGTGGTCGCCCAGAACTCCGGCGCCGACCCGGTCGCCACCGGGCGCGACAACCTCCGCCTCCAGGGCAGGCTCTACGGCGTGCAGGGCGCAGCCCTCGACCGCCGGGTCGACGAGCTGCTCGAACGCTTCGCGCTCGCCGAGGCCGCCCGACGCCCGGTCAAGGGCTACTCAGGCGGCATGCGGCGGCGGCTCGACGTCGCGCTCGGCCTGGTGCACCGCCCCGAGGTGCTCTTCCTCGACGAGCCCACCACCGGTCTGGACCCGCAGGCCCGCACCGCGATGTGGGAGGAGATCGGCCGGCTGGCCGGCGAGGAGGGGCTGACCATCCTGCTCACCACGCACTATCTGGAGGAGGCCGACCGACTCGCCGAGCGCGTCGCCATCGTCGACCGCGGCCGGATCGTCGTCACGGGCACCCCCGACTCCCTCAAGGGCGAACTCCGCGGCGACGCGGTGCACATGGAGCTGCGCACCGCGCCCGGCGAGACGACCCGGGCACGGCTGGCGGACGCCCTCGGGGAACTGCCGGGCGTGTACGAGGTGGTGTTCGACGGCCTGCGGGTGAGCGTGCGCGCGCAGGACGGAGCGGCGACGGTGCCCGCGCTGCTCGGCGCGCTGGAGCGGGCCGGGGTCGCCGTCGCCACCGCGACCGTGGCCCGGCCTTCCCTGGACGACGTCTACCTGCGCTACACGGGCCGCCGCTATGCCGAGGCCGAGCGCGAGCCCGCTGCGGCCGACGCCCTCGTGCTCGCCGGGGGTGGGCGATGAGCACCGCGATCGCCCAGACCTGGTACCTGACGCAACGTCAACTGATGGTGTTCGCCCGTCAGCCCGCGTATGCCGTGATCACACTGATCCAGCCGGTGATCTGGCTGTTCCTGTTCGGCGGCCTCTTCAAGGGCGTCGTCGAGCTGGGCGGCTTCGGCACGACCTCCTACCTCGACTACCTGGTGCCGGGCGTGGTCGTGATGAGCGCGCTCGCCTCCAACCTGTGGGCGGGCATGGGCACGCTGGAGGAGATCCAACGCGGCACCCTCGACCGCTTCCTGACCACCCCGGTCAGCCGGGCCGCGCTGATGAACGGCAACGTCGTCCACAACGGCATCGTCACCGCCCTGCAGTCGGCCGTCATCGTGCTGCTCGGGCTGGCGGGCGGCGCGGACTACCCGGGCGGGATCGCGGGCGTCGTCGTCCTGATCGTCGCCTCGGTGCTGCTGGGCACGGTCTTCGGGGCGCTGTCCAACGCCCTGGGCATGCTGGTGCGGGAGCGGGAGTCGATCATCGGCGTCAACACGTTCCTGCTGCTGCCGCTGACCTTCCTGTCCAGCGCGTTCATGGCGCCGGACCGGATGCCCGACTGGATACGGCACGTGGCCCGCTTCAACCCGTTGGACTGGGCGATGACGGCGGGTCGTTCGGCACTGTCCGCCGACCCCGACTGGGGCGCGGTGCTCGTCCGCGGCGGGGCGCTGCTCGCGCTCGCGGTGGCGGCCGTGTGGCTGTCGATCAGAACGTTCCGGTCGTACCAGCGCTCGGTGTAGCCGCGGGTCGGCACCGAGGCGGGAGTCCTCGGGCGGCCCGCCCCACGGGTGCGGGCCGCTGGCGACCTCTCAAGCGGCCGGGGCCGCCCCCTCCTGCTCCGCCTCCACACGCGCGTTCCACTCCCGCTTCGAGGCCTGCCAGCCGTCCTCGTTGTGGCCGAGCCGCCAGTAGCCGGAGATCGACAGGTCGTCGCGGGGGATCTGGAGCTCGACGCGCAGGTATTTGCGCAGCTCCTTCACGCAGGCCGCCTCGCCGTGCACGAACGCGTGCAGGCGGCCCTCGGGGAACTCCAGCGCCCGGACGGCCTCGACGAGGGTCGCGCCGACGGGCCGGTCGCCGCGGTGCAGCCAGACGACCGCCACGTCGGACTCGATCTTCTGCTCCTCCTCGGGCCCGGACACCTCGATGAAGGCGTGGGCGACGGCGCCGGCGGGCAGCGACTCCAGGGCGGCCGCGATGGCCGGCAGGGCGCTCTCGTCGCCGGCCAGCAGATGCCAGTCGGCGCTCGCGTCGGGGGCGTAGGCACCGCCGGGCCCCATGAACCGGACGGTCTCGCCCGGCTGGACGCGGGCCGCCCACGGTCCGGCCAGTCCCTCGTCGCCGTGGACCACGAAGTCCAGGGTCAGCTCGTGGTGTTCGGCGTCCCAGTCGCGCACGGTGTACGTCCGGGTCACGGGCCACTGCTCACGGGGGAACTCGGCGCGGATGCGCTCCAGGTCGAAGGGCTCCGGGTAGCTCACGCCGTCGGGGCCGAAGAGCAGTTTTACGTAGTGGTCGGTGCACGTTCCCACCGTGAACTCCGCCAGGCCCTCGCCGCCGAGCACGACGCGCTGCATGTGCGGGGTGAGCCGTTCGGTGCGGACGACCTGCGCGGAGTGCGGCTTCCGCGGCTGCCGTGCCGGACGTTCTGCCATGGCGGCCTCCCATGTCTATATGGTTAGGTTTACCTAAGTTAGCATCCCTCCCCCGGCGATGCCCCCCGTTCGAGAGGTTGAATCACCCCTCTTTCAGAGGATGACTTCCGCCTGGGGCGAATGTCATTCCCTGATGCAAGAACAATGCTTACGCGGGCCGGGTCGCCAGCGTCGTCAGCAGTCGCTGCAACGACCCGCCGAGTCCCCAGCGCTCCGCCAATGCCTCCAGTGTCTCCCCGTCCCGCGGCGAACGAGGAAGCGCGGTGCTCACCTCCGGCAGCGGCACGTCGTCCGCGACCTTGACCACCTTCGGCGCGACCGCCACATACGGCCGCGCCTCGTCCAGCCGCTTGCGCTGCGACGGCGTCAGCTTCGCCTTCGGGTCGTCCACCGCCGCCATGATCCCGGGCAGATCGCCGAACTCGGCCAGCAGCTTGGCCGCGGTCTTCTCCCCGATGCCCGGCACGCCCGGCAGACCGTCGCTCGGGTCGCCGCGCAGCAGCGCCAGATCCGCGTACCCGCGCCCGTCGACGCCGTACTTCTCCCGCAGCCACGCCTCGTCCGTCAGCTGCAGCGTGCCGACGCCCTTCAGCGGGTACAGCACCCGCACCCCGCGCGCGTCGTCCACCAGCTGGTAGAGGTCGCGGTCGCCGGTGACGATGTCGACCGGCCCCTTCGCCCGCCCGGTGAACGTGCCGATCACGTCGTCCGCCTCGTAGCCGACGACGCCCACGCGCGCGATGCCGAGCACGTCCAGGACCGTTTCGATGATCGGCACCTGCGGCGCGAGAGTGTCCGGCACCTCCTCCTCGTCCGGCCCGGCCGCACGCTCCTCGGCGACCCGGTGCGCCTTGTAGGAGGGGATCAGGTCGACCCGCCACTGCGGGCGCCAGTCGGCGTCCATGCAGGCGACCAGTTCGTCCGGCCGGTGGTCCTTCACCAGCCGGTCGATGAAGTCCAGCAGTCCGCGCACGGCGTTCACCGGGGTGCCGTCCGGCGCCTTCACGGAGTCCGGGACGCCGAAGTAGGCGCGGAAGTAGAGCGAGGCGGTGTCGAGGAGCATCAGTCGTCCGGTCACGCCTCGCATCATGCCGCACCCGGGCCCGTGCGACCGGTGGGAATTCACTCCCGTGGCAGGCGTAAACCATCTGTTGACCTGCTGTGAACTGAACCACTCGCACGTTTGCCCCGGTGGGGCCAGGGCAGGCGCGGCCTCGGAGCGGCCTGAGGTTGCGCCTTCAACTGTTTGCTGTTGCTGAGCGCTCCCTTCTCTGCCCCCGACGTTCTCCGTCCCCGATCGAGAGGTACGCGTGTCTTCCACGCTTGAGGCCGAGCATCTGTACAAGGTGTTCGGCAGACGACCCCAGCAGGCGGTCGAACGACTGCGCGCCGGAGCCGACCGCGAGGAGCTGCGCGCCGACGGCACCACGGCCGCCGTCATCGACGCCTCCTTCACCGTGCGGCCGGGCCAGATCTTCGTCGTCATGGGCCTGTCGGGATCCGGGAAGTCCACCCTGCTGCGCATGCTCAACGGGCTGCTGGAGCCGACCGCCGGACGCGTCCTCTTCGACGGGCAGGACCTCACCGCCCTCGCCGACCGCGACCTGCGCGCCGTCCGGGCGAACAAGATCAGCATGGTCTTCCAGCACTTCGCGCTCTTCCCGCACCGCAGCGTCCTCGACAACGCCGCCTACGGCCTCGCCGTCCAGGGCGTCCCCCGCCGCGAACGCGAGGAGCGCGCCGCCGAGGCGCTGCGGCTGTGCGGTCTGGCCGGCTGGGAGAAGTCCTGGCCGGACGAGCTGTCCGGCGGCATGCAGCAGCGCGTGGGCCTGGCCCGCGCCCTCGCCACCGACGCCGACCTGCTCCTGATGGACGAGTCGTTCAGCGCGCTGGACCCGCTGATCCGCCGAGACATGCAGGACCAGCTCCTGACGCTCCAGCAGACGCTGAAGAAGACCATCGTCTTCATCACCCACGACCTCAACGAGGCCATGCGCCTGGGCGACCGCATCGCCGTCATGCGCGACGGCCGTATCGTCCAGACCGGCACGGCGGAGGACATCCTGCTCCGCCCCGCGAACGACTACGTCGCCTCCTTCATCCAGGACGTCGACCGCTCCCGCGTGCTGACGGCCGCCGCCGTCATGGACACCGACGTGCGCGGCGACGAGGCCGACTGCGACTGCCGGACCGCGACCCCCGACACCCCCTTCACCGCGCTGTGCGCGCTCAGCGCCCGGCTGCCCCACCCGGTCGCCGTCCTCGACGGGCGACGCAAGCTCGTCGGCGTGGTGTCCAGGCAGCGCCTGGTCCGCTGCCTCGGCGACGAGGACGCGGGCGAGGCGATCGCCTGCGACGGCTCGCGGGACGACGGGAGGAAGGTGACCGCCCGTGCCTAGGCTTCATCTCGGCGACTGGGTCGACTCCGGCGTCGACTGGCTCGTCACCCACCTGTCCTGGCTCTTCGACGCGGTCAAGACGGTCGTCGAAGGCATGTACGACGGCATCGACGCCGTCCTCGCCGCCCCCGAGCCGCTGCTCCTCGCCGGCATCCTCGCGGTGCTCGCCTGGTGGCTGCGCGGTCTCGTCGCGGGCGTCCTCGCCTTCGCCGGGTTCGCCCTGATCGACTCCCTCGCCCTGTGGGACGACGCCATGTCGACGCTGTCCCTGGTGCTCGTCGCCACGGCGATCGCGCTGGTGGTCTCCGTCCCGCTGGGCATCTGGTCCGCCCGCTCGAAGGCCGTCAGCGCGACGCTGCGGCCCGTCCTGGACCTGCTCCAGACGATGCCGTCGATGGTCCTGCTGATCCCGGCCATCCTGTTCTTCGGCATGGGCGTCCCCGCGGGCGTCGTCGCCACCCTGATCTTCGCGCTCGCCCCGGGCGTGCGGATGACCGAGCTGGGCATCCGTCAGGTCGACCCCGAACTCGTCGAGGCCGCCGAGGCGTTCGGGACGACACCCCGCGACACCCTGCTGCGCGTGCAGCTGCCGCTCGCGCTGCCGACCATCATGGCGGGCGTCAACCAGGTCATCATGCTGGGCCTGTCGATGGTCGTCATCGCCGGCATGGTCGGCACCGGGGGCCTCGGCGGCGCCGTCAACGAGGCCATCGGACAGCTCGACATCGGCCTCGGCTTCGAGGCGGGCCTCGGCATCGTCGTCCTCGCCGTCTACCTGGACCGGATGACCGGCGCCCTCGGCACCCGGATCTCCCCGCTCGGCCGACGCGCCGCCGCCAAGGCCCGCGGCACGGTGTGGACGTACCGCCCGCGCCCGGTCGTGGCCGTGGTCGGCGTGGTCGTCCTCGCCCTGGTCGCGGGCGGCATGAACGTCTTCGGCGCGGCCTCCTCCTCCACCGCCGCGACCTCCGCCTCGGACGTCGGCAAGGGCCGGGAGATCGAGATCGGCTACATCCCGTGGGACGAGGGCATCGCCTCCACCTACCTGTGGAAGGAACTGCTGGAGGAGCGCGGCTTCAAGGTGAAGACCACCCAGTACGCCGCCGGCCCCCTGTACACCGGCGTCGCCACCGGCCAGATCGACTTCCAGACCGACGCCTGGCTGCCCACCACCCACGCCGAGTACTGGAAGAAGTACGGCGACCGGATGGAGGACCTCGGCTCCTGGTACGGCCCCACCTCCCTGGAGCTCGCCGTCCCCTCGTACGTGAAGGGCGTCGACTCCCTGGCGGACCTGAAGAACCACGCCTCCGAGTTCGACGGCAGGATCACCGGCATCGAGCCCAGCGCCGGAATGATGGGCCTGCTCAAGGACAAGGTCCTCGAGGAGTACGGCCTCGACGGCTCCTACACGGTCGTCGACGGCTCCACCCCGGCGATGCTCGCCGAGCTCAAGAGGGCCTACGCGGCGAAGAAGCCGATCGTCGTCACGCTCTGGTCGCCGCACTGGGCGTACAGCGACTACGACCTGAAGAAGCTGAAGGACCCCCAGGGCGCCTGGGGCAAGGGGGACGGCGTGCACACCCTCGCCCGCAAGGGCTTCGCCGCCGACAACCCCGAGGCCGCCGAGTGGCTGAAGGACTTCAGGATGACCGAGGAGCAGCTCACGGGTCTGGAGGCGCGGATCCAGAAGGCCGGCAAGGGCAAGGAGCAGGACGCGGTCCGGACCTGGCTGAAGGAGAACCCCGCGTTGATCGAGAAGTGGGTACCGGTGGCGGATCCGGGGCAGGAAAGCCGGGCGGTCCGGTGACCTGACAGCACCGCGACCGTCCGACGAGGGGCGGGCACCGACGTACGGCCTCCACGGCCTGCGCCGGGGCCCGCCCCTCGTGCTCCCTGCGCGCCCCCCCGTGCGCCCACGGCAAGGATCCGGCCAACCACAGAGAGCTACGTCCATGCCCGAGCCGAACCCCCGGTAAAGCCGGGGACGAGCGGGAACACTCACGGCCGTTCGCGCATTGAACCGGAAAAGCGGAGGGCGGGCGCGCGCCCGGCCTCTCCGGGCTCTGATCGACTGGCGCGATCTGTGAGGTCCGGTGTCACTCCATGTGTCCTCGATGTCACGGGCACATGAAACGGTTTGCCGAACATGCGTAGGGTGCAGAGAACTCTTGGGACGAGCTTCGGAGGAAGTTCGAAGGCAGCCAAGGCAGTCACGGCAGCGACGAGCGAAGGAGGGAGCCGGAGCGATGGGCGACCACAAAGAACAGCCCCTGCGGGTGGGCGCGGCCGTGCGGCGCCGGCGCCGTTCCCTGGAGCTCACCCTTGCCGTCGTGGCCGAGCGCAGCGGTCTGTCGGTGCCGTTCCTGAGCCAGGTCGAGAACGACCGCGCGCGGCCCAGCACCAGCTCCCTGGAGAAGGTCGCCGACGCCCTGCGCACCACGGCCGTCGAACTCCTCGCCGCCGCCGACCCGGCGTGCAGCGTCGACGTCGTACGGGCCGAGGTCGCCGAACAGGGTCCGGGCACGGGACCGGGGCCGGACCCGGAACCCCGCTCCCGCTCCCTGGTGCGCGGCCACCACCAGATGCACGCCTCCGAGTTCACCGGCGACCACGACGCGGGCCGTGAATTCCAGTACCGCAACGACCAGTTGATGTACGTCGCCGACGGCGCGGTGGAGATCGAGGCGGAGGGCCGCGCCTACCGCCTGGGCCGCGGCGACACCCTGTACCTCACCGGCGGGGTCCGCCACCGCTGGCGGGCGACCGTGCCGGACACCCGGGTGATCGTCGTCGCCGTGGCCGAGCACATCGAGGCGGTACGCGACCGGGACCGGGGCCGGAAGCGGTAGTGCGGGTCGTCTCGCTGGTGCCGTCGCTCACGGAGGCCGTGGCCGCCTCCGTGCCCGCCGCCCTGGTCGGCGCGACCGACTGGTGCACCCACCCGTCGGACCTCGACGTCACCCGGATCGGCGGCACCAAGAACCCCGACGTCGACCGGATCGTCTCCCTCGCCCCCGACCTGGTGATCGCCAACGAGGAGGAGAACCGGGAGCCGGACCTGGCCGCGCTGCGCACGGCCGGCCTCGACGTGCTGGTGACGGAGGTCAGGGACGTCCCGCAGGCCTTCCGGGAGCTGTCCCGGGTGCTCCGGGCGTGCGGGGCGGCCGCCCGGCCGGGCTGGCTGGCGGAGGCGGAGGAGGCGTGGGCCGCACTGCCGCGTCTCACCGGGCACGATCGCCGGACGGCCGTCGTGCCGATCTGGCGCCGCCCGTGGATGGTGCTGGGCCGCGACACCTTCGCCGGGGACGTGCTGGCCCGCCTGGGCGTCGACCACCTGTACGCCGGGCACGCCGAGCGCTATCCGCGGATCCCGCTCGACGAGCTGCGCGCGGCCGCACCGGACCTGGTCGTCCTCCCGGACGAGCCCTACCGCTTCACCGCCGACGACGGCCCGGAGGCCTTCCCGGGCCGGCCGGGCGCGCTGGTCAGCGGACGGCACCTGACGTGGTACGGGCCGTCGCTGGCCGAGGCGCCGAAGGCGTTGGGCGAGGCGCTGGCCGAGGCGCGGCGAGCAGCGCACCGCTGAGCAGCCCGCGCGCGGTGCGCACGGCGACGACCGCCCAGGCGGCCACGAGGACGCCGTACAGCGCGCAGGCGAGCACGTCGTAGACGACCAGCCCGGTGTGCCGGGCCAGCGCCGCCGCTCCGGTCACACAGGTGCCGACCGGGAAGGTGAACGCCCACCAGGTCATCGCGAAGCGCATTCCGTGCCGCCGGGCCCGTACCGCGTGCGCGGTGGCCAGAGCGAGCCAGAGCAGCGCGAACCCCATGACGGGCACCCCGTACAGCACGGCGGGACCGCGGCCGTCCGGCCCGGCCACCACCGCCGGAGCGGCCTGCGCGAAGTTCCCGACGGCGGTGGTGGACTGCCCGAGCGGGCCCAGGACGAGGAAGAGGGTCGGGGTGAGCACGAGGGGCAGCGGCCCGCCGGTCACCAGCCGCCCGAACACCACCGGCAGCATGACGAACGTGGCGAGCAGACTCAGCCCGAACAGCGCGAAGCACGCGAGCAGCAGGGTCTGCCGCGGCTGCCCGGCCGGCAGATACGGCACCAGCGGCGGCCCGAGCGCGGCGGACACCATGGGCGCGACGAGCGGCAGCAGCCACACCGGCGTGGCCTGAGCGGGCTCCACCCGGTGGCGTACGGCCATCAGATACGGGACGGCGACGGCGGCCACGAGCCCGACGACCGTGCCGGCGCCGAACAGCACGGCGTCCAGCGCCACCGCGGCCCGGATGCCGATCCAGTCCCGGCCGACGGCGAGTGCGCCGCCCCCGACGGCGAGCAGCGCCATCGCCAGGCAGCCGTAGAACGGGGCCGTCGCCGGGTCCAGGAGATGGGCGCGGGCCTGGTCGCGATGGTGACGCCAGTGCAGGGCGCGCGCGGCGAGCAGGGCGAGCAGCAGGGCGAGGGAGAGCGCCCAGAAGGCCGCGCAGAGCGGCCGCAGCCCCGGGAGCCGCACCGGGAGGGCGACTCCCGCCGTGCCGACGATCGCAGTGCCCATGACCGTGGCGTACCAGTTCGGTCCGAGGTGACGGACGGCGGTGACCATGACTCCACGGTCGCGTGGGGGCGCGTCGGCGACCAGGGAGGACGTCTCTATGGGGACATAAACTGGGCTTATGGGCAGCGAGGAGAGCGTGACGAGTGCGGCCGGTCCGGCTGGTGCGGCCGGTGCGTCCGGTGCGGAGGAGCAGCGGTCCGGTGGCGGCGGTGGCTCGATCGCGCACCGCGTCCCGGACCTGGGCGCGCTGGAGCTGCTGCTGGCCGTGGCCCGGCTGGGCAGTCTGGGCGCCGCCGCGCGCGAGCTCGGCATCACCCAGCCGGCCGCGAGCAGCCGCGTCCGCTCCATGGAGCGCCAGCTGGGCGTGGCCCTGGTGGACCGGTCGCCGCGCGGCTCCCGGCTCACCGACGCCGGCGCGCTGGTCACGGACTGGGCGCGGCGGATCGTCGAGGCGGCGCAGGCGTTCGACGCGGGTGCGCAGGCGCTGCGCGACCGCCGGGACTCACGGCTGCGGGTGGCGGCGAGCATGACGATCGCCGAGTACCTGCTGCCCGGCTGGCTGCTCGCGCTGCGCGCCGGCCGGCCGGACACGGCGGTGTCGCTGCTGGCCGGCAACTCGGCGGCGGTGGCCGAGCGGCTGCTGACCGGGGAGGCGGACCTCGGCTTCGTGGAGGGGCTCACGGTGCCGCCCGGTCTGGACTCCGCGGTGATCGCCCACGACCATCTCATCGTCGTCGTCGCGCCCGGCCACCCGTGGGCCCGTCGCCGGCGCCCGCTGCCCGCGTCCGAGCTGGCGTCCACGCCGCTGATCCTGCGGGAGGAGGGCTCGGGGACGCGTCAGGTCCTCGACACGGCGCTGGGCGGTCTGGCCCGCCCCCTGATCGAGCTCTCCTCGACGACGGCCGTGAAGGCGGCGGCGGTGAGCGGGGCGGGCCCGGCGGTCCTGAGCGAGTTGGCGGTCGGCGACGAACTGGCGCTGCGCCGCCTGGTCGACATACCGGTCGAGGGGGTCTCCCTGGCCCGCGACCTGCGCGCGGTATGGCCGACGGGCCACCGCCCGACCGGCCCGGCGAGGGAACTGCTGACGCTGACCCGGGGGTAGGACGCGCGGGCTCGCCCGGCGCCGGTCACGGCATTCCGGTGCGGCTCCCGGGGACGGGACGGGCGGGGACGGCGCCCCTCCGCCCAGGCCGCCGCGGGCGGGAAGCAGCCGCGACCAGGGCGCGCATGACCCGGACGTCCTCGCCCATCTCCGGATGCCACTGCACGCCCAGCACCCAGCCCGCGGACGGCAGTTCGACGGCCTCGACGGTGCCGTCCGCCGCGTACGCCGACGGGATCAGGCCCGTGCCGAGGCGGTCCACCGCCTGGTGGTGGTAGGTCGGCACGGCGGTCTCCTCCGCGACGACCTCCGCGTACAGCGTGCCGGGGACCGGCTTGACCGGGTGGCTGCCGAAGACGCCGACGACCTCGGCGTGTCCGTCGATGTGCTGTGTCAGGGTGCCGCCGAGAGCGACGTTCAGCAGCTGCAGGCCCCGGCAGATGCCGAGCAGCGGGACGTCCGCCGCCAGCGCCGCGTCGATCAGGGCCAGCTCCCACGCGTCCCGCTCCGGGGCCGGAGCTCCGGTGCGGGGGTCGGGCTCGGCGCCGTAGCGGACCGGCTCGACGTCGGGGCCGCCCGCGATCACCAGGCCGTCGAGGCGTGCCACGGTCTCCGCCGCGTGCTCGGGCGCGTCCGGCGGGAGCATCGCGGCCAGCCCGCCGGCCCGCTGCACGAGCCGTGGGTACCCGACGGGCAGCAGCGCCGCCTCCAGCTCCCACACGCCCCAGCGCGTCCCGGACTCCAGATAGGTGCTGACGCCGATCAGCGGCCTGCCGCTCGCCATGCGCTCTCCCGTTCCCTCAATGACCGACTCTCAAAAACCGACTCAATGGACTGCTTGCATACCTTTAGCTTCGCATGGCCGACCTCACGTCAGGAAGCCCCTGAGCAGGGCCGCCGTCCCCGCGCAGTGCTCCCGCATCATCTCCCGCGCGCCGTCCGCGTCCCCGTCCAGCACCGCCTCCACCAGCGCGGTGTGCTGCCGCTGCGAGTGCTCGAGGTTGCGGACGAGCAGTGGGATGCAGTCGAGCAGATCGTTCACCGTGGCCCGGACCGCCGCGTACCGCGCGGTCAGCGAGGGGGAGCCGCACAGCTCGGCCAGGGTGAGGTGGAGCATCGTGTCCAGGCGGCGGTAGTCGGCCAGCGGTGCGTCCGCGGTGGCGGCCAGGGCCTCGCGCAGCCGCTCCGCCTGCTCGTCGGTCAGCCCGTGCGTGGCGCACAGCCCGGCCGCACCCACCTCCAGCACCTCGCGGAAGCGCAGCACGTCCTCGATGTCGGTCTTCGCGATCCGCCGCCGCAGCTCGTCCTCGCCGTCGGCGTCCGCGCGCGGCAGCGCGCGCGGCAGCACAAACGTTCCGCCGTACCGGCCCCGGCGGGACTCGACCAGCCCCTGGTCCTGGAGGACCTTCAGCACCTCGCGCAGCGTCACCCGGCTGATCCCGAGCCGCTCCGCCAGGTCCCGCTCGGCCGGCAGCCGTTCGCCCCCCGGCACCAGGCCGAGACGTACCACCTGCAGGATCTGCTCCAGCGCCTCCTCGAAGCCGTTTCCGGCCCGCACCGGCCGCAGCACCGGCGTCAGCCGGTCGTCCGGTCCGCCGTCAGCGTCCACCGACATCTGGCCGTGCCCCCTTCCCAAGCAATGGTTCTCCGCAATACCTTATGGCTCCCGGCCGCCCCAAGCAGCCGAGGAAGCCGAAGGAGGCCGTCCCGTGGCAGACCGCACACCCCCGCTCAGCGTCGAGGAGCTGCACGCCCTCGTCGCAAGCGGTGAGATCGACACTGTCGTCCTGGCCTTCCCCGACATGCAAGGGCGGCTCCAGGGCAAACGGTTCGCCGCCGGATTCTTCCTCGACGACGTCCTGCGGCACGGCACCGAGGGCTGCAACTACCTCCTCGCCGTCGACACGGAGATGAACACCGTCGACGGATACGCCATGTCCTCCTGGGAGACCGGCTACGGCGACTTCGCCATGCGCCCCGACCTGGCCACCCTGCGCCGCGTGCCCTGGAACGCCGGCACCGCCATGCTGATCGCCGACCTCGCCTGGAACGACGGCTCGCCCGTGGTCGCCGCACCGCGCCAGATCCTGCGCCGCCAGCTGGAGCGCCTCGCCGAGCACGGCTTCACCGCCCAGGTCGGCACGGAACTCGAGTTCATCGTCTTCAAGGACACCTACGAGGCCGCCTGGGACGCGAACTACCGCGGACTCACCCCGGCCAACCAGTACAACATCGACTACTCGGTCCTCGGCACCGGCCGCATCGAGCCGCTGCTGCGCCGTATCCGCAACGAGATGGCCGGCGCCGGCCTCACCGTCGAGTCCGCCAAGGGCGAGTGCAACCCCGGCCAGCACGAGATCGCCTTCCGCTACGACGAGGCCCTGGTCACCTGCGACCAGCACGCCGTCTACAAGACCGGCGCCAAGGAGATCGCCGCCCAGGAGGGCGTCTCGCTGACCTTCATGGCGAAGTACAACGAGCGCGAGGGCAACTCCTGCCACATCCACCTCTCGCTCACCGACGCCGACGGCGCCAACGTCATGGCCGGCACCGCCGGGGACCCGGGCGGCATGTCCGACGTGATGCGCCACTTCCTCGCCGGACAGCTGGCCGCACTGCGCGACTTCTCCCTCCTCTACGCCCCCAACATCAACTCCTACAAGCGGTTCCAGCCGGGCTCCTTCGCCCCCACCGCCGTCGCCTGGGGCTACGACAACCGCACCTGCGCGCTGCGGATCGTCGGCCACGGCCGCTCGATGCGCTTCGAGAACCGGCTGCCGGGCGGCGACGTCAACCCGCACCTCGCCGTCGCGGGCCTGGTCGCGGCCGGGCTGTACGGCATCGAGCAGAAGCTGGAGCTGCCCGAGGCATGCGCCGGCAACGCCTACACCGCCGACTACGCGCACGTCCCCACCACCCTGCGCGAGGCCGCCGAGCTGTGGTCCGCCAGCCCGATCGCCCAGGCCGCCTTCGGGGACGAAGTCGTCGCGCACTACGCCAACATGGCCCGCGTGGAGCTGGCGGCCTTCGACGCCGCGGTCACCGACTGGGAGCTGCGCCGCTCCTTCGAACGCCTGTGAAAGGTCCCTCCGTGTCCGACCCGCACGAACTCGTCGTCCTCAACCCCGCCACCGAGGAGGTCGTCGCGACCGTCCCCGCCGCCACCGAGGCCGACGTGGACGCGGCCGTCGCCCGCGCCGCACGGGCACAGAAGCACTGGGCCGCGCTGCCGCCCGCCGACCGCGCCCGGCTGCTGCGCCGCTTCGCCGACGTCGTCGACACGCACGTCGAGGAACTGGCGCTGCTGGAGGTCCGCGAGGCCGGCCACCTCCTCGGCAACGCCCGCTGGGAGGCCGGCAACGCCCGCGATCTGCTGCTCTACGCGGCCGGCGGCGTCGAACGGCTCCTGGGCGGCCAGATCCCCGTCCCCGGCGGCTGGAACGTCACCTTCCACGAGCCGCTCGGCGTGGTCGGCGTGATCGCCCCCTGGAACTTCCCCATGCCCATCGCGGCCTGGGGCTCCTTCCCGGCCCTCGCCGCCGGCAACGCGGTTCTCCTCAAGCCCGCCGAGACCACCCCGCTCACCGCCCTGCGGCTGGCCGAACTCGCCCTGGAGGCCGGCCTGCCCGAACACCTCTTCCAGGTCCTGCCCGGCTACGGCGCGGTCGCCGGACGCGCGCTCGTCGACCACCCGGACGTGGCGAAGATCGTCTTCACCGGCTCCACCGGCACCGGCCGCGAGGTCATGGAACGCTGCGCCCGCCAGGTCAAGCCGGTCACCCTCGAACTCGGCGGCAAGAGCCCGAACGTCGTCTTCGCCGACGCCGACCTGAAGCGGGCCGTCGACCCGTTCTCCTTCCTCGACAACTCCGGCCAGGACTGCTGCGCCCGCACCCGGATCCTCGTCCAGGAGTCGGTGTACGACGAGGTGGCCGACCATCTGGCCCGCGAGCTGTCCGCCGTGGTGGTCGGCGACCCGGCCGACGCGGCGACGACGATGGGCCCGCTGATCTCCCGCCGACAGGTCGAGCGCGTACGGTCGTTCGTGCCGGACGACGCCCCGGCGCTGCGCGGGACGGCCCCCGAGGGTCCCGGCTTCTGGTTCCCGCCGACGGTTTTGACGGGTGAGGCCTCCGACTCCGCCGCCGCCCGCGAGGAGATCTTCGGACCCGTCGCCGTACTGCTCCCCTTCACCGACGAGGCGGACGCGATCCGGCTCGCCAACGACACCCCCTACGGCCTCTCCGGCTCCGTCTGGACCCGGGACATCGGCCGCGCCCTGCGCGTCTCGGGGGCCGTGCGGGCCGGCAACCTGTCCGTGAACTCCCACTCCAGTGTCCGCTACTGGACGCCCTTCGGCGGCTACAAGCAGTCCGGCGTCGGCCGTGAGCTGGGACCGGACGCCCTGACCGCCTTCACCGAAACCAAGAACGTCTTCATCAGCACGGAGGGCCCCGCACAGTGACCGCATCGCCTGAAGAGATCATCTGCCGCCGGCTCGTCGGCCGTACCGCCGTCATCACCGGAGCCGGCAGCGGCATCGGCCTCGCCACCGCGCGCCGGCTCGCCTCCGAGGGCGCGCACGTCGTCTGCGGCGACGTCGACGAGGCCCGCGGCAAGGCGGCCGCCGAAGAGGTCGGCGGGATCTTCGTGAAGGTCGACGTCACCGACCCCGAGCAGGTCGAGGCGCTGTTCAAGACCGCCTACGACACCTACGGCAGCGTCGACATCGCCTTCAACAACGCGGGCATCTCCCCGCCCGACGACGACTCCATCCTGGAGACCGGCCTCGAGGCCTGGAAGCGCGTCCAGGAGGTCAACCTGACCTCCGTCTACCTGTGCTGCAAGGCCGCCATCCCCTACATGCGGCGCCAGGGCAAGGGCTCCATCATCAACACGGCGTCCTTCGTGGCCAGGATGGGCGCGGCCACCTCCCAGATCTCCTACACGGCCTCCAAGGGCGGTGTGCTGGCGATGTCCCGCGAACTGGGCGTGCAGTTCGCCCGGGAGGGCATCCGCGTCAACGCCCTCTGCCCCGGGCCGGTCAACACCCCGCTCCTCCAGGAGCTGTTCGCCACGGACCCGGAGCGGGCCGCCCGCCGCCTGGTCCACATCCCGGTCGGCCGGTTCGCCGAGGCCGAGGAGATCGCCGCCGCCGTGGCCTTCCTGGCCAGCGACGACTCCTCGTTCGTCAACGCCAGTGACTTCCTGGTGGACGGCGGGATCTCGGGCGCGTACGTCACGCCCCTGTAGGCCGTCTCAGAGGAACGTGTGACCCTCGCCCCGGTAGGTCGGGACGGTCGCCGTCACCTCGTCCCCCTCGACGAGGTGCAGCACGTCGAACCGCTCGCACAGCTCACCGGCCTTCGCGTGCCGGAACCACACCTTGTCGCCGATCAGCAGATCGTCGGCGGGGGAGCCGAGCAGCGGCGTCTGCACCTCGCCCGGACCCTCCTGGGGGTCGTAGCGCAACCCCTCCGGCAGATACGGCACCGGCAGCCGGTCGGGTCCGGCCGCGCCGGAGGCCGGGTAGCCGCCGCCGAGGACGGTCACGATCCCGACCCCCGGCCGCCGGACGACGGGGTGGGCGAACAGGGCGGCCGGACGCCCGCTGAAGGACGTGTAGTTGTCGAACAGCCGCGGCACGTACAGCCCCGACCCGGCCGCGATCTCCGTGACCGCGTCCTCCGCGGCGGTGTGCTGCACACTGCCGGTGCCGCCGCCGTTGACGAACTCCAGATCCGGTACGACGGCCCGCACCGCGCGCACCACCGCGGCGCGCCGCTCGGCGAGCTCCCGGCGGGCGGTGGCCTGCATCAGCCGGATCGCCCGGGACCGGAACGGCCGCCCGGCGAGGGAGTCGCCGACCCCGGCGATATGACCCTCGTACGCCATGATCCCCACGAGCCTGAAACCGGGCCGTCGGGCCACCGCCCGCGCCACGTCGGCGACCTGGGCGGGGGAGTGCAGCGGCGAGCGCAGCGCGCCGACCCGCAGCCGGCCGCCGAGCAGCTTCAGCGAGGTGTCCAACTCCAGGCAGACCCGGACGACTTCGCTCCCCTCGCCGCGTGCCGCGTCGATCAGATCGAGCTGGGCCACGTCGTCGACCATGACGGTGACGGCCGCGGCCAGCTTCGGGTCGGCGGCCAGTTCGGCGAAGGCGGTGCGGTCGGCCGACGGGTAGGCGAGGAGGACGTCGTCGAACCCCGACCGCGCCAGCCACAGCGACTCGGCGAGGGTGAACGACATGATCCCCGCGAAGCCGTCCTTCGCCAGGACGCGTTCCAGCAGGGTCCGGCAGCGCACGGACTTGCTGGCGACCCGGATCGGCTTCCCGCCGGCCCGGCGCACCAAATCCTCCGCGTTGGCGTCGAAGGCGTCCAGGTCCACAAGGGCGAGCGGGGCGTCGAGATGGGCGGTGGCCCGGTCGTAACGGGCCCGGTCGGCGGCGCGCGCAGTCATGAACGAAGCCTGCCAGACAGGATTACCGCAGGGTAGGGGGACGTTCCGGGCAGAAGCCCCGGGGGGCACGGACTGGTTCCCGTTCGACCGGCGACAAGCCGTAGAGTGACGCGCACGCACGGAGGAACGGCTCTGACCGGGCACCCGCTTCGGGATGCCGGTCCTCCTGTGCGGGTATGCGTGCCCGGAACGGACTGTCGCGTCCGCACCGGGACCGCCCGGGCACGAGATTTCGACGGCCCGCGTAGGAGAACGACGGCCCGGGGACGAGGAAACGGGGGGTGCATGAGTACGGAAGAACTCCGCGCCTCGGTCCCCCAGCGCCCGGACGTGCCTCCCCGCCCCGGCGTCCCACCCCGCCCGACCACCCCTCCCCGCCCGCCCGAGCCGCCGACGGCGCGCCCGGAACCGACGGACGACGCGGCTGACCCGACGCAGGCGCCGACCGCCTCGGACTCCTCGGACTCCTCGGACACGGTTCCCCCCGTTCCCCCCGCCGCCTCCCGCTTCTTCGGCCTGCGGGCCCAGCACACGGACGACATGACCCCGCCCCCGCCGCCCGCGTCGGCCCGCTTCCCGGACATCCCGCCACGGCCGAGCCGCCCCGCCTCGACCCCGCGACGCGACGACGCTCCGGCGCCCGGGCGAGCCGAAGAGCGCCCGTCCACCGCCGGCGTCCCGCGCCCCACCCCACCCCACGACTTCCGCCGCGCCCCCCGCCCCACCAGGCCGGCCCCCCGCCCCACCGCTTCGGACACCCCGCCTCCCGCGGGTCGAGAGGACGCCCGCCCGCCCCGCTGGGAGGCTTCGCGCGCCTCCGGTCCCGACGGGTCGCGTCCTTCGGGTCCGCCGTCCGAGCCCCGTCCCGCGGCCGGGGGCGCTGCTGGTTCCGCGGGTCGAGAGGGCGCCCGCCCGCCCCGCTGGGAGGCTTCGCGCGCCTCCGGTCCCGACGGGTCCCGTCCTTCGGGCACGCCGTCCGAGCCCCGTCCCACGGCCGGGGGCGCTGCTGGTTCCGCGGGTCGAGAGGACGCCCGCCCGCCCCGCTGGGAGGCTTCGCGCGCCGCCGGTCCCGACGGGTCCCGTCCCTCCGGCCCGCCGTCCGAGGCCCGGCCCGTGGGCTCCGACAGTGCTCCCGCCGCCGATTCCGACAGCGCCTGGACGCCCCTGCCGCGCAGCTGGGTGCCGACGCCGGGGCGGAGTCGACAGGAGACGGAGGCGGACAGCGCCCGGGCCGGATACAGCCGCGGCGACGCGGCGACGGTCTCCGGGACGGACGAGGGACCGGCCTGGACTCCCGCCGCGGCCCTGCTGCGGCCCGACTTCACCGTGCCGCCCGCGCCCCCCATGCCCGCCGCGCCGCCGGTGCCTTCCACGCCGCCCCCGGCGCCCCCCGTACCCGAGGCTCCCAGGCGGCCCGACACCACCCAGGACGCGCTCAGCGGGCCCGATCCGGCCCTCTCCTGGAGCGCTCCCATGACCCCGGGCGGCACCCTGGGCGCCACCCGGCCCGTGGTGACGTTCGCGCAGCCCGAGGGGTACCGCGACACGCCCCGGCGCCGGACCAGAAGGGCACGCACCGCCGCGGCCGCCGTCGGCGTGGTCCTCGGACTGGGCCTCATCGGCGGTGCCGTGACCGGCAGTTGGCTCGTCGGCGACTCCGAGGACGGCGCCGAGCGCAGCGCCTACACCGCAGCCGCCGGCCTGTGGCACAACGTGCCCGTCGACCAGCTCTTCCCGCCCACGGTCGACGGACAGGGCGCCGGCCCCGGCGGCGCCGACCGCACCTGGACGCGGATCGCCGTCGCCCCGGACAGCGGCTGCGCCGGCGCCTTCGACCCGCTGCTGCTCAAGGCCCTCGCCCCGGTCGGCTGCCAGCGGCTCCTGCGCGCCACCTACACCGACGCCACCCAGAGCTATGTGACCACCGTCGGCCTGCTGTTCACCAACGCCGACGCGGCCGCCATGCGCTCGCTCGACGCCCGCTTCTCCAGGGAGGGCCTGGCGAAACGGGCCGACCTGATGCCCCGCCCCTACGCCGCGAAGGACACCGTCGCAGCCGCCTTCGGCGACAAGCAGCGCGCCGCGTGGACGGTCTCCGTCCTCACCGACGCACCCGTCGTCGTCTACGCCGTCTCCGGCTGGGCCGACGGCCGCACCGTCGACGCCCCGCAGCCCGCCCCGGTGGCCACCGCGACCGGCGCCACCACGGCCCCCGCGCAGGCCGGCCTCGGCAACGAGGCGCAGGGCCTCGCCGACCGCATCGAGCGCGGCCTGCGCAAGACCGCCGCCACGCCCTCGGAGCAGCCCTCATGAACACCCGTACGACCCGCGCGACCCGCAGGGCCGGGCTCCTGTGCTGCCTCCTCGCCGCCGCCGTCGCCCTCGCGCCGACGTCCACGGCCTACGCCGACAGCATCCGCGCCCAGCAGTGGGCCCTGGAGGCGCTGCACGCCCAGGAGGCCTGGGAGACCACCAAGGGCAAGGGCATCACCGTCGCCGTCCTGGACACCGGCGTCGAGGCCGACCACCCCGATCTCGTCGGCAACATCCTCACCGGCAAGGACATGGTCGGCTTCGGCGCGAAGCAGGGCGATGACGCCTGGGCCCGCCACGGCACCGCGATGGCCAGCATCATCGCCGGTCACGGGCACGGCTACGACAACGGCGAGGGCGTGCTCGGCATCGCCCCGGAGGCGAAGATCCTCCCCGTCCGCGTGATCCTCGAGGACGGCGACCCGCAGCGCACCAAGGCCCGCAACACCCGTGGCAACGCCCTCGCCGAAGGCATCCGCTGGGCCGCCGACCAGGGCGCCGAGGTCATCAACCTCTCCCTCGGCGACGACTCCGCCTCCGCCCACCCCGAGCCCGCCGAGGACGAGGCCGTCCAGTACGCGCTGAAGAAGGGCTCGGTCGTCGTCGCCTCGGCCGGCAACGGCGGCGAGAAGGGCGACCACATCTCCTACCCGGCGGCCTACCCGGGCGTCATCGCCGCGACCGCCGTCGACCGCTACGGAACCCGCGCCTCGTTCTCCACCCGCCGCTGGTACGCCACGGTCAGCGCGCCCGGCCAGGACGTCGTCATCGCCGACCCGGACCACAAGTACTACCAGGGCTGGGGGACCAGCGCCGCCTCCGCGTACGTCTCGGGGGCGGTGGCGCTCGTCAAGGCCGCCCACCCCGGTCTGACCCCGGCGCAGATAAAGAAGCTCCTGGAGGACACCGCCCGCAACGCCCCCGCCGGCGGCCGCGACGACTCCCGGGGCTACGGCTTCATCGACCCGGCCGCCGCGATCAAGGCCGCCGCCGACCTGAAGCCGGAGGGCCTGCACTCCGTGGCCTACGGCGAGCGGTACTTCGGCGCCGGCCCCGACCAGCCGAAGGCGGAGGACCACACGTCGAGCTGGGCGGGCCTGCTCGCGGGCGGCGCCGGGGGAGTGCTGCTGGTGACGGCGGTCGTCCTGTGGCGCGGCCGCCGGGAGCCCGACCCGCACGAGGCGTTCGAGCCGCTCTAGCGGCCGGCCGCAACGACTACTCGGTGGCGGACGCCGACGCCGAGGCGGTCCCGTCGGTGAACACCGACACCGCCGCCTGCGCCACCGACTCGACCAGCGAGATCCCCGTGGCCTGCGTCGCGTTGCCGTTGGACAGCACGGCCACCAGGTAGTCCCGGCCGTCGACGGTCACCCGCCCGATGCTGTTGACGTCCCACAGCGCGGTCGTGCTGCGCGCCAGCCAGCCGTTCTTCAGCGCCCACGAGGACCCGTCGGCCGCGGCCGAGACACCCCAGTGCTGATCTGCGGCTATCTGCCTCATCAGGCCCTGGAGGTAGCTCTGCGAGGCCTCGCTCAGCTTCGAGTCGTCCCCGAACACCTGCTGGAGCAGCCTGAGCTGGTCGGCGGCCGTGGTCTGGGTCAGCCCCCACAGCATGTCGTCGCCGCCCTCGGTCCCCGTCAGCCCGAACACCTCGTTCGCGGCGTCGAGCCCCTCGGCCTTGCCGATGATCCGCCACAGCTCCGACGCCGAGACGTTGTCGCTGTTCTCGATCATCGCGGTGGCGTACGACTTCTCGGCCGCCGTCAGCCGGCGGTCCGCCTGCTGCGCCTGGAGCAGCAGCGTCGCCAGGATGTCCACCTTGACGATGCTCGCCGTGTCGAAGGCGCGAGCGCCGTAGGTGGCGCTGTCACCGGAGTCCATGTCGAGGACGGCCACGGACACGGCCGCGTCGTCCGGCACGGTCACCGACTTCATCGCCGACGCCAGCAGCGCGTCGTGGTCCGGCTCGGGCACCGCCACGGTCTCCACCGTCATCTCCTCGCTCCCGGACTCCGAGGCCGAGGCCGAGGCCGACGGAGTCGGAGAGGACGACGATACGGCTCCCGCGCGCGCGTGCGCCTGTGCCTTCACATAAACGGTCCCGCCCGCCGTGGCCCCCAGGACGGCGACCGTGGCGAGCGCGGTGTACAGGAGCGGACGGCGCCGGGAGGGGTGAGCGCGGCGGCTGCGACGTGCTCTGGAAGACTCCATGCCCGTGATGGTCGGGGGCCCGACTGTGCACGCCGTTAGACGGACGTTAGAGGTGTGTCAGGGAAGTCTGAGAATCCTGTGAAAGTCGTCACCGTCGCGTTTCGGTCCCCGCACAAGCCCAGCAGCATCCCCCCGATAAGGTCGACGACCGTGGCGAACAAGAACATTCCCGACTCCGGCTTCTCCGACGACGACGGCTCCGCCGATCCCCGGCTGAGCGCGGCGCTCGGCGCCTGGGCACAGGACCGCACCGCCGTGGGCCCGGTCCTCGCGGCGCTCAAGGGCGCCCGGCTGCTCGTCCCGGTGGTGGCCGTGCTCGGCGAGGTCGAGGAGGACGAGAACGGGCTGCGCCGCGAGAAGAGCAGCGACATGGCCGTCCCGACCCTGAAGGCGGGCGGCCGCACCGCCCTGCCGGCCTTCACCTCCACCGACTCGCTGGCCCGCTGGGATCCCGAGGCCCGCCCCGTCGCCGTCCCGTTGCACCAGGCGCTGCAGGCGGCCGCGCACGAGAAGGCCGACACGGTCGTCCTCGACCTGGCGGGGCCGGTGGCCTTCGAGCTGACCGGGCCGGCGCTGCTGGCGCTCGCCGAGGGCCGCACCTCGACCGACCCGCTCGCCGATCCGGCCGTGGTGGCGGCGGTCCGGGCCGCGGTGGCCGCCGAACCGGAGGTCCTCAGCGCCCACCTCGGCCCCGGTCAGGCCGACGGCACCCTCGCCCTCGTCCTCGACCCGGCGGCCGTCCCCGCCGAGGCCGCCCGGTCGGTGGCCCGGCGCCTCGCCGCCGACGAGACACTGAGGGCCCGCCTGGTGCGCGGCCTCGACCTGGCACTGCTGCCGGCCGGGACGACGCCTCCGGGCGAGCCCCTGTACAGGAAGAGCTGAAACGCGCCGGATCAGCCGTAGACCGGGCCCGTGTACTTCTCGCCCGGGCCCTGGCCCGGCTCGTCCGGGACCAGCGACGCCTCGCGGAACGCGAGCTGCAGCGACTTCAGCCCGTCGCGCAGCGGGGCCGCGTGGAAGGAGCTGATCTCGGTCGCGCTCGCGTCCAGCAGCCCGGCGAGGGCCGTCACCAGCTTGCGGGCCTCGTCCAGGTCCTTGTACTTGTCGCCCTCCTCCGTGAGCCCGAGCTTCACCGCGGCGGCGCTCATCAGGTTGACGGCGACCGTCACGATCACCTCGACGGCCGGGACCTCGGCGATGTCGCGGGTCATCTCGTCGAAGTCTGCGTTCTCAGGAGGGGTGTCACTCATGCAGGACACGATAGGCGCAGGGCGGAGCGGCGCCGTATCGAGGCTCGATTGGCCAGTCCTGGCGCGGGCTGCTAATCTCGTGTAACGACCGGTCGGACACGCGTGCCACCCAGCAGGCGGTCCGGCCCACAAAGTGGAGGCTCCGAACTCCCACCCGACCGTCCCCAGGGATGGCGGGTCACCCCGGTCAGGCGGCCACCATCGTTCCGTACGGACGATGGAGTCGCCGGTAGTGCGCCCCGCGGCAATCGCGGCGGTGCTCCGGTAGTGCTTGGAGCCCCGCATGTGATCGTTCGGGGCATTTTTTGTGCTTCGGCGTGGTTATAGGTCTAACGAACACAGACGTTACGCGGCCGTCCGCCAGACCGCCGCGTGGTGCTACCGAGGAGGATCCATCAGCGCCGAGCCCCGCATCAACGACCGGATTCGCGTTCCCGAGGTGCGACTTGTCGGTCCCAGTGGCGAGCAGGTGGGCATCGTCCCCCTGGCCAAGGCACTGGAGCTTGCGCAGGAGTACGACCTGGACCTGGTCGAGGTCGCGGCGAACGCCCGCCCGCCGGTCTGCAAGCTCATGGACTACGGGAAGTTCAAGTACGAGTCGGCCATGAAGGCCCGTGAGGCGCGCAAGAACCAGGCGCACACGGTCATCAAGGAGATGAAGCTCCGGCCGAAGATCGACCCGCACGACTATGACACCAAGAAGGGTCACGTCGTTCGGTTCCTCAAGCAGGGCGACAAGGTCAAGATCACGATCATGTTCCGCGGTCGTGAGCAGTCCCGGCCGGAGCTCGGCTACCGACTGCTGCAGCGACTCGCGTCGGACGTCGAGGACCTCGGCTTCATCGAGTCGAACCCGAAGCAGGACGGCCGGAACATGATCATGGTTCTCGGTCCGCACAAGAAGAAGACCGAGGCCATGGCCGAGGCTCGTCAGGCGCAGGAGGCCCGCAAGGCCGAGGCGAAGGCCAACCCGGGCCGTTCGCAGAACGCCGCGGACGCCGACGCCGTGAACGCCGACACCGACGCCGACGTGGTGAACGCCGAGGCTGACGTCGAGGCCCCTGCCGAGGCTTCCGCCGAGGCGTGATCCGCGGGACGCGAGTCCCAAGGACATAACCGATTGCAAGCGACGTTCCACCGTGCCCGGTTTCACGACCGGGCACCGGAACGCCACCGACGAGGAGAGAACGGCGCTATGCCGAAGAACAAGTCGCACAGCGGTGCCAGCAAGCGCTTCAAGATCACCGGCTCCGGCAAGGTGCTCCGTGAGCGCGCCGGCAAGCGCCACCTGCTCGAGCACAAGTCGTCCCGCGTGACGCGTCGCCTCACCGGCAACGCCGAGATGGCCCCGGGCGACGCCGCGAAGATCAAGAAGCTTCTCGGCAAGTGACGAAGCGGCGCCTGATCCCTTGATCACCGCGCGCCGTACGTCTGGACCGGGACCCAATCGATTCCGGGCCGTGTGACGAACCACCACGGCCCCGCTACAAGGAGTTAAAAAGTGGCACGCGTCAAGCGGGCAGTCAACGCCCACAAGAAGCGCCGGGCGATCCTCGAGGCGGCCTCCGGCTACCGCGGTCAGCGTTCGCGCCTGTACCGCAAGGCCAAGGAGCAGGTCACCCACTCGCTGGTCTACAACTACAACGACCGCAAGAAGCGCAAGGGCGACTTCCGTCGGCTGTGGATCCAGCGCATCAACGCCGCTGCCCGCGCCAACGGCATCACGTACAACCGCTTCATCCAGGGTCTGAACGCCGCGAACATCGAGGTCGACCGCAAGATCCTGGCCGAGCTGGCCGTGAACGACGCCACCGCGTTCGCCGCGCTGGTCGAGGTCGCGCAGAAGGCGCTGCCGGCGGATGTGAACGCGCCCAAGGCCGCGTGACGCTGCGCTGGCTTCAGCCGACGTGACTTGAGGACCCGCAGGCCGTGAAGCCTGCGGGTCCTTTGCTGCTGACGTGACGGGTAGTCGTTCGAGTGCGGGTCGGTGGGGGCTGGTCGCGCAGTTCCCCGCGCCCCCAGGGGGTTGCAGTCCCCCACGAGTAAAAAACGAAGGTGAGTTCCACATGCCCTCCGTCAGTCCCGAGTTGATCTCTCCCCGTTCGCCCCGGGTCTCTGCCGCCCGGCGGCTGGCTCGGCGGAACTTTCGGGGGAAGGAGCGGCTGTTTCTCGCGGAGGGGCCGCAGGCCGTGCGGGAGGCCGCCGGGCATGCGGACACGCTGGTCGAGCTGTTCGCCACCGTCGAGGCCGCCGAGCGCTACGCCGACATCGTCGGCGAGGCCCGCGCCGCCGGCGCCCGGGTGCACCTCGCCGCCGAGCAGATCATCGAGGACATCTCCACCACCGTCACCCCGCAGGGCCTCGTCGGGATCTGCCGGTTCCTGGACACGCCGTTCGAGGAGATCCTCGCCGCCCGGCCCAAGCTCGTCGCCGTGCTCGCCCATGTGCGCGACCCCGGCAACGCCGGCACCGTGCTGCGGTGCGCCGACGCGGCCGGCGCCGAGGCCGTCGTCCTGACCGACGCCTCCGTCGACCTCTACAACCCCAAGGCCGTACGGGCGTCGGTGGGCTCCCTCTTCCACCTCCCGGTCGCCGTCGGGGTCCCCGTCGAGCAGGCCGTGGCCGGGCTGAAGGGCGCCGGGGTGCGGATCCTCGCCGCCGACGGCGCGGGGGACGACGACCTCGACGACGAACTCGACAAGGGCACCATGGGCGGGCCCACCGCATGGGTGTTCGGGAACGAGGCCTGGGGGCTCCCGGAGGAGACCCGCGCGCTCGCCGACGCCGTCGTACGCGTCCCGATCCACGGGAAGGCCGAGAGCCTGAACCTCGCGACCGCCGCAGCCGTATGTCTCTACGCATCGGCCCGTGCACAGCGCGCCTCCGGAGGGTGCCGCTCCGTCACCGAGAGCTAGTAGGGTGACGAGCTCGGGGGGCCTCTTCCGGGAGGATGGGAGGTGGGGTACGGGGATGAGTGTCGGCACGAGCAGCGCACCGCAAGCGGCCCGACCGGTCGGTGACCTCGCCGAACTCGGCATCGACCCGGACGACCTGCCCGACGGGCTCGTCGTCGCCGACGAGCACGGGCATGTGATCTGCTTCAACGCCGCCGCCCAGCGCATCACCGCCGTCCCCGCCGCGGACGCCCTCGGACAGCGCCTCGACAAGGCCCTGCCGTTGGAGGACCTCGAAGGCCGCCGCTGGTGGCAGTGCACCGACCCGTACGGCGGCCTTGCCATCCGCGTCGGCCAGCCCGAGCGCAACCTGCTGCTGCCCGGCGGCCGCGAGGTGCTCGTCACCGTGCGATACGTCCGCACCGAGCCCACCGGCCCCGTCCGCCGCGTCGTCGTCTCGCTGCGCGACACCGAGGCCCGCCGGCGTACCGAGCGCAGCCACGCCGAGCTGATCGCCACCGTCGCCCACGAACTGCGCTCCCCCCTCACCTCCGTCAAGGGCTTCACCGCCACCCTGCTCGCCAAGTGGTCGCGGTTCACCGACGACCAGAAGCGGCTGATGCTGGAGACCGTCGACGCCGACGCGGACCGGGTCACCCGCCTCATCGCCGAGCTGCTCGACATCTCCCGCATCGACTCCGGGCGGCTGGAGGTGCGCCGCCAGCCCGTCGACATAGGCGCGGCCGTGGGACGGCACATCCAGGCCTACGTCGCCGCCGGACAGCCCGCCGACCGGTTCCTGCTGCGCCTCGAACAGCCGCTGCCCATGCTGTGGGCCGACCCCGACAAGGTGGACCAGGTCCTCAGCAACCTGCTCGAAAATGCGGTGCGCCACGGGGAGGGAACCGTCACGATCGACGTAACGCCCGCCGCCTCCCCCCGAGAGGGCGAGGACATCGGCACGTCGGTCACCGTGAGCGACGAGGGCGCCGGCATCCCGGAGGAGTCCATGAACCGCGTCTTCACCCGCTTCTGGCGGGGCAGCAAGCGCGGCGGCACGGGCCTCGGGCTGTACATCGTCAAGGGCATCGTCGAAGCCCACGGCGGCACCATCACGGTCGGCCGCGCCCCCTCGGGCGGCGCCGAGTTCCGATTTACCCTGCCCGTGGGGGCTCCGGCGTATCTCGCCTAGCCGCCCGCGGGCGCATGCGTACACCTCCACCCCGTTAGACTCGGCCTTTGGCACCTTTGTGTCCCATGGACGGCCCTCTGACCTCTGCGTGAGTCGGTGACGGGGACCTTCAGCCAGCCAATCGGAAGCACGGGAAGAGATGTCGGCACCGAATAAGTCGTACGACCCGGTAGAGGTCGAGGCGTTGAAACCGGAAGAGATCGAGCGCATGCGGGACGAGGCGCTCGCCGCCTTCGCCGCCGCGGACTCGCTCGACGCGCTCCAGGAGGCCAAGGTCGCCCACACCGGCGGTGCCTCCCCGCTGGCCCTGGCCAACCGCGAGATCGGCGCCCTGCCCCCGCACGCCAAGGCCGCCGCCGGCAAGCTCGTCGGCCAGGCCCGAGGCGCCGTGAACAAGGCCCTCGCGGGCCGTCAGGAGGAGCTGGAGGCCGAGCGCGACCAGCGCGTGCTGGTCGAGGAGGCGGTGGACGTCACGCTGCCCCACGACCGTGTGCCGACCGGCGCCCGCCACCCGCTCACCACGCTGTCGGAGCGCATCGAGGACGTCTTCGTGGCCATGGGCTACGAGGTCGCCGAGGGCCCGCAGGTCGAGGCCGAGTGGTTCAACTTCGACGCCCTCAACATCGGCCCGGACCATCCGGCCCGCGGTGAGGCCGACACCTTCTTCGTGCAGGGCCCCCAGGGCGGCACCGAGTCCGGCGTCGTGCTGCGCACCCACACCTCGCCGGTCCAGATCCGCTCGCTGCTCGGCCGTGAGCTGCCGGTGTACGTGATCTGCCCCGGCCGCGTGTACCGCACCGACGAGCTGGACGCCACGCACACCCCGGTCTTCCACCAGGTCGAGCTGCTCGCCGTCGACGAGGGCCTGACCATGGCCGACCTCAAGGGCACCCTGGACCACATGGTCCAGTCGCTGTTCGGCGAGGGCATGAAGACGCGGCTGCGGCCGAACTTCTTCCCGTTCACCGAGCCGTCCGCCGAGATGGACATGGTGTGCTACGTCTGCCGCGGCGAGTCCGTCGGCAACCCCGACCGCCCCTGCCGCACCTGCTCCAGCGAGGGCTGGATCGAGCTGGGCGGCTGCGGCATGGTCAACCCCAAGGTGCTGGCCGCCTGCGGCGTCGACCCGGAGAAGTACAGCGGGTTCGCCTTCGGGTTCGGCATCGAGCGGATGCTGATGTTCCGCCACAACGTCGAAGACATGCGAGACATGGTCGAGGGTGACATCCGGTTCACTCGGCCGTTCGGGATGGAGATCTGATGCGGGTCCCGCTTTCCTGGCTGCGGGAGTACGTCGACCTGCCGGCCACCGAGACCGGCCGTGACGTGCAGGCCAAGCTCGTTTCGGCGGGCCTCGAGGTCGAGACGGTCGAGCAGCTCGGCGCCGACCTGAAGGGCCCCCTCGTCGTGGGCCAGGTCCTCACCATCGAGGAGCTGGAGGGCTTCAAGAAGCCGATCCGCTTCTGCACGGTCGACGTCGGCACCGCCAACGGCACCGGTGAGCCGCAGGAGATCGTCTGCGGCGCCCGCAACTTCGCCGTCGGCGACAAGGTCGTCGTGGTGCTCCCGGGCGCGGTCCTCCCCGGCGGCTTCTCGATCGCCGCCCGCAAGACGTACGGCAAGACCTCCCACGGCATGATCTGCTCCGGCGACGAGCTGGGCATGGGCGACGACGGCAGCCACGGCATCATCGTGCTGCCGCCGGAGACCGAGCTCGGCAAGAACGCCATCGAGCTGCTCGAACTGGTCGACGAGGTCCTGGACATCGCCGTCACCGCCAACCGCGGCGACTGCCTCTCCATCCGCGGTGTCGCCCGTGAGGCCGCCATCGGCTACGGTCTGCCGCTGCGCGACCCCGCCCTGATCGACGTACCGGCGCCGAACGCCTTCGGCTACCCGGTGCAGGTCTCCGAGCCCATGGGCTGCGACCGCTTCACCGCCCGCACCGTCACCGGTCTGAGCCCCGAGGCGCGCTCCCCGCTCTGGCTGCAGCGCCGGCTGCAGAAGGTCGGCATGCGCCCGATCTCGCTCGCCGTCGACATCACCAACTACGTGATGATGGAGCTCGGCCAGCCGCTGCACGCCTACGACCGCACGCTGGTCCAGGGCACGATCGGCGTCCGTCGGGCCGCGGAGGGCGAGCAGATCGTCACCCTCGACGGGACGACGCGCACGCTGCACGCCGAGGACCTGGTCATCACCGACGAGCGCGGCCCCATCGGCCTCGCCGGCGTCATGGGCGGCGCCAACACGGAGATCGCCGACCACTCGGACCTGGAGAACGCCTCGACCGACGTGGTCATCGAGGCCGCGCACTTCGACGCGGTGTCGATCGCCCGTACGGCGCGTCGCCACAAGCTGTCCTCCGAGGCCTCCCGGCGCTTCGAGCGCGGCGTCGACCCGCAGGCCGCGGCGGCCGCCGCGCAGCGCACGGTCGACCTGCTGGTGCTGCTCGCGGGCGGCACCGCCGACGCGGGCGTCACGGAGGTCATCGCCCCGTCCGCCCCGCACACGATCAGCGTCCCCGCCGACCACCCGGACAAGGTCGCGGGCGTGGTGTACGGCCGCGAGACCGTCGTCCGCCGACTGCAGGAGATCGGCTGCGACGTCTACGGACAGGACGAACTGCTCGTCACCGTCCCGTCCTGGCGGCCCGACCTCGTCGAGGTCAACGACCTGGCGGAGGAGGTCATCCGGCTGGAGGGCTACGAGAACCTGCCCTCCACGCTGCCCAAGCCGCCCTCCGGCCGCGGTCTCACCCACCGCCAGCGGCTGCACCGCCGCGTCGGCCGCGCCCTGGCCGGCGCCGGCTACGTCGAGGCGCCGAACTACCCGTTCATCGGCGAAGGCGTCTTCGACCAGCTCGGCCTGGCCGCCGACGACCCGGCCCGCCGTGTCGTCAAGCTCACCAACCCGCTGAACGACGAGGAGCCCGCGCTCCGCACGTCGCTGCTGCCGGGCCTGCTGGCCGCCCTGCGGCGCAACGACGGCCGGGGCAGCCATGACCTCGCGCTGTTCGAGACCGGGCTGGTCTTCCACCCGCGCGAGGAGGCCCGTGTCGCCGGTCACCTCCCGGTCGACCGTCGCCCCACCGACGAGGAACTGGCGTCGCTCGACGCCGTGCTGCCCGAACAGCCGCGTCATGTCGCCGCCGTCCTCGCGGGCGCCCGCGAACAGGCCGGCTGGTGGGGCAAGGGCCGTCCGGCGGACTGGGCCGACGCGATCGAGGCGGCGCGCGCGGTCGCGCGGGAAGCCGGGGCCGAGCTGATCGTCCGCAGCGGTCAGTACGGGCCGTGGCACCCGGGCCGCTGCGCCGAGTTCGTGGTGGTCGCCGACGGCGCCGAGCGGGTCGTCGGTCACGCGGGCGAACTGCACCCCCGGGTGCTGAAGGCGCTGAGCCTGCCCGCACGCACCTGCGCGATGGAGCTGAACCTCGACGTCCTGGAGGCGGTCGGCAACGACACCCCGCAGGCGCCGAGCATCTCCACCTTCCCCGTCGCCACGCAGGACGTCGCCCTCGTCGTCGACAGGTTCGTGCCGCACTCCGACGTCGAGTCCGCGCTGCGCGAGGGCGCGGGCGAACTGCTGGAGGGGATCCGGCTGTTCGACGTCTACGAGAACGCGGAGCAGCTGGGCGAGGGGCGGAAGTCGCTCGCCTATGCGCTGCGCTTTCGCGCGAGTGACCGGACGCTGACCGTCGATGAGGCGTCGGCCGCTCGGGACGCCGCGGTTGCCCTCGCGGGCGAGCGGACGGGAGCGGTTCTGCGGGGCTGATGCCGCGCGCCCGGGTGGTTTCACTCGTCCGAGTGGCAAGTCGAGGTGAACCGGTCCTTCCGGGCCATCGCCTCGGCAGAATCGGACCGGCCTTTCGGGGCCGGTCCGATTGCGTTGTCGGGCCTGGATGGGGGGCCGTCTCGCCACTTCTTCTCCCTGATGGGAGCACTGGAGAAGGCCCTGAGGGATCACCCGGTCCAGCCACAGCGGACCCGCAGCCGACCATGCACCTGTAGTTTCCGGCCGAACCCGCGGAGCGCTGCGCCGGGCCGCCGTTTCATGAGGGGGAGCCGGCGGCCCGGCGAACCTCTTGCGAGGCATTCCAGTCAACCGGCCGGAAACGCTCAGCGACAGCGCGTGCACGCTACGAATGCGCGCACTCGGTTCACACCCCGTGTGAAGACACACCCACTACTCTGACGGCACCGAGGCACCGGGGGGCACCCATGCAGCCCAACACTCTGCTCGACGCGATCCTGGACGAGGCGGGCATCTCGCATGCGGGCCTCGCCGCGCACGTCAACCAGGCCGGTCGAGTCCGTGGACTGGCGCTGCGGTACGAGCACACGGCGGTCGCCCGGTGGCTGAAGGGCCAGCGGCCGAGGGGCCAGGTGCCCGACCTGATCTGTGAGGTGCTGGCGGCGCGGCTGCACCGGCCGGTCACCCTCGACGACATCGGCCTGGGCGTCCCGGGCGAGCCGTCCTCCCCGCACGGCACCTCGCTCTCCGGCTTCGTCGAGCGGGCCACCGCCCTGTGGCGCTCCGACGAGCAGCAGCGCCCGCACGTCCTGGGCGCGCCCGCCGTCACCGGCACTCCGGCCGTGATGCCGGTGTGGGAGTGGGAGAACCCGCCGGAGGACGTGGACGTTTCCCGTGGCGGCCGGCATCGCGTCACCTCCGCCGACATCGAGATGCTGCGCGCCGCCCGCGCCCACTACGAGCAGATGTACCGCAAGGCGGGCGGCATCGCGACCCGCAGCCGGGTCGTCGGCTTCCTCAACGCCGAGGCGGCCCCCCTGCTGCGCGGCAGCTACACCGATGAGACGGGCCGTCAACTGCACCGCGCCACCGGTGGGTTGGTGGCGGTCGCCGGGATCTGCGCCTACGACTCCGACGCGCACGGGCTGGCCCAGCGGTACTTCCACCAGGCGCTGCGGCTGGCGAAGGCCAGCGGGGACCGGGGACTTGGCGCGTATGTCATCGCGCTCCTCGTCAACCAGTCTTTGTTCATGCGGGAGTACCGGCAGGCCGTGGCCTTCGCGGAGGCGGCGTTGCGGGCGGCCGGAAAGCACATCACGCCCGCCCTCGCCTCCGACCTCTACGCGATGCAGGCCAAGGCGTACGCGCACCTCGGCGACGGCACGAGCGCCCTGTCGTGCATCCGGCGTGCCGAGACGGCCGCCGAACGCATCCGGCGCGGGCGTGAACCCGATGAGACCGGCTATGTCCAGCCGGGCCTGGTCAACGTCCAGGTGGCGGAGGCGCTGCTCAGCCTCGGCGACCTCGCCGCCGCCGCGGAGCACGCCGTGGCCGCCGTCGACACCCCGGCGCACGACCGGGGGCGGGTGCACCGGCTGGCCATGCTCAGCACGATCGAACTGCGCCAGGGCAACGCCGACAAGGCGGTGGTCACCGCGGTGCGGATGGCCGAACAGGCGCGGGGAATGGAGTCCCAGCGCCTGCGGGACAGACTTCGCGCGGTGCGCGAACACCTGGTGCGCAGCGACTGCTCGGGCACCGCCGAGGCCGCCGAGCTCATCGACGGAGCGCTGCGCGTGCCGCTGTAGAGACCGATGCTGCATAGTTCCTGCTGCGATATTGCCACTTACTCGATGGAAGGTGGCAGAACCGTGCAGTGGACGAAACAGAACGAACAAACTGTGTATGAAAACCGCTGGTTCAGCGTCAACCTGGCAGATGTGGAGCTGCCGGACGGCCGGCACCTGGACCACTTCCTCATACGGCTGCGGCCCGTCGCGGTGGCGACCGTCGTGAACGCGGCCAACGAGGTCCTCCTGCTGTGGCGACACCGTTTCATCACCGACAGCTGGGGGTGGGAACTCGCGGCGGGCGTGGTCGAGGACGGCGAGGACGTCGCCCGAGCGGCCGCCAGGGAACTCGAGGAGGAGACCGGCTGGCGGCCGGGGCCGCTGCACCACCTGATGAGCGTGGAGCCGTCCAACGGGCTCACCGACGCCGTCCACCACATCTACTGGTCGGACCACGGCGAGTACGTGGGACACCCGGTGGACGACTTCGAGTCGGACCGCAGGGAGTGGGTCCCGCTCAAGCTCGTCCCCGACATGGTCGCCCGGGGGGAGGTCCCGGCCGCCAACATGGCGGCCGCGTTGATGCTGCTGCACCACCTCAGGCTCGGCTGAAGGCCTGCCGGATCGTCACACGGCGTGCGAACACGGCGGGCCCGGCGCGTCCGAAGAGCGCCGGGCCCGTGCCGTTCACCGCCGGTGGGCAGCCCGAAGGCGAGGAGCGACCGCCGGTGAGCAGTGCCTGCCGGTGGTCGGTGCCTGCCGGTGATCAGTACGTGTAGAAGCCCGAGCCGGTCTTGCGGCCCAGTCGGCCGGCGTCCACCATGCGCTGCAGCAGCGGGGGAGCGGCGTACAGCGGCTCTTTGTACTCCTCGTACATGCTCTTAGGGGATGGGATTCCGGGGCCGATGGAGCGGGCTCGGCGCTGATCAGGCCTCTTGGTTCTTTCTGGTTCTTT
>NZ_JBEYIL010000014.1:0-288239 GCF_040635845.1 Streptomyces sp. NPDC006872
TCCGACTCTATCAGATCCTTTTCCGATCCGATTTCCTCGGTGCTTTCCAGGTTCCCGCTTTTGTTTCGCGGTTTCCCTTTCCGGCGGTTCCGACTTTATCAGAAGTTCTGAGTCGGTTTTCCCGGCCCCTCCCGGGACTGGTTCCGGCGCACGCGGCGACCGGGTTCCCGTTCAGGCGGAGCCGTAAACGTACTGGAGCGGGGCTCCTCGATGCAAATCGAGGAGCCCCGCTCCGGGTTCACGCGTACGACGGGTCGTACGTCGCTCAGACCTCCACCACGACCGGGAGGATCATCGGCCTGCGGCGATACGTGTCGGAGACCCACTTGCCCAGGGTGCGGCGGATGAGCTGCTGCAGCTGGTGGGGTTCGACCACGCCGTCCTGGGCCGAGCGTTCCAGGACCTCGGCGATCTTCGGAACGACCTCCGAGAAGACCGAGTCGTCGATGCCCGAGCCGCGGGCCTGGATGTGCGGGCCGCCGGTGATCTTGCCGGTGGACGAGTCCACGACGACGAAGACCGAGATGATGCCCTCGTCGCCCAGGATCTTCCGGTCCTTCAGGGCCGGCTCGCCGACGTCTCCGACCGAGAGGCCGTCGACGTAGACGTAACCCGCCTGGACCTTGCCGGAGATCTTCGCCTTGCCCTCGACGAGGTCGACGACCACGCCGTCCTCCGCGATGACGATGCGGTCGTGCGGGACGCCGGTCATGGCGCCCAGTTCGGCGTTGGCGCGCAGATGGCGCCATTCGCCGTGCACCGGCATCAGGTTCTTCGGACGGCAGATGTTGTAGAAGTACAGGAGCTCGCCGGCCGAGGCGTGGCCGGAGACGTGGACCTTCGCGTTGCCCTTGTGGACCACGTTCGCGCCCCAGCGGGTCAGGCCGTTGATCACGCGGTAGACCGCGTTCTCGTTGCCCGGGATGAGCGACGACGCCAGGATCACCGTGTCGCCGGGGACGATGCGGATCTGGTGGTCGCGGTTGGCCATGCGGGACAGGGCCGCCATCGGTTCGCCCTGGGAGCCCGTACAGACCAGGACCACCTCGTGGTCCGGGAGGTCGTCGAGGGTCTTGACGTCCACGACCAGGCCCGGCGGGACCTTGAGATAGCCCAGGTCGCGGGCGATGCCCATGTTGCGGACCATCGAGCGGCCCACGAAGGCGACCCGGCGGCCGTACTCGTGCGCCGTGTCCAGGATCTGCTGGATGCGGTGGATGTGGCTGGCGAAGCTGGCCACGATGATCCGCTTGCGGGCGTTCCCGAAGACCGTGCGCAGGACGTTGGAGATGTCCCGCTCTGGCGCCACGAAACCGGGGACCTCGGCGTTGGTGGAGTCCGAGAGAAGAAGGTCGATACCTTCCTCGCTCAGCCGTGCGAACGCGTGTAGATCTGTGAGACGGCCGTCCAGCGGGAGCTGGTCCATCTTGAAGTCGCCCGTGTGGACGACCATGCCGGCGGGGGTGCGGATGGCGACCGCGAGCGCGTCCGGGATCGAGTGGTTGACGGCGATGAACTCGCAGTCGAACGGGCCGATGCGCTCGCGGTGTCCCTCCGCCACCTCGAGGGTGTACGGCCGGATCCGGTGCTCCTGGAGCTTGGCCTCGATGAAAGCGAGGGTCAGCTTGGAGCCGATCAGCGGGATGTCCGGCTTCTCCCGGAGGAGGTAGGGGACGGCGCCGATGTGGTCCTCGTGGCCATGGGTCAGGACGATGCCCTCGATGTCGTCGAGGCGGTCCCGGATGGACGTGAAGTCCGGCAGGATCAGGTCGATTCCGGGCTGCTCCTCCTCGGGGAAGAGCACTCCGCAGTCGACGATCAGGAGGCGGCCGCCGTACTCGAAGACCGTCATGTTGCGGCCGATTTCGCCGAGGCCGCCCAGCGGGGTGACCCGGAGGCCTCCCGCGGGGAGCGGCGGGGGCGGGGCGAGTTCGGGATGCGGATGACTCAAAAGACTCTCCTCAAACACGCACGCCACGTACCGGTGGGCACGTGGCGCGCGTGACGTTCGTGCGAAAGCAGTTGTCGTTGTGGATTGCAGGCACCGGTGGCCTGCCTATTCAGTTGTGAAGTCTGTTGTCAGAGCTGTACCCCGCCCGCGGCAAGATCGATCTTGAGCTGTTCGATCTCTTCGGGCGAGCACTCGACCATGGGCGAGCGCAGCGGGCCGGCGGGCAGTCCCTGCAGGGCGAGCGCAGCCTTGGTGGTCATGACGCCCTGGGTGCGGAACATGCCGGTGTAGACCGGGAGCAGCTTCTGGTGGATCTCCGTGGCCTTCTGGACGTCGCCCGCGGTGAACGCCTCGACGAGGGCTCGCAGGTCGGGCGTGACCAGGTGGCCGACGACCGAGACGAAGCCGACCGCGCCCACGGAGAGCAGCGGCAGGTTCAGCATGTCGTCGCCGGAGTACCAGGCCAGGCCGGAGCGCGCGATGGCCCAGCTCGCGCGGCCCAGGTCGCCCTTGGCGTCCTTGTTGGCGACGATCCGGGGGTGCTCGGCGAGGCGGACCAGCGTCTCGGTGCTGATCGGGACGCCGCTGCGGCCGGGGATGTCGTAGAGCATGACCGGCAGCTCGGCGGCGTCGGCGACGGCCGTGAAGTGCCGGTACAGGCCCTCCTGCGGGGGCTTGTTGTAGTACGGGGTGACGACGAGGAGGCCGTGTGCGCCGGTCTTCTCGGCGGCGCGGGCCAGCTCGACGCTGTGGTGGGTGTCGTTGGTGCCGACGCCGGCGACGACGTGGGCGCGGTCTCCGACGGCCTCCAGGACGGCTCGTACCAGGTCCGATTTCTCCGCGTCGCTGGTGGTGGGTGACTCACCGGTGGTGCCGTTGACGACCAGGCCGTCGTTGCCTGCGTCCACCAGGTGGGTGGCGAGCCGCTGTGCGCCGTCGAGGTCGATCGCACCGTCCGCCGTGAACGGCGTGACCATGGCGGTGAGGACCCGCCCGAAGGGGGTCTGCGGAGTGGAGGTCGGAGCCATGGGTAACACGCTACTCGTTGCTCACCGTGGGGTCTTCCCTCGGGGGAGGTGACAAGTCAGGACAAAGATGGAACCCGGCACTGCCTGCTCGGGGGTTCAAGCAGTGCCGGGTCCGTTTGATCAGGCTAGATGAACTTCTCCAAATGCCGCAATACGGACACTTCGCACGGATGATCCGTACATACGTCTCCGTCGCTCTTCTCCGCTTTTTTCCTGGGGTTTTCTTGCGTTTTTCCGCTACGGAGCGACGCGGCCGTTGGCGTTGAAGGCGGCGTAGGTGAGGGGCATCAGCCGGGCCCACTCGGCCTCCATCTTCTCGCCCACCATCTCGATCTCCCGCTGCGGGAAGGAGGGGACCTTCGCCAGCTCGTGCTGGGTGCGCAGGCCGAGGAAGTGCATCAGCGAGCGGGCGTTGCAGGTGGCGTACATCGAGGAGAACAGACCGACCGGGAGGACCGCGCGGGCGACCTCGCGGGCGACGCCCTGCGCGAGCATCTGCTGGTAGGCCTCGTAGGCCCGGCGGTAGGACTCCTCCATGGTGCGGCTCACCAGCTCCTGCTGGTCCTGGGTGCCCTCGACGAAGACGTACTTGCCCGGGCGGCCCTGCTGGACCAGCTTGCGGGACTCGCCGGGGACGTAGAAGACGGGCTGGAGCTCCCGGTAGCGGCCGGACTCCTCGTTGTAGGACCAGCCCACGCGGTGCCGCATGAACTCGCGGAAGACGAAGATCGGGGCGCTGATGAAGAACGTCATCGAGTTGTGCTCGAAGGGGCTGCCGTGCCGGTCCCGCATCAGGTAGTTGATCAGGCCCTTGGAGCGCTCCGGGTCCTTGTTCAACTCGTCCAGGGACTGTTCCCCGACGGTCGACACACGGGCCGCGAACAGCACGTCGGAGTCCGACGCGCTGTGCTTGACCAGCTCGACGGTGACATCGCTGCGGAGATCGATCTTGAACTCGTCGTCGGGGGTGGCGGTCACGATTCGGAGGGTCCTTCCCATCACATCTGGCGTCGGCGCGCCCACTCTACGGGGCCGCCTCCGACGCTCCGGAAGTGCCTTGCCGTGGATCGTTTTGAGGTAGCAGGCACCTTTTGGGGGACTCGTTCGTCTGTACTGATGACGAGTTGTTCGAGAGGAAAGACATCAGCCATGTTCCGTCGGCGCGAGCCCGTACCCTTCGCCTTCCTCGCCGAGGCCGACAGGTTCCGCAGCAATGTCACTCCCCCGCCCGCCGAACGGTCCTCCGTCGGTCAGATAGCCGGGCGCGTGCTGTTCGGGCTCACCATCGTGGCCGCGCTGGTGGGGTCCCTGGTCATCGGGATGCCGGCGCTGAGTCTGGACCACTCCTCACAGGCACAGCAGTCCCAGGCGTCCCAGGGGCGCTGACCTCCATCCGGCCCCCCGATGGTGGTGAGCGGGGACACAGGCGGATAGCCTCACCGGGCACAGCCCACGCATGGACGAGTGAGGACCAGCCGTGCCCCTGCCCTTCCTGACGGCCGACCGCGCATTCGAGGCAGCGGACGAGGTCGCTCTGCCCTTCGACGACCACGAGCGCTGGCGGCGCCCCTACCGGCCCGGGCCCTGGCGGGTCGGGATGGCCGCGCTGGCGCTCCTGCTCGCCTCGTACGTGCTGTTCGCGGCCGTCATCATCGCGTTGACCGGGTCGGCGTCCGAGGCCGCTGCGGTCTTCGGCTGCTCCCTGCTCGTGATCGCCTGCGCCCTGCGGTTGCTGCGGATGGGTGTGTGGGTGAGCGACCGCGGGCTGCGGCACGTGGGTTTCCTGTTCACGCGCACGCTGCCCTGGGAGCGCATCGTGGCGGTGCGGACCGCGCAGCAGCCGGTGCGCTGGCTGGGCCTGCCGCGGACCGTCCAGGGGCAGGCCCTGACCGTCGTGCGCCGTGACCGGCCCGCAGGTGAGGTCGCGCCGTTGCTGACCACGCACGGGGCGGACTTCCTGGCGCGTGCCGAGGCGTTCGACCGGGCGGCGGACGCGATCGAGGCGTGGGCCGCGGAGAACCGGCGCGGCTGATCCCGCGAACGCACGACGGAGGGGCCGGTCCGCAGTCGCTGCGGGCCGGCCCCTTCGGTCTCGGTGTCGCGTACGGGTACCCGTACGGGTACGGGTACGGGTAGGGCTCAGACGGCCTCGACCGGCTTGCCGTCGTGCAGGCCGATCGCCCGTTGCATCGCCTTGCGGGCCCTCGGCGTGTCGCGGGCGTCGTGGTAGGCGACGGCGAGGCGGAACCAGGTGCGCCAGTCCTCGGGGGCCGCCTCGGTCTCGGCCTTGCGCACGGCGAAGACCTCGTCGGCCGAGTCGCGGTCGACGCGGCCGCCCGGGGTGCGCTTCAGCTCGTCGACGGGCAGGCCGCCCTCGGCGTCGAGTTCGGCGGCGAGGGCGTTGGCCTTGCGGACGAACTGGGTGTTCTTCCACAGGAACCAGACGCCGATGACCGGCAGGATCAACACCGCCACGCCGAAAGTGACGGTCAGCAGCGTGCCGGCCTGGATGAGCATGACGCCGCGGCTGCCGACCAGGACGAAGTAGAAGACCAGGACGGCGGCCGTTATGGCGTAGGAGAGCTTGGCTCGCATGTCGGAATCAGCCTCGGACTCGGATCTGCCTCGGCCTCAGCCGAGGTCCAGGAAGTTTTCCAGGCCGAAGGTGAGACCGGGCGTCGACACCACCCGGCGGGCGCCCAGCAGGATGCCCGGCATGAAGCTGCTGTGGTGCAGCGAGTCGTGGCGGACCGTGAGGGTCTCGCCCTCGCCGCCCAGCAGCACCTCCTGGTGGGCCAGCAGGCCGCGCAGGCGGACGGCGTGGACCGGGACGCCGTCGACGTTCGCACCCCGGGCGCCGTCCAGGGCCGTCGCCGTGGCGTCCGGCGCCGGGGCCGTGCCCGCCTCGCGACGGGCCTCGGCGATGAGCTGGGCGGTGCGCGTGGCGGTGCCGGACGGGGCGTCCACCTTGTTCGGGTGGTGGAGTTCGACGACCTCGACCGACTCGAAGTACGGCGCGGCGATCTGCGCGAACTTCATGGTGAGGACGGCGCCGATGGAGAAGTTGGGTGCGATGAGCACGCCCGTCTCCGGGGACCCGGCCAGCCAGCCCGTCAGCTGCGCGAGGCGCTCGTCGGTCCAGCCCGTAGTGCCGACCACGCAGTGGATGCCGTGGCGTACGCAGAACTCGAGGTTGTCCATGACCGAGGCGGGGGTGGTCAGCTCGACGGCGACCTGGGCGCCGGTCTCCGTGAGCGTCTCGAGCTTGTCGCCGCGGCCGAGGGCGGCCACCAGCTCCAGGTCCTCGGCGGCCTCGACCGCCCGTACCGCCTCGGAACCGATCCGGCCGTTGGCGCCGAGGACCGCCACGCGCAGCTTGCTCATCGTTCTTGCTTCCTTACGCTTCTCAACGGGAGTGGATCAGGCGACCGCGTCGTTCAGCCGGGCGGCCTGCTTGTCCTTGAGCGGGCCGATGACCGACAGCGACGGGCGCCGTCCCAGGATGTCGCGGGCCACCGCACGGACCTCGTCCGGGGTCACCGCCGCTATCCGGGTCAGCATGTCGTCGACCGACATCTGCTCGCCCCAGCACAGTTCGCTCTTGCCGATGCGGTTCATGATCGCGCCGGTGTCCTCCAGGCCGAGGACCGTGGAGCCCCTGAGCTGGCCGATGGCGCGGCCGATCTCGTCGTCGGACAGGCCGTGCTCGGCGACCTGGTCGAGTTCGTCGCGGCAGATCTTCAGCACGTCGTGGACCTGCGAGGGGCGGCAGCCGGCGTAGACGCCGAAGAGGCCGCAGTCGGCGAAGCCGGAGGTGTACGAGTACACGCTGTAGGCCAGACCGCGCTTCTCGCGGACCTCCTGGAACAGCCGCGACGACATACCGCCGCCGAGGGCCGTGTTGAGGACGCCCAGCGCCCAGCGGCGCTCGTCCGTGCGGGCCAGGCCGGGCATGCCGAGGACGACGTGCGCCTGTTCCGTCTTGCGGCCGATCAGCTCGACTCGGCCGGCGGTGCGGATCGCGCGTCGGCCGTCGCGAGGGGCGATGGGCGTGGCGTCCGGCTTCTTGAGGGCGCCCGCCTTCTCGAAGGCCGCGCGGACCTGGCGGACGACCTTGTTGTGGTCGATGTTGCCGGCGGCCGCGACCACGAGGTGGGTCGGGTCGTAGTGCCTCTTGTAGAAGCGGCGGATGCGGTCGGCGGTGAGGGCGTTGACCGTGTCGACCGTGCCGAGGACCGGGCGGCCCAGGGCGTTGTCGCCGAACATGGTCTGCGCGAACAGGTCGTGGACGCAGTCGCCGGGGTCGTCCTCGGTCATGGCGATCTCTTCGAGGATCGCGCCGCGCTCGACGTTGACGTCGTCCTCGAGGATGAGCGAGCCCGTGAGCATGTCGCAGACCACGTCGATCGCGAGCGGCAGGTCGGCGTCGAGCACGCGCGCGTAGTAGCACGTGTACTCCTTCGCCGTGAAGGCGTTCATCTCGCCGCCGACGGCGTCGATCGCGGAGGAGATGTCCAGCGCGGACCTGCGGGTCGTCCCCTTGAAGAGGAGGTGCTCCAGGTAGTGGGTGGCGCCGTTCAGGGACGGCGTCTCGTCGCGGGAGCCGACGTGCGCCCAGATGCCGAAGGTGGCCGAGCGGACCGAGGGGAGGGTCTCAGTGACGATCCGCAGGCCGCCCGGGAGGGTGGTCTTACGGACCGTGCCGATGCCGCCTGCACCCTTGATCAGGGTTTGGGTACGGGCGACGGCCCGCGCCTCCGAAGAGGTGCGGGCCGTCGCCGTGGGGCTGTTCGATGTCACTGGTCGCCCGCAGCGGAGCTGCTGTCGGCTGCAGCGTCCTTCTTGTCCTCGTCCCCGTCCTCGCCCTCGATCACGGGGATCAGGGAGAGCTTGCCGCGGGAGTCGATCTCGGCGATCTCGACCTGGACCTTGGCGCCCACACCGAGCACGTCCTCGACGTTCTCCACGCGCTTGCCACCGGCGAGCTTGCGGATCTGCGAGATGTGCAGCAGACCGTCCTTGCCCGGGAGCAGCGAGACGAACGCGCCGAACGTGGTCGTCTTCACGACCGTGCCCAGGTAGCGCTCGCCGACCTCCGGCATGGTCGGGTTGGCGATGCCGTTGATCGTGGCGCGGGCGGCCTCGGCCTGCGAGCCGACCTGGGCACCGATGTAGATGGTGCCGTCGTCCTCGATCGTGATCTCGGCGCCGGTGTCCTCCTGGATCTGGTTGATCATCTTGCCCTTCGGGCCGATGACCTCGCCGATCTTGTCCACGGGGATCTTGACGGTGATGATCCGCGGGGCGTTGGGGGACATCTCGTCCGGCGTGTCGATCGCTTCCATCATCACGTCGAGGATGTGGAGGCGGGCGTCGCGGGCCTGCTTGAGGGCCGCGGCCAGGACGGAGGCCGGGATGCCGTCCAGCTTGGTGTCGAGCTGGAGGGCGGTCACGAACTCCTTGGTGCCGGCGACCTTGAAGTCCATGTCGCCGAAGGCGTCCTCCGCACCGAGGATGTCGGTGAGGGCGACGTAGTGCGTCTCGCCGTTGATCTCCTGGGAGATCAGGCCCATGGCGATACCGGCGACGGGGGCCTTGAGGGGCACACCGGCGTTCAGCAGCGACATGGTGGAGGCGCAGACCGAGCCCATGGACGTCGAGCCGTTGGAGCCGAGGGCCTCGGACACCTGACGGATCGCGTAGGGGAACTCCTCGCGCGTCGGCAGGACCGGCACGATGGCGCGCTCGGCGAGCGCGCCGTGGCCGATCTCGCGGCGCTTCGGGGAGCCGACGCGGCCGGTCTCGCCGACGGAGTACGGCGGGAAGTTGTAGTTGTGCATGTAGCGCTTGCGGGTCACCGGGGAGAGGGTGTCCAGCTGCTGCTCCATGCGGAGCATGTTCAGGGTGGTGACGCCCAGGATCTGGGTCTCGCCACGCTCGAACAGCGCCGAGCCGTGCACGCGCGGGATGGCCTCGACCTCGGCGGCGAGCGTACGGATGTCCGTGACGCCACGGCCGTCGATGCGCTTCTTCTCCTTGATCACGCGCTCGCGGACCAGCTGCTTGGTGAGCGAGCGGTACGCGGCGGAGATCTCCTTCTCGCGGCCTTCGAACTCCGGCAGGAGCTTCTCGGCGGCGAGCGTCTTGACGCGGTCCAGCTCGGCCTCGCGGTCCTGCTTGCCCGCGATGGTCAGCGCGGAGGCGAGCTCCGGGCGGACGGCGGCGGACAGCGCCTCCAGGATGTCGTCCTGGTAGTCGAGGAAGACCGGGAACTCGCCGGTCGGCTTCGCGGCCTTGGCGGCGAGGTCGGCCTGGGCCTTGCAGAGGACCTTGATGAAGGGCTTCGCGGCGTCCAGACCGGAGGCGACGACCTCCTCGGTCGGCGCCTCGGCGCCGCCCGCGACCAGGGTGATGGTCTTCTCGGTGGCCTCGGCCTCGACCATCATGATCGCGACGTCGCCGTCCTCCAGGACGCGACCGGCGACGACCATGTCGAAGACGGCGTCCTCGAGCTCGGTGTGCGTCGGGAACGCGACCCACTGGCCGTTGATCAGCGCGACGCGGACGCCGCCGATCGGGCCGGAGAAGGGCAGACCGGCCAGCTGCGTGGACGCGGAGGCGGCGTTGATCGCCACGACGTCGTACAGGTGGTCGGGGTTGAGCGCCATGATCGTGGCGACGACCTGGATCTCGTTGCGCAGGCCCTTCTTGAAGGACGGGCGCAGCGGGCGGTCGATGAGGCGGCAGGTGAGGATCGCGTCCTCGCTCGGCCGGCCCTCACGGCGGAAGAAGGAACCCGGGATCTTGCCGGCGGCGTACATCCGCTCCTCGACGTCCACCGTGAGGGGGAAGAAGTCGAGCTGGTCCTTGGGGTTCTTGGAGGCGGTGGTGGCCGACAGCACCATGGTGTCGTCGTCCAGATACGCCACGGCGGAGCCGGCGGCCTGCTTGGCCAGGCGGCCCGTCTCGAAGCGGATGGTGCGGGTGCCGAAGGAACCGTTGTCAATGACGGCCTCGGCGTAGTGGGTCTCGTTCTCCACTAGCGTTTTCTCCTCGTCTTCGTCCCTGGGCTGCCCGTGTGGCAGGGGGACGGTGGCGAAGAAGCGCTCCGTGCGGTGCGGGCCGGTCTTCGATCGAAGCACCCGGGGTTCTCTTTCCCGGGGGCCACTACCGAGGACCGGCGGCGGCTAGGCGCGCTTCTCCTCGTTCGGTGTGCGTGGTGACGTTTACCCGCAGCGAGTACACGTCATCACGCTGTGTCGTACCTATTGCGTTGTGCTACCACACTACAAAGCGTTGCCGACACTCCGCACGTTTCCGCGACCGCGGCAGGCGTGCGGTGGGCCTTGCCAGGGGGCGTGCGGGTGCGTGCAGCCGGGTGCGTACGGCTGCGTGCTTCATGCGTACGTCATGCGTACTTCTGCGTACTTCTGCGTACTTCTCTGTGTACAGCAAAAAGGAGCGGTCCCGATGGTCCCGGGAACCGCTCCCCTCACGGCGTCCTACTTGGCGCCCGCCGCACCGCGGCGGATGCCGAGGCGGTCGACCAGCGCACGGAAGCGCTGGATGTCCTTCTTGGCGAGGTACTGCAGCAGGCGGCGACGCTGACCGACCAGGATCAGCAGACCACGACGGGAGTGGTGGTCGTGCTTGTGCGTCTTGAGGTGCTCGGTCAGGTCCGAGATCCGGCGCGACAGCATGGCGACCTGGACCTCGGGGGAGCCGGTGTCGCCCTCCTTCTGGCCGAACTCGGTGATGATCTGCTTCTTCGTAGCGGCGTCGAGCGGCACGCGTACTCCTCGTAGTCTTTTCGTGGCCACCGAGTGCCCCCGGTCTGTGTCTCGGGGGAGCTTCCGTTACTCGGGAGGCGGGGATCCGCTGAGCGCGACCTCCAGAACCTTCAGGCGGTGCCTGAGGGTGCTTCCGGGGGTGCGTACACAAACGGCCAAGGGCCAGGGTAGCAGGAGGTGGCGCGCGCCTTCCCCCCAGTTCCCGATCCGCCGGGTCGGCAGGGCCTCGGCCACTAGGGTGAACGCTCGGAATCGTTCGTGCAACGTAGGTCGTATGTGTGGAAGGGGTCGCTGCGGCATGACGGAGACGGAAGCGGAGATCAAGGCGCGCAAGGAGCGGGAGCGGGACGAGCTGTACGCGCTCGACATCTCCGGCGTCGAGTGGCGGTCCGCGCCGGGCACGGAGGAGCACGAGGAGCGCGTCGAGATCGCCTCTCTGCCCGAGGGGGCCGTGGCGATGCGGTCGTCGCTCGACCCGAAGACGGTGCTGCGCTACACCGAGGCGGAGTGGCGGGCCTTCGTGCTCGGCGCCCGGGACGGCGAGTTCGATCTGGAGCCGACGGCGGGCAGCGGAGGGGCGGCGGCGGAGTAGCCGCCCCGCCGCTGCGGTCGTTCCCCTCGTTTCGTTTGTCGTGTGAGTCGGGCTATGAGGCGTTGGCCTCGTCGCCCGACTCTTTTCTCTTTTGCGCGCGGTGAGACCCGGCCTTCTCCCCTCGCCCGCACGGCACTTCGGACGCTATGGCCGTTTTGCGGCTGCTTCCTGGAGTGCGTGACGTGGTGGACTGGTGCCCAGGGGCGGGCGGGCCTGCCGAGGCGGGCCGTCTGGTGATTAGGCTGGTACGGGGCGCGATGCCGGAAACCGTGGGGTGGGCGTCGGCGTCTCCGGGGGAGGGCCTGCATCCGACGACGTCAGACGGCCTCGAACCCACTTCGGACGACAAGTAACGGTCGCTTCGGCACGTATGAGGGTGCTCGACCACACCAGGAGGAATTGTGAGCAGCGATCGGGACGGGATGCGCGGGGGCTGGGCCACGCCCGGCGATGACCAGCCCGACGCGGAGGCCGTCGTCGAGGCGACAGGTGAGTTCACCGTCGACTACGCGCCGCCGGCTTGGTACACGCAGAGCACGGGCGGCGGTTCGACGCCGGGGGCGGGCGCGGGCGCGGGGGCGGGCGCTCCTGGCGCGCCGTTCCCTCCGGCTGCGCCGCCGGTGCCGCCTGCGCCGGGGGTACCGGTTGCTCCGCCTGCACCGGGCGTGCCGGTTGCTCCCACTGCCCCGCCGGCCGTACCGGTTGCTCCTGGTGTGCCGGTTGCTCCGGCAGTGCCGACTGCTCCTGCGGTGCAGGTTGCTCCGTCTGTTCCTGCGGTACCGGCTGCCCCTGCGGTGCCGGTGACTCCGCCTGTTCCGGTGGTTCCTGGCGTGTCTCCCGTTCCGGGGGCGGTCGCCGTGCCCGATCTTCCGGTGGGCAGCGGATTCGAGCCGCAGCCTCAGCCGCAGCAGTCCGAGGCGCAGTGGGGGCCCTCCGCGGACGCCGAGGACACCGGCTCCGACAACGGAGACCTGGAGAGCGGCGCCACCATGCGCTTCTCCGCGGCCGCGCTCAAGCAGGAGATCGCGGCGCACGCGGCCGCCACGGCGCAGGCCGAGCCCGAGAAGCCTGCGGAGGCGGACGACGAGGCTGTCGAGGCGGCCGCCGAGACCGTGGATTCCCCGGAGCCCGCGGAGGCCACGACCTCGCCTCCCGCCGAGGACGCGGAGGCAGTCGGCGCCGATGCCGATGCCGACGGTACGGGTGTTGAGGGCGGCCCCGGTCCCGAGGACGTCGTCTCCGAGGCTCCCGTGGGCGAGGAGACGGACGTTCAGGACGCGGCGCCTGCAAGCGCCGACGTCGTCCAGGATGCGGTCCCTTCAAGTGACTTCCTGCTCGACGAACCCTCCGACGCGGTCCCTGCGGCTGCGGCCGAGCCGCAGGACAGCGTGCCCCAGGACGCCGCTCCCACCGGGCAGCCCCTCTGGACTCCCCCGCCGGCCCCGCAGAGCGAACTGCCTCCGCTGCCGCCGTCGTATCAGCCCGCGGCGCCCACACCGGCGGCACAGTGGCCGGCACAGCCGCAGCCGGCCGATGCCGCGCCTGCGCCTGCGCCCGCCCAACAGCCGCCCGTGCAGCCGCAGGCGGCTCCGCCCGCGCCGGTCGGTTGGAACCCTCCGGCCCCGGCACCCGCGGCCGCACCGCAGCCCGGCTACGGCTTCCCCCAGCCCCCGGCGGCGCAGCAGCCGCCCGCCCCGCAACCGGGCTACGGCTTCCCGCAGCCCGGTGAGGCCCAGGCGCCCATGCCACCGGCCGCCCCCGGCGGTTACGGCTTCCCGCAACAGAACGTCGGCCCGGCAACGCCCCTCACCGCCGACGCCCAACCCCAACCGGTGCCCCCGGCCCCTCAGCCCGGCGGCTACGCCTTTCCGCAGCCGGGTGACGCCCCGGTCCCCACGCCGCCGGTCGCCCCCGGGGGTTACGGGTTCCCGCAGGCCAGTGGTGCCCCGGCACCCGTCCCGCCTGCCGCCCCCGGCGGCTACGGCTTCCCGCAACAGAACGCGGGCCCGACAACACCCCCCACCCCGGACGCCCAACCCCACCCCGCGCCCCCCGCACCCCAGCCCGGCGGCTACGGGTTCCCGCAGGCCGGTAGTGCCCCGGCACCCACCCCGCCAGTCGCCCCCGGCGGCTACGGCTTCCCGCAGCCTCCCGTCCCCAACGCCCCCGGCGGCCACGGCTTCCCCCAGCAGAACGTCGGCCCCGTAGGACCTCCCACCCCCGACGCCCAACCCCAACCCGCGCCCCCGGCACCCCAGCCCGGCGGGTACGGCTTCCCGCAGGCCGGTGGTGCCCCGGCACCCACCCCGCCGGCCGCCCCCGGCGGCTACGGCTTCCCGCAACAGAACGCGGGCCCGGCAGCACCCCCCACCCCCGACGCCCAACCCCAACCCGCGCCCCCGGCATCCACCCCGCCGGCCGCCCCCGGCGGGTACGGGTTCCCGCAGCCGTCGGTGCCTCAGGCCCCGCAGCCGCAGGCTCCGCAGTCCGGGATTCCGCAGCAGGCGGCTGCCGCATCGCAGGGGTTCCCCGGCCCCGGGCAGGCTCCTCAGGGGCAGCCCGCGCCGCAGGTCCCCGGTCCCGACGCGGCGCAGATTCCGCAGCAGCCCGTCGATCCTCGGACCGGGGCCGCCTGGCCGCAGCCGATCCAGCACGATCAGCGGCAGCCGGTGAACCCGGGTGCCGCGCCGCTGGGTTACACGGCCGCCATGGAGCTGTCCTCCGACCGGCTGCTCAACAACAAGAAGCAGAAGGCGAAGAGCGGTCGGCCGACCGCCGCGTCCTCTCGCTTCAAGCTCGGCGGGAAGAAGGAAGAGGCCGAGCGGCAGCGGAAGTTGGAGCTGATCCGGACTCCCGTGCTGTCGTGCTACCGGATCGCGGTCATCAGCCTCAAGGGCGGTGTCGGCAAGACGACCACGACCACCGCGCTCGGCTCCACCCTCGCCACCGAGCGCCAGGACAAGATCCTCGCGATCGACGCCAACCCGGACGCCGGCACCCTCGGCCGCCGGGTGCGGCGCGAGACCGGGGCGACGATCCGTGACCTCGTCCAGGCGATCCCGTACCTCAACTCGTACATGGACATCCGGCGGTTCACCTCCCAGGCGCCGTCCGGCCTGGAGATCATCGCCAACGACGTCGACCCGGCGGTGTCCACGACCTTCAACGACGAGGACTACCGGCGCGCGATAGACGTGCTCGGCAACCAGTACCCGATCATCCTCACGGACTCCGGCACCGGTCTGCTCTACAGCGCCATGCGCGGGGTGCTCGACCTCGCCGACCAGCTCATCATCATCTCCACGCCGTCCGTGGACGGGGCGAGCAGCGCCAGCACCACGTTGGACTGGCTCTCCGCGCACGGGTACGCCGAGCTCGTCTCACGGTCCATCACCGTCATCTCCGGGGTGCGCGAGACCGGAAAGATGATCAAGGTCGACGACATCGTGTCGCACTTCGAGACCCGTTGCCGCGGTGTCGTCGTCGTGCCGTTCGACGAGCATCTGGCCGCCGGCGCCGAGGTCGACCTCGACATGATGCGGCCGAAGGTGCGGGAGGCGTACTTCAACCTCACGGCGATGGTCGCGGAGGACTTCATCCGCCACCAGCAGCGTCAGGGACTGTGGACCAGCGACGGCAACCCGCCGCCGATGGCCGCCCCGCCGATGCCTGGCCAGCAGATGCCGGGCCAGCAGATGCCCGGACAGCCGTATCCGCAGCAGCCCGGCCAGCCGTACCCCCCGCAGGGACAGCAGCCGCAGGGGCAGCCGTACCCGCAGCAGCCTCAGCAGCCGCACCCCGGGTATCCGCCGCCCGGCTACGGCTACCCGCAGCACCCACAGGCGCCTCAGCCGCCGCAGCAGTAGCCCGTACATGCCAAAGGGCGGCCGGTGTCACAGGACACCGGCCGCCCTTCGGGCGTTCCGTCCAGGTCGGCTACCGGGCCGCCGCCACCAGTTCCCGGCAGCGCTGCACGTCCTGTGCCATCTGCTCCAACAGGCCCTCCAGCGAGTCGAACTTGGCCTGGCCGCGGACGAAGGCGAGGAAGTCGACGGCGACGTGCAGGCCGTAGAGGTCGAGGCCGACGCGGTCGATGGCGTACGCCTCCACCGTGCGCTCGGTGCCGTCGAACTGCGGGTTCGTGCCGACGGAGATCGCGGCCGGCATCACCTCGCCGTCCGCGTGCAGCCAGCCCGCGTAGACGCCGTCGGCCGGGATCGCGGTGTGCGGCAGCGTCTCGACGTTGGCGGTCGGGAAGCCGAGCTCCCGACCGCGCTGGGCCCCGCGGACCACGACGCCCTCCACCCGGTGCGGGCGGCCGAGGATCTCCGCCGCGCCCTCGACGTCGCCCTCGGCGACCAGCCGCCGGGTCAGGGTCGAGGAGAACGGCTGACCGCCGCCCGCCTCGCCGCACAGCACCAGGTCGACGACCTCGACGTCGAAGTCGTAGACCTTGCCCTGCTCGTTGAGGAACTCGACGTTGCCCGCGGCCTTGTGGCCGAAGCGGAAGTTCGGGCCCTCGACGACGGCCTTGGCGTGCAGCTTGTCGACCAGGACCTTGACCACGAAGTCCGCCGGGGACAGCTTCGAGAACTCGGTGGTGAAGGGGAGGATCAGCAGCGCGTCCACGCCGAGTTCCGCCATCAGCTCGGCGCGGCGGTGGTGCGGGGCGAGCAGCGGCGGGTGGCTGCCGGGGCGGACGACCTCGCTGGGGTGCGGGTCGAAGGTGACGACGACGACGGGGACGTCCAGTTCACGGGCACGGTCCACGGCGTGCCGGATGATCAGCTGGTGTCCGCGGTGCACCCCGTCGTAGGAACCGATGGTGACGACGCTGCGTCCCCAGCCCTCGGGGATGTCCTCCAAGCCACGCCAGCGCTGCACTGTGACCGCTCCTCGAACCCGTGTCCGTATCTACCATTGCCTCTTACGCAGGTCTAAGGGTGCCATGCCGGGTGCCTGCGGCCCGCATCGGCATCGGGCCTGTGACCCGACGCACGGACTCGGGGCGGTGCCGTCACGCGGGCACCCGTACGCCCGCCAGGTTCTCGATGGTGCGGCGGGCGCTGGGGCCGACCACCACGGCCCACTCCCCCGGCGCCTCCGTGAGCCAGTCCACCACCTGTGCGGCGAAGCCCGGCACCTGCCGTCCGAGCTCGACCAGACCGCGGTCGAAGCGGGTCGCGCCGTCCGGGGTGCGCACGAGGAGCAGGCCGGTGCGGTGGACGAGGTCGCGCAGTTCCTCGCCGGTGCGCCCGGCGGCGGCGTGCAGGACGGCGTCCAGGACGGCCGGGGCCCGTTCGTGCGTGAGCAGGTGCTCCAGGAGTTCACGACGCAGGGGACGCGACTGAAGGGCCCCGGGCGCGGCCAGTACGCCGCCCAGGGCGGCCCGTACCTGCTCGGGGCCGTCGCCGTCCAGCAGGCCCGTGACCAGCGGGAGGAGGACGGCGCGGGCGGCGGGGCCGTGGTCGAGGCGCCGGTCGACGTACGCGGCCACGTGCCCTGCGGTCTCCGGCCGCCGCTCCAGCGCCTCCCGCACGAGGACGGCGACCCGGTGGGCCAGCCTGGGCGTGGTGACGTCGGCGAGGGCTCGTAGGACGCTGCCCGCGTCCGCGCGCTCCGGGGCGGCGAGCCGGGTCCTGAAGGCGTCCAGGACCGGCTCGGGGTGGGTGCTCAGGGCGGCGAGCAGCGCGCTCGGGGGCAGTTGGGGGTCACCGGCCGCGAACCGCTCCAGCGTCTGCGGGAGGTACGGGGAGCGGGTCTCGGGGTCGCGGACGAGAAGGGCGAGCGCGCCGCCGTGCAGCGGACCGTCGACGGGGCGGGCGAGCAGGGCGAGAGCCGCGTAGCGCAGCAGCCGGTGGTCGGCGTCCGTGCGGATGTGCGGGGCGGCGCGCAGACCGTACGTCATCGCCGCGGCCCGCCGGGCCGGGCGCTCGTCGTGCGACCACCGGTCGACGGCCCGGCACAGCGCGGACGGCTCCTCCTCCGCCAGGACGGCGAGCAGTTCGTCGGCGCGGGGGTGCGCGCAGTCGACGAGGAGTTCCGTGAGGTCGTCCAGCGCCCGGTGCCGGTGGGTGTGCAGCAGCGCCTGTGCGGCCGTGGCCACGGTGGCGTGCGGGGTCGCGGGCAGCGGCCGCTCGTCGTCGAACCAGTGGGTGAGGTACGGCTGGACGGCGCTGGGGTCGGCGGCCAGGAGCCGGGCGACGGCGTCGAGGTAGCGGGGCGCGTCCGCGTCCTGCGGGGCGCCGTCGGCGACGACCAGGCGGCGCAGGAGGTCGAGGCGGGCGTCGGGCGGCAGCGCGAGCCCGGTCCAGAAGGCGGGGCCGAAGTCCGCGAACCGGCCGTTCCCCTCCGCCCGGGCGCCGATCAGGTCCGCCAGCAGGCGCAGGACTCCGGTGTACGGCGTCGCGTCCGGGACCCGCAGCAGGGTCTCGGTGAGCAGCCGGGCGGCCCACCAGGAGCCCGGATCGGCCTCCAGGGCGTGGGTCAACTCCCTGAGCTGGGCGGTGAGTTGGTGCGGACCCTGCTGGCGGGCGAGGAGCAACAGGGCCTGCACGACGGGGCCGATGCGGTGGTGCGGGACGGGCAGCGGACGGCCGCCCTGAGGTGTGCGGCGGCGGTGGACCAGGGCGCGCAGCGCCTCGCCCAGATCGAGGTGGACGCCCTGGATCCAGTCGGCGAGTTCCTCGTGGGCGAAGCGGTAACCGCCGCCCGCCGGCACGAGGAGGCCCTCGGCGAGGACGGCGGACGCCCAGCCGGCACCGCCGCCGAGCCGGGCCGGCGCGGGTCCCCAGGGGAACACCGCCTCGAACGAGGCCCGGTCCAGCTCGCCCTGCCCCGGTCCGAGACTGCGCCGGGCGGCCTCGTGCACCTGGCCGGAGACCTTCGCCGCGAGCCGTCGTACGGCGGTGCCGCGCAGTCCGTTCTCGGCGGCGAGGCGGACCGCGATACGCAGGCACACCAGATCGAGGTAGGCGGCGAGGACGTCGTCGCGGTCGACGGGGGACCAGACGGGCGGGCCGGGGAGGGCGGCTCGGACCTCGGAGAGGAGGCGGAGCGTGAGGGGGTGCCGATCGTCGGGGGCGGCGAGCGCGGCCTCGGGCACGGAGTAGCGGGCGCGGGCCTCGCACGCCTCGTCGGGGGTGAGGTCGCCGAGGCGGACGCAGGGCGGGAGCGGATCTCCGGGCGTGGTGCCGCCGTACAGCATCTCCGGCGGGAACTCGGCTCCCGCCCGCTCCCAGTACTCGCCCCGGCAGGCCACCACCAGCCGTGCCCCGGTCTCCCGCAGCCACTCCGCGGTGCCCTCGGTCCAGTCGGCGAGCCGGTGTGCGAGGACCGGGGGCATCTCCTCGGGGCCGTCCAGGAGGAGCAGCAGCGGGCGTCCGACGGCCTGCGCGAGACGGGCGATGCGCTCGGGGGTGACGTCGCCGAGGTCGGCGGCGGCCGACGAGCCGGCGGAGGCCGCCACGATACGGGCCGCTCGGACGAGGGTGCGGCGGGCGGCGTCGGCGAGGGAGTCGTCCTCGTCCCTCAGGTCGGCGCCGCGCAGCCACAGGGTGGGGGCCGGCGGTACGCCCCGGGCACGGCGGGCGGCGAGGGCCGCGAGTTCCGTCGTACGGCCGCTGCCCGGTGCGCCGACGAGGCCGAGGACGGCCGTCGGGCTCACCGCGAAGGCGGCGAACTCCCGTGCGGGGACGGCGCGTTCGACCGGCACCGCGTCGACGGTGCGGGAGCCGGTCGCCGTGCGGCCGAGGTGGCCGGACAGCGCGCCGGGCGGGCCGTCCGAGCCGACGGAGTTGGCCGTGAGCTCCAGGATGCCCGCCAGGTTGAGGTCGGCGCCGTACGCGGGCACGGTGGCCGCGTTGCGGACGAGCAGCTCGGCGAGGGGACCGTCGGCCGCGGCGGACCACCCCTTGGCCGGACCGCCCGCCGAATCCCCCGCGGCCGCAGCGGGATCCGCCCCCGCATCGCCGGCCGCCGGCCCCCACGCTCCCCCGGCGGGCTCCGCTTCGCGATCCGCGGATGCCGGACCGTCGTCGGTCGCCGGTACGCGCGGGCGCAGCAGCACCGCGAAGCCGGTGTCGCGGTGGCCGGACCGGAGCGCTGTGCCGAGGACGGCGACGACCGCGCCGGTCTCGGCGTCGAGGACCGGTCCCCCGGCCGCGCCCCCGCCCAGCCGCAGCGCGTCCCGGCCGGACGTGCCGATGGCCAGTTCCAGGACGTCGTCCAGGGGGTGGCAGCGGTCGGTGGCCGTGTACGTCACGGACGTCTCGGTCAGCACTCGTGCCTCGCGCCAGCAGCCGGCGGCCAGCCGGACGTATCTGCCGGTCTCGACGCCCTCCCGCACGGTCACCGGCAGCGGGTCCGCGCCGAGGCCCTCGGTGCGCACGAGTGCCAGGTCGAGCTCGGGGAGGGGGGTGACCGCGTCGGCGGTCACGACACAGCTGCGGTCGCCGGCGGCGTACAGCACGAGCCGGGGCAGGCCGTCGACGGCCTCGTGGCTGGTGATCACCGTGCCGTGGTGGTCGGCGACGAAGCCGGTGCCGCGCGGTCGGCCCGCGAGGTCGCGGATGCGGACCAACGAGGCGTCCTGGGGAGTGTCCTGAGATGTGTCGCCCCGAGGGGATTCGTGCCGCGGTGTCCGCGGGCCCCGTCCCGCCATCGCCGTACCTCCCACCGCGCCCGCGTGCCCTCTGTCCGACGGTAGGGGCGGGATGATCAGCGGGACAGATCACGGAGCGAACGCGCCCCCCTGCACTCCCTCGGTTCACTCCGAGCGCCTGCCCGGACGGGTGAATGAAAGGGGGACATCGGATACACCCTAGGGGTGGGGGAACCGAGGGGGGACCGTGGAGCGGCGGCGCAGCACAACCCCGTGTTCGCCGCTCCACGGGCGGAGTCGAGCAGCCTCAGCCGAGTACGGCCAGGCTCTTCGCCTTGCCCTTCTGTTCCTCCACCAGGGCCAGGAAGCGGTCCTCGGGGTCGAAGACGGCCACGGCGCCCGCGCCCGCGTACTCGTCCGGCATCTCCAGGCGTACGCCGTTGAGGAGCAGCCGGGCGCGCTTGGCGTCCACGTTCCAGCGGGGGAACGCGACGGCGGCCGCGTCGGCCATCGGCATCACGGTCAGCTCCTGCTGGAGCTGGTCGAGCGTCTTCGCCGAGTCCAGCTTGTAGGGGCCGACGCGGGTGCGGCGCAGGGCGGTGAGGTGGCCGCCGACGCCGAGGTCGCCGCCCAGGTCGCGGGCGAGGGCGCGGATGTAGGTGCCGGAGGAGCAGACGACGGACACGACCAGGTCCAGGACCGCGGTGCCGTCCTCGGCGACGGCGTCACGGACGTCGTACACCGAGAAGGAGGAGATCGTGACCGGGCGGGCCGGGATCTCGAAGTCCTCGCCGTCCCGGGCCCGCTTGTAGGAGCGGACGCCGTCGATCTTGATGGCGCTGACCTTGGACGGCACCTGCATGATGGGGCCGCTCAGCTTGGCGATGCCGGCGTCGATCGCGTCCCGGGTGACCTTCGAGGCGTCCGTGGACCCCGTGATCTCGCCCTCCGCGTCGTCGGTCAGGGTCGTCTGACCGAGCCGGATCGTGCCCAGGTACTCCTTCTCGGTGAGCGCGAGGTGCCCGAGGAGCTTCGTGGCCTTCTCGATGCCGAGGACGAGGACGCCCGTCGCCATCGGGTCGAGCGTGCCCGCGTGGCCGACGCGGCGGGTCCTGGCGATCCCCCGCATCTTGGCCACGACGTCGTGCGAAGTGAAGCCCGACGGCTTGTCGACGATGACAAGGCCGTCGGGCGGGGTCTGCTTGCGGTTCATCAGGCGGAGTCGTCCGTCTCGTCCTCGTCACCGGGCTTCTTGTACGGGTCGGCCCCGCCCGCGTAGCCGGCGCCCGCGGACGCCTCGCGGACCTTCTCGTCGGCGGCGCGCGCCTTGTCGAGGAGGTCGTCGATGGTGCGGGCGTTGTCCGGCAGGGCGTCGGCGACGAAGGCCAGCGTCGGCGTGAACTTCACGCCGGCCGCGCGGCCGACCTCGGAGCGCAGGATGCCCTTGGCGCTCTCCAGGCCGGCGGCCGCCGCGGCCCGCTCCTCGTCGTCCCCGTACACGGTGTAGAAGACGGTCGCCTCCCTGAGGTCGCCCGTCACCCGGGTGTCCGTGATGGTGACGTGGGAGCCGAGCCGCGGGTCCTTGATCCCGCGCTGCAGCTTCTGGGCCACCACCTGCTGGATGAGGTCCGCCAGCCTCTTGGCACGCGCGTTGTCGGCCACTGGTCCGTCTCCCGTTCTGATCTCTACTTGCGTTTCTTCTGGTCGGTCAGTCGTCTTCGCCGTGGATGCGGCGTCTGACCGACAGCAGCTCCACTTCGGGGCGGCCTGCGACCAGTCGTTCACACCGGTCCAGTACATCGGTCAGATGCTCCGTGTCGCCGGAGATCACGGCGAGGCCGATCTTGGCCCTGCGGTGAAGGTCCTGGTCGTCCACCTCGGCCGCGCTCACCGCGTACTTGCGCTGGAGCTCGGCGACGATGGGACGGACGACGGAGCGCTTCTCCTTCAGCGACCGTATGTCGCCGAGGAGGAGGTCGAAGGACAGAGTCCCCACGTACATGTGTAACCGGTTCACCCGCCGGTACGGGATCGACGGCCCTGCCGCCATGGGGCAGGGACATCAAGAACGGTACAACGATCCAGGCGGGCGCTCGACGGAGTTTTACCTCGTGTATGCGTCAGGTGCGTCCGCCGGACGCCGCACCGGCCGACGGGGAGCGATCCCCGCCGGCCGGTGCGAACCCTGGGTGGTTACACCCGCGGCTTCTCGCGCATCTCGTACGTCGCGATGACGTCGTCGATCTTGATGTCGTTGAAGTTGCCGAGGTTGATACCGCCCTCGAACCCTTCGCGGATCTCGGTGACGTCGTCCTTGAAGCGGCGCAGACCCTCGATGTTGAGGTTCTCCGCGATGACCTTGCCGTCGCGGACGAGGCGTGCCTTGGTGTTGCGCTTGACCTCGCCCGAGCGGATGAGGACACCGGCGATGTTGCCCAGCTTGGACGACTTGAAGACCTCGCGGATCTCCGCCGTACCGAGCTCGAACTCCTCGTACTCCGGCTTCAGCATGCCCTTCAGGGCCGCCTCGATCTCCTCGATCGCCTGGTAGATGACCGAGTAGTACCGGACGTCCACGCCCTCGCGCTCGGCCATCTGCGCCGCGCGGCCTGCCGCACGGACGTTGAAGCCGATGACGATGGCTTCCGAGCCCATCGCGAGGTCGATGTCGGACTCCGTGACGGCACCGACGCCGCGGTGCAGGACGCGGATGTCGACCTCTTCGCCGACGTCCAGCTGGAGCAGGGAGGACTCGAGGGCCTCCACCGAACCGGAAGCGTCACCCTTGATGATCAGGTTCAGCTGCTGGACCTCGCCGGCCTTCAGGGCGGCGTCCAGGTTCTCCAGGGAGAACCTGCGCGTGCGCTTGGCGAACGCGGCGTTGCGCTCACGGGCCGCACGCTTCTCGGCGATCTGGCGGGCGGTGCGGTCCTCGTCGACGACGAGGAAGTTGTCGCCCGCACCCGGGACGTTGGTCAGGCCCAGGACCTGGACCGGCGTCGACGGGCCGGCCTCGGCGACGTTGTTGCCGTTGTCGTCGAGCATGGCGCGCACACGGCCGTAGGCGTCGCCCACGACCATCGTGTCGCCGACCCGCAGGGTGCCTCGCTGGACGAGGACCGTCGCCACGGCACCACGGCCGCGGTCGAGACGGGACTCGATCGAGATGCCCTGCGCGTCCTGGCTCGGGTTGGCCCGCAGGTCGAGCGAGGCGTCGGCCGTGAGGATCACGGCCTCCAGCAGCGAGTCGATGTTCAGACCCTGCTTGGCGGAGATGTCGACGAACATGGTGTCGCCGCCGTACTCCTCGGCCACCAGACCGAACTCGGTCAGCTGACCGCGCACCTTGGTCGGGTCCGCGCCCTCGACGTCGATCTTGTTGACCGCGACGACGATCGGGACGTCGGCCGCCTTGGCGTGGTTGAGCGCCTCGACCGTCTGCGGCATGACGCCGTCGTTGGCCGCGACGACCAGGATCGCGATGTCCGTCGACCGGGCACCACGGGCACGCATGGCGGTGAACGCCTCGTGACCCGGGGTGTCGATGAAGGTGATCGCGCGGTCCTCGTCGTTGACGAGGGTCGAGACCTGGTAGGCACCGATGTGCTGGGTGATGCCGCCGGCCTCGCCCGCGATGACGTTCGTCTTGCGGATGGCGTCGAGCAGTCGGGTCTTACCGTGGTCGACGTGACCCATGACGGTGACGACCGGCGGGCGGACGACCAGGTCGTCCTCGTCGCCTTCGTCCTCGCCGAACTCGATGTCGAAGGACTCGAGCAGCTCGCGGTCCTCCTCCTCGGGGCTGACGATCTGGACCGTGTAGTTCATCTCGCCGGCGAGGACCTCGAGGGTCGCGTCGGAGACGGACTGCGTGGCCGTGACCATCTCGCCGAGGTTCATCATCACCGCGACGAGCGACGCCGGGTTGGCGCCGATCTTCTCGGCGAAGTCGGTGAGGGACGCACCGCGCGACAGGCGAATGGTCTCGCCGTTGCCGCGAGGCAGCATCACGCCGCCGACCGACGGGGCCTGCATGGCCTCGTACTCCTGGCGCCTCTGCCGCTTCGACTTACGACCGCGACGCGCGGGACCGCCGGGACGACCGAAGGCGCCCTGCGTGCCACCACGGCCACCGGGACCGCCGGGACGACCGCCGAAGCCGGGACGGCCACCGCCGCCGCCGAAGCCGCCGCCACCGCCGCCGGGGCCACCGCCGCCGGGACGACCGGCGAAGCCGCCGCCGCCACCCGGACGGGCGCCGCCACCGGCACCCGGACCGCCGGGACGACCGGCGAAGCCGCCGCCGCCACCGGGACGACCGCCGCCACCGCCGCCGGGACGACCCGCACCGCCCGGACCGCGGCCGCCGGGGCCGCCGCCGGGACGCGGGCCGGCAGCGGGACGCTGCGGCATCATGCCGGGGTTGGGACGCGGGCCGCCGGGACGCGGGCCGCCGGGGCCTGCGCCCTGCGGGCGAGGCATGCCGCCCGGGGACGGACGTGCGCCGCCCGGGGACTGCGGACGAGGACCGCCGCCCTGGCCACCGGGGGCCTGCGGACGGGGACCGGCGCCGGGAGCACCCGGGCCGCCGGGACGCGGAGCGCCCTGCGGACGGGGCGCCTGCGGGCGCGCCATGCCGGCGTTGCCGCCGGACGTGAAGGGGTTGTTGCCCGGACGCGGACCGGCCGGACGGGCACCGCCCGGACGAGCGGCGCCGGCGCCACCGGGACGCTGGCCCTGCGCTGCGGCGGGACGCTGACCGCGGTCACCGCGGTCACCACGGTCACCGCGCTCCCCGCGGTCGCCACGGTCCTGCTGACCCTGGCCGGGCGCGGGACGGCCACCGGGACGGGGCGCGCCGGGGCGCGGACCCTGACCCTGGCCCTGGGGGGCGGCGGCGGCAGGCTTCTGGGCGGCCGGGGCCGACGGCGGAGCGGTGAACTCCGGGGCGGCCGGGGCCGGACGCGGCGCGGGCTTGGGACCCGGCACCGGACGCGGGCCGGAAGCGGCCGGCGCGGGGGCCGAGGCGGCGGCCGGCGCGGCCGGGGCCGCGGGCGTCTGCGCCACGGGAGGCTTGGGGGCGGCCGGCCGCGGAGCAGCCGGGCCCGGACGGGCCGCCTGCGCCGGGGAGGGCGCGCCGGGCCTGGGGGCAGCCTTGCGCGGGGCGGGCTTGCCGCCGCCCTGGAAGGCATCAGTCAGTTTGCGGACAACGGGCGCTTCGATGGTCGAAGACGCCGAACGGACGAATTCACCGAGTTCCTGGAGCTTGGCCATGACGACCTTGCTCTCAACCCCGAACTCCTTGGCGAGTTCGTATACCCGGACCTTAGCCACTTCGCTCCTTTTAGGTCCGGGTGTGTCCGGACCGTCGCTACTTCATGGGCGTACTCATCGCGTGCTCATCGAGTGCTCATCGCAATCTCGACCTACTTCCAACTCGCGGGGTACCAGAGCCGCACGGAGGTTCCGCGCGACGCCTTCTTACGGTGTTGCCTGTTCGGCAACGGTCGTCTGCTCGATGTACTGGCGCAACGTATTTGTGTCGAGCGCTCCCGGGGCTCGCAAGGCCCTCGTGAACGCCCGGCGACGTACCGCCTGGTCGAGACAGACCGGGGCGGGGTGCACATACGCACCCCGGCCGGGCAGCGTACCGCGAGGATCGGGGACGCATGCGTCCTTGATCGCCACGATGCGCAGCAGCTCCGTCTTGGCCGCTCGCTCCCGGCACCCCACACAGGTGCGTTCAGGGCATGCTCCGGCGTGCGTCCGGCCAGACACGTTTAAGTCTACCTCCCCGTACCGACCTCACCCCTTTGGGGCAGGGATCGAACGGTTGTTGTCGTGATCTCAGCCAGGGCAGGCCGAGATCTATTCCCCGGACCTACTCGCCAGGCTGTTCGGTGTCCGGACGGATGTCGATCCGCCAGCCGGTCAGCCGGGCGGCGAGCCGGGCGTTCTGCCCTTCCTTGCCGATCGCCAGCGACAGCTGGTAGTCGGGCACGGTCACGCGCGCGGAGCGGGCCGCGAGGTCCACCACCTCGACCTTGGAGACCCGGGCCGGGGACAGCGCGTTCGCCACCATCTCGGCCGGGTCGTCCGACCAGTCGACGATGTCGATTTTCTCACCGTTCAGCTCGCCCATCACATTGCGCACCCGGCCGCCCATGGGGCCGATGCAGGCGCCCTTGGCGTTCAGACCCGAACGGGTGGACCGGACGGCGATCTTCGTGCGGTGACCGGCCTCGCGGGCGATCGCGGCGATCTCGACCGAGCCGTCGGCGATCTCCGGCACCTCCAGGGCGAAGAGCTTCTTCACCAGGGCGGGGTGCGTCCGGGAGAGCGTCACGGACGGGCCGCGCACGCCCTTCGCCACCCGGACGACGTACGACCGCAGGCGCAGGCCGTGCGTGTACGTCTCGCCGGGGACCTGCTCCTGCACCGGCAGGATGGCCTCCAGCTTGCCGATGTCCACGAGCACGTTCTTCGGGTCGCGGCCCTGCTGGACCACGCCGGTGACGATGTCGCCCTCACGGCCGGCGTACTCGCCGAGCGTCGCGTCGTCCTCGGCGTCGCGCAGGCGCTGCAGGATCACCTGCTTGGCCGTGGTGGCGGCGATACGGCCGAAGTCGGACGGGGTGTCGTCGAACGTGCGGGGCTCCTGCCCCTCCTCGAGGTCCTCGGGGTCCTCCTTCGCCCACACGGTCACATGCCCGGTCTCCCGGTTGAGCTCCACGCGCGCGTGACGGCGGCTTCCCTCGGTGCGGTGGTAGGCGATGAGGAGGGCCGACTCGATCGCCTCGACCAGCAGGTCGAAGGAGATCTCCTTCTCCCGCACCAAGCCCCGCAGGGCACTCATGTCGATGTCCACGGCTACGCCTCCTCTTCCATCTCGTTCTCGTCGTTCTCGTCGGTCTTGCCCTTGCGGTTGAACTCGACCTGCACGCGCGCCTTGTCGATGTCGCCGAAGGCGAGTCTGCGGGCGGTGGCCTTGCGGCCCTTCACGCCCGGCACCTCGAGGTCGAGTCCCTCGTCGTCCACGGTCAGGATCCGGGCGACCAGCTCGCCGCCCTCGGTCAGCTGGAACCGCACCAGCCGGTCGACGGCGCGCACATAGTGGCGGTGCTCGGTGAGGGCGCGCTCCGCGCCCGGGGTGCCGACCTCGAGGGTGTACTCGCCCTCGCCCATCGCGTCCGTCTCGTCGAGCTTCGCCGAGAGCACACGGCTCACATCGGCGATTCTGTCCAGGTCCGCTCCGGTGTCGGAGTCGACGACGACACTCAGCACCCGCTTGCGTCCGACGGAGTCCACGGTGATCTCTTCGAGATCCAGACCCTGGGAGGCGACGAGCGGTTCCAGGAGCTCTCGCAGCCTCTCGCTCTGGGTGGTGCTCATCCGGGTGACTCCTCGGCCGCGTGTGCTGTTGTGGGATGGGGCGCGTGTCTGGTCAAAGGGTATCCGGTCGCAGGGTGTGTTGCCGTCCATCCCTGTGCGCGGAGGGTGGCCGGGGCCGCGAACCCGCGGTGCCGCTGACCGGTGCGGAAGGGGTGCGCGGGTACGGTGATCACGGGCCCGCCGCCCTTCCTGACCGTTGGTGTCTTCCGTCGAGCATCCCGAGGACGTCTGCCGTGCCGTTCCCCCTTCCCAGAAGATCGCTGCTCGCGTCGGCCGCGGGGGCCGCGCTGCTCGTGGGCTGCTCCTCCGGCCCCGAGGAGACCGAGGAGAGCGCGGGCGGCAGTCCGTCGGCCAGCGAGCGGGCACGCGCGCGCGGCGCCCAGGAGAGCAACGGGCTGCTGGTGCGGTACGACGCCGTCCTCGCCGTCCATCCGGCGCTGGCGGGGCTGCTGGGACCGCTGCGGGCGGAGGTCGTACGGCATGTGGAGGCGTTCGGGGGTCGCGAAAAGGCAGCTCCGTCCCCTACCGCCTCCTCTCCTACCGCCTCCGCCCCTGCCTCCTCCTCCCCCACGAGCACCGCACCGGCCGCGCCGGTGACCGAGAAGGACGCGCTGGTCGGGCTGGCCGGGGCCGAGCGGGCGCTCGCCGACCGCAGGGCCGCGGAACTGGTGGACATGCCGGGCGAGCTGGCCCGGCTGCTGGCCTCGGTGGCGGCGGCCGGCGCGGCCCACGCCTACCTGCTGACGGAGGGGACCCGATGAGCGAGGCGACGAACGAGGAGCTGACGGCGCTCCAGGCGGTGCTGGCCGCACAGCATGCCGTCGTGTACGGGTACGGGGTCGTCGGCGGACGGGTCGGCGAAGGACGGCGCGCCGAGGCGCGGGCGGCCTACGACGCGCACCGGGCGCGCCGGGACGCGCTGGTGCGCGAGGTGCGCGGGCTGGGCGCGGAGCCGGTCGCGGCGAGCGCCGGATACGCGCTGCCGTTCGCGGTGGCGGACTCCGCCGCGGCGGTCCGGCTCGCCGCGGAGCTGGAGGATCGGGTGGCCGGGGTGTACTCCGACCTGGTGCGGGCGGCCGTGGACGCACGGCGGGCGGACGCGGCGGCGGCGCTGCGGGAGGCGGCGGTCCGCGCGGCGCGCTGGCGCGGCGGGAGCGTAGCCTTCCCTGGTCTCGCCGAGCGGACGGGGCAGGCGGGGCCGACGGCTACGGATCCGGCCACCGCCTCGGGGACCCCGGCGGCGTAATCGGGACAGGGAAGGGAACGACTCGCGCATGGCTTTCGAACCGCCGCAGCGTCTGGTCAGGGCGCTCGGTGAGACGGCACCGGACGGTGACGGCTGGTTGGAGAAGCTGCCGGAGGCGGCCCGACAGGCCGTCGCTCTACGCGAGTTGACGGTGGACCGGGTGCAGGTGCCGGGCGGCCGGACCAGTCTGGTCCTGCTCGTGCGGCGCCCGGACGGGACGCCGGCCGTGCTGAAGCTGGCCCCGCCCCGGTTCCGGCCCGAGGCCGAGCGGGCCGCGCTGGCGCACTGGGACGGCCTGGGCGCCGTCCAACTGCTGGAGGGGCCGCAGCCTCAGCCGCAGGTGGCGGGGGCGCTGCTGCTGGAGCGGCTGCATCCCGATGTGTCGGTGCGGTCGCTGCCGGAGGCGAAGGCGCTGCTGGAGGCGGCGGGGACGTTGCGGCGGCTGTGGGTGGAGCCACCGGCCGGGCACTCCTTCGGGAGCGTGGCAGAGCGGACCGGGCGGCAGGCGGAGGCGATGCGGGCGAGTTCGGACGCGGAGGTCGTCGCCCTGGTGGACGCGGCCCTCGCGGCCCGGGAGGAGTTGCTGGCGTCGGCCCCGGAGCAGCGGTTGCTGCACGGGACGTTTCGGCAGAGCAAGGTGCTGGCGGGTGAGCGGTCGCCGTGGCTGGCCGTGGGGCCGGATCCGGTGGTGGGCGAGTGCGCGTTCGATCTGGCCCGGCTGGTGCGGGATCGGGTGGAGGACCTCATCGCCTCGCCCTCGGGGGCGGCGACGGTTCGGCGGCGGGTGCGGAAGCTGGCCGAGTCGTTGGAGTTGGATCAGGAGCGGGTGCGGGGGTGGACGCTCTTCCGGGCCGTGGAGTCGGGGGTGCGGGCGCGAAGGGTCGGGCGGTCCCGGGATGCCGAGCTGCTGCTGGAGTTCGCGGGCTGGCTGTAGGGGTGTCGCGGGTGCCGGTCGTGCGGTGACCGGGCCGGGCAGCGCCCCTTTGCCGGAGGTCACCGCAAAGGGGCGCTGGAGTCCGGCCGACGTGCCTCCCGAGCCTGCCGACCGGAGTCTCACGGGTCGGCCGTGCACCGTCGGAGTTCGGTGGACCGGACCGGCGGCCGTGGCTCGGCGAAGGCGGCGAGCAGGGCGCCCTCCAGGGCCAGCAGTCGCGTGTGCCGGAGGATGTGGGCGGCCTGGTCCGGGTCCCGGGGGCCGTCCCGTTGGAGATGCGCCGCGGCCCGGTCCTCGTGGGGGACGTGCGCGAACAGGGGGAGGTCGACGGGCGGGAGGCGCCAGGACAGCGGCCGTTCCCCGGCGACGAGCCGCAGCAGGTGCGTGCCTCCCGGTCCCTCGTCGGCGACCGGGGTGATGACGGCGCTCGACGGGTGCAGCGCGGCCAGCCAGGCGAGGAGGTGCGCCCGGTCGCGGGCGACGTGGGTCAGTTCCCGTTCGTAGGAGTCGGCGTGCCGTTGCCAGCGGGCCAGTTCCCGCCGGCAGTCGTCCAGGTCCAGGGCGAGGCGGTTCGGTGGATCGGCCGGCCGCGGGGTGGTGCGGCCGGCCGGCCGCAGAAGGCGGAGCAGGGCGGCGGCCAGCCGGCCGGTGGGACGGACGGCGCGGGGCGGGCGGGGGTCCGTCGTGGATGGGGGCATCGGGTGCTCCGGTGGCGGTGAACGGGGATCAGTTCTCGGCCCGCACCGGCGACAACGGCCCCAGATACGCTTCCACGTTCGCGAGGGAGCATCGCTCGGGTCGGCCGTCGAGGGACAGCAAGGGCATGCCGTCGGGGTTTCGGAAGCCCTGGAAGTACCAGACGTCGCCCTGTGCGTCGCGCTGCGGCAGCACCAGGTCGTAGGTCGTGCCGCCGAGCCGGAAGCGTCGCCGTTTCCCGCCGGTCGCGCTCGGCGGGGCCGTGCCGGCTCCGCGGGCGACGACCGTGACCGGGACGCCGTCGCATTCTCCCGCGGCGGTCACCGTGCGGGGGCGGTCCCGTTCGCCAACCGCGGTGACGCCGAAGTACGAGCGCCACCGGGCCCATTGGGCGTGGTCGTCGACGCGGAGCAGGACCCGCACCCGGTCGCCGTCGACGCGGATGCCGTGCGGGCCGGGGTGCGCGCCCAGTCGCCGCTCGATGGCACGGGCGACGGTCCGGGCCCGGACGCATGCGGCGTCCCAGGCCAGTGCCTGTCGTTCCAGGTCGGTGACCGGGCGCGGGGCCCGGGACCAGCCGCCGCCCGGGGTGCGGTGCAGGAGCAGGCCGCGGGGGCGCCGGGGGGCGACGAGGGGCCGGGTGGAGGCCGGGTCGACGCCGTTCACACCGGCACCGCCTCGGTCGTCCAGCGCAGTTGTCGCAGTGCGCGGTAGGTCAGCGTCTTGACGGCGCCGACGCTGCGGCCCATGGCCTGGGCCGTCTCCGCCGGTGTCAGTTCGTCGAGGAAGCGCAGTTCCACGCAGTGTCGTTGGTGGTCGTTGAGCGAGTGCAGCACGGTGCGGACCGTCTCGTGGGCCTCGACGGCCTCCAGTTCGCGCAGGGCGAGCGACTCCGCGGCCCGGCCCGGCTGCCGGGAGTCGTGGAACTCGGCGACGGGGGTCTCCAGCCGGGTGCGTCCGCGGCCCAGTTCGTCGAGGTAGAGGTTCTTGGCGATGGTGATCAGCCAGGCGACGAACGCCGTGCCCTGCCAGGTGTAGGCGTCGATGCGGCTCAGGGCGCGGGCGAACGCGTCCTGGGTCAGGTCCTCCGCCAGATGTCTGTCGCGTGTGCGGACGAACAGGTAGCCGTACACGACGCGGTAATGCTCGTCGTAGAGCGCGGCGAACGCCTCCCGGTCGCCCGTGCGGGCCCGGGCGACCAGTTCGGGTTCCGGGCGGTCCGCGGCGGCGGCGTGCTTCGGTGCGGGCATGATGGCCTCCCCATCTCCAATATTCATGTAGATGTAGATTCCTGGACGGGACGTCACCCGGCGCCTGTCCGGAATTATCTACAGTCTTCACGTAGATGCATACAGTGTCAAGGCGCTCACGGACCGCGAGGGAAGGGTGCTCGGAGCCCCTACGGGGAGCACGGGGGCGCACGATGACACCGGTGCATCACCCGTGCTCCGGCGTGCTCCCGAAGCTCGTGCCGCCGGTCTTCGATCTACTTGCGCATGTAGATATCGATGACCGATCCTCTGAGGCGTGACGAACCAGCAGCGCCTTTCAGGAGACCCGGACCCCGGCCACGATCCCACGCGTCAGGACGAGGACCTGGCGGCTCTGCTCGAACGTCTCCTGGCGCAGACCCGGGGAAGGACGCAGAAGGACCTCGCGGCGGAGGCCGGCATCTCGTACCCGACGCTGAACGCCTGGATGAACCGCACCCGCGGCACCTCCCGTGTCGACCCGGAGAAGCTGCGGGCCATGGTCGAGACGTTTCGGCGCTGGGGCGTGCACACCACACCGAGGGAGTTCTTCGAGGCCGTGGGCCGCCCCGTGCCCGGTCCCAGCGGTGACGAGCGCGAGGCCCGACTCCTGAAGCTGTACCGGCAATTGCCTGAGTCACGGCAGCGGGCCCTGCTCAAGGACGCCGAGGCGATGCTTCAGGTCAGCCGTATCACCTGAGACGGCCTCCGCGTTACGGATGAATATGACGAAACCCCCCACAGTCCCGGCGGCCATCGGTACCATCAGTCAGCCGCTGGCCTCCCGGAGCGGATTTCTGCGTGTTGTGGCGCATCCCTGGGGAGACATCTGTGTGCATCCACATCTGTATGGCAGACAATCTGCCGAGAATCGCGGTCTGGGATCCGGACGAGGTCAGCATCCGCGTGGCCAGGGGCTTCCAGGTCCGCGACGTGCTCCGGGAGGTCCGGGACATCCTGACCATCGATCTGGGTGCTCCCGCGTCGCGCGGCGATCTGCTCATGTGCTTCTGCGGCATGCGGGTGGAGATCCCGTGTGAGCTCGCCGCCTCCCGCGGCGTCACGGTGGAGGTCGGCTGACCCGCCGTCAGCCGTCCTGTGCCGGAGCGAGCTTGAGGGCGAGCACCGGGCAGTCGGCCGCGGCCCGGCGGGCCCGCTTCACCGTCCGCGCGGGGACGGGAGCGCCGTCGACGATCGGGTAGCCCCACTCGTCCAGGGTGATGTGCTCCGGGAGGAAGTCCGCGCAGAGGCCGTGGCCCCGGCAGGACGTCCAGTCGATGTCGAGGCGCTGGGCCGTGCTCATGGGCGGCTCTCCTGGGGGACCGGCAGCAGGGGGGTTCGATCGGTCGCGGTGCAGCGGCCTCGGGCGTGGGCGTCGACCTCGGCGGCGAAGGTCGTCAGGGCGCTGCGGACCAGGCGGACGGTGCCGTCGGGGTGATGGCAGGCGCCGCGTCCCTCGACCAGGCCCGACCAGCGGGCGAGGTCGGCGCGGACCGTGCCCTGCGGGCCGGGGGCGGCGAGGGTGCGGAAGGCGGTGGCGATGCGGGGCAGGCCGTTGAGGCAGGGGCCGCACTGGCCGGCCGACTGCAGGGCGAGGTAGCGCAGGACGCGGGCGGTCTCGGCGAGGCCGCAGCGGCTCACGGGGAGCGCGGCGAGGACGCCGGCACCCAAATAGCCCGAGTCCAGGGCGAGTTGAGCAGCCTCGGCCGCCGGGATCCAGGTGCCGTGGTAGCCGCCGACGAGGACCGCCTGGGCTCCCTCCAGTGGCAGCACCCGTCCGATGGGCAGCCCGTAGGGGGCCTCCACCACCCGGGGTTCGCGGCCCGGCACATGGATCGTGCACAGGACGCTGCCGGGCTGGGCCGGGGTGCCTGCCGTGCGGTACCAGTCGGCGCCGTAGCGGGCGACCAGCGCGAGGTGGGCCAGGGTCTCCACGTTCTGTACGAGGGTCGGGGCCCGGTGCACCCCGCGTTCGCGGACCGGCGGACGCTGGTGCGTGGGCAGGGCCGGCCCGCCGGAGACATACCGGGCGAGGGCGGAGGCCTGACCGGACAGGAACGACTTGGGCAGCCGGACGACCTTCACGGGCAGCGGGTCCGCGGTGCGCTGGGCCAGGGCCGATTCCAGCCAGGTCGCGCCGTCCTCGACGGCGATGCAGGCCTCCCCCGCGCCGATCAGCTGCGCCGCCGTCTGGAGGCCGTCCAGGACGAGATGGGGGGACAGCCGCAGCAGGGTCTTGTCCTTGTGGCTGGCCGGTTCGCCCTCGGCGCCGTTGGCCACGGCCACGGGCGCGCGGCCGGTGCGCCGGCCCGCCTCGGCGACGGCGACGAGCTTGCGGTAGGTCGGGAAGCCGGCGCCGCCGCGGCCGGTGAGGCCGGACTCGGCGACCGTGCGGAGCACGCTCTCGGGGTCGCCGAGGGCCAGGGGTCCATAGCGCTGGTGGTGAGTGGCGAGGTCGGCGGGGGCGGCGCCGGGGGCGAGGAGCCGAGGGGGCATGTAGAGGTCCGGGAAGGTCGCGGTCACGGTCGGGCTCCTTCGGCGGTGCGCAGGAGGGCTGCGGGGGTGCGGCGGGCGGCGCGGGCGGCATGCGCGAGCCGGGCGGCGAAGGCGGCGACCGCGGTGGCGACGCAGGCCACGGTCAGCCAGGTCATCCAGTCGGCGCCGGTGTCCGTGCCGATGCCGATGCCGTGCACGAGGGCGACCGGCCAGGAGGCGTACGCCAGCCAGTGGACGGCCCGCCAGGTGCGGTGGCCGAGGCGCTCGCGCAGCAGGCTGGTGACGAGGACGGCCAGCATCAGGTCGAAGGCGACCGTGCCGAGGCCCAGCCAGAGGGGCTGGTAGTCGGAGACGAAGGGGATCAGGGCGTCGACGACCGTGATGTTCACATAGCCGTCCACGATCGCCGTCGTGATGTGCAGGGCCAGGAAGGCGGTCGCGGAGAGCGAGAGCGTGCGGTGCAGGCTCATCGTGCCGAAGCGGGGCAGACCGGGGACGCGGGCCTTGAGTCTCACCGCGACGCCGAGCAGGACGACGACCGTGAAGAGGACGAGGCAGACGGCGCCCGTCGCCCGGTTGGCGTACCAGAGGGTCTCGGAGGTCACGCGGCCGCTCCTCGGGCCGAGTCGGTCGGCCAGCCCGGCGTGGTGACGACCAGGCCGTCCTGACTCACCAGCCGTGCCGGCAGGCCGAGCCGCGTCAGCCAGCGTTCCGCGCCCGCGCCCTTGACCAGGGCGGCGGTGGTCGCCGTGTTGGCGTCGGCGCAGGTGCGGGCGGCGACCGAGACCGTGCGCCACGGGGTGCGGACGGGGAGGCCGGTGCGCGGGTCGACGATGTGGTGCAGGTCGTGGCCGCTCCGGCGCCAGTTGCGGGCCGCGGTGCCGGAGGTCGCGAGGCCTCCGCTGTGCAGGCCCACCGAGTCGTACGGGCCCTGGGCGGGCGGCTCGTCGACGGGTCCCGTGACGTCCTGGACGCGGATCTGCCAGCCGCCCGCCGGGGCCGCCCCCGCGACGGCCGTGTCGCCGCCCAGACTCACCAGGACTCCGCAGTCGGCCGCCGCGGCCAGCGTCCGGACGGCGCGGTCGGCGGCCCAGGCCTTGGCGGTGGCGCCCAGGTCGAGCCGGACGCCCTCGGGGACGGTGACCGTGCCGGTCGTGCGGTCGAGGCGCACGGTGCGCCAGCCAGGGGTGCGCCGGACCGTGAGCCGGACCGGACGGTCGTCCTCGCGGACGAGCTTGAAGTCGCGGTCGTAGCCGATCGCGTCCATCGCGGAGCCCACGGTGGGGTCCACGGCGCCGTCGGTGGCCTCGGCCGCGCGCAGGGCCACGTCGAGGGCCTCGGCGAGCAGCGGGCTGACCCGGACCGGGCGGCCCGCAGCCGTGTCGAGGGCGGCCAGCTCGGAGTCGGTGCGAAAGCGGCTGCAGGCCGCGTCGACCTCGGCGAGGTGCCGGGCGAGGAGCAGGTTGCAGGACTCCAGCAGGGCCGGGTCGGTGACGACCACGCGGACGGTGGTGCCCAGCGCCCGCCACTCCGCGGCGGCCGTGATGCGGGACTCGGGAGAGGTGCGCAGCGCAGTGCTCATCACGACGCTCCCGACGTGGAGTCGGTGGAGCCGCCGGAGGAGGAAGACGAGGACGAGGTGAGACCGCTGTCCGAGCTGGTGGAGCTGTCCGAGCTGGTCGAGTCGTCCGTGCCGGTGTCGCTGTCGGTGGACGCGGTGCTGTCAGTGGATGTGGTGCTATCGGTGGACGAGTTGCTCGACGAGGAGTCGCTGCTGCTGGTGCTCGTGCTGCTCGCCGTCGTGGTGGCGTCCGCCTGCATCGTGCCGACCAGGGCGAACACCCCGGCCGCCGCGGCCAGCGTCACCGCCGCGGCGAAGGCCGCCGTGCGCCGTGCGCCTCTGCGGACCGCCGCCGCGGCCCCCCGCTCGTCTTCTCTGGTCGCCATGACCGTTCCCCTCCATAGTGACGCTCTGTCACGTCCTACGGTCGGGGAACGGCCTGAGAGAAGTCTGTGAGGCGGCCATACGTCTCGACAGAACTCCCTGAGACGTTTCTTAAATGACGTCTTCTCTCAAATGACGTCTTCGGATCACGCCGTCAGGCGGGCGATCGCCTCGTCGACCGTGAGCTCCTCGCGCTCGCCGGTCCTGCGGTCCTTCAGCTCCAGGACGCCCTCGGCGGAGCGGCGGCCCGCGACCAGGATCTTCGGTACGCCCATCAGCTCGGAGTCGGTGAACTTCACGCCCGGGGAGACGCCGGCCCGGTCGTCGACCAGGACGCGCAGACCGGCCGCGCGCAGCTTCTCGGAGACGTCGAGCGCCAGCTCGGTCTGGAGGGCCTTGCCCGCCGCGACGACGTGCACATCGGCCGGGGCGACCTCGGCGGGCCAGCACAGGCCCTTGTCGTCGGCCGTCTGCTCGGCGAGGGCGGCGACCGCGCGGGAGACGCCGATGCCGTAGGAGCCCATGGTCACGCGGACCGGCTTGCCGTTCTGGCCGAGGACGTCGAGCTTCAGCGCGTCCGCGTACTTGCGGCCCAGCTGGAAGATGTGGCCGATCTCGATGGCGCGGTCCAGCTTGAGGCCGGTGCCGCAGTTGGGGCAGGGGTCGCCCTCCTGGACGACCACGACGTCGACGTACTCGCCGACCTCGAAGTCGCGGCCCGCGACGACGTTCTTCGCGTGCGTGCCCTCCTTGTTGGCGCCCGTGATCCAGGAGGTGCCGGGGGCCACCCGCGGGTCGGCGATGTACGTGACCTTCTCGCCCAGGCCCTGCGGGCCGACGTAGCCGCGGACCAGGTCCGGGCGGCCCACGAAGTCCTCGGCGGTGACCAGCTCGACGGCGGCCGGGGCGAAGTGCGCCTCGACCTTGCCCAGGTCGACCTCACGGTCACCGGGGACGCCGACGGCCACGATCTCGCCGTTCACCTTCACGAGGAGGTTCTTGAGGGTGTCGGCAGCCTGCACGCCGAGGTGGGCGGCGAGGGTCTCGATGGTGGGGGTGTCCGGGGTCGGGATCTCCTCCAGCGCGGGCACGCCCTCGGCGTCCGCCGGCGTCAGCCGGTACGTGATCGCCTCGGTGTTCGCCGCGAAGTCGCAGTTCGGGCAGTCCGCGAAGGTGTCCTCGCCGGCCTCGGCCGGGGCGAGGAACTCCTCCGACTTCGAGCCGCCCATCGCGCCCGCCGTGGCGGCGCAGATGCGGTAGTCGAGGCCGAGGCGCGTGAACACCTTCTGGTAGGCCTCGCGGTGCAGGGCGTAGGACTTCGCGAGGCCCTCGTCCTCGGTGTCGAAGGAGTAGGAGTCCTTCATCAGGAACTCGCGGCCGCGCAGGATGCCGGCGCGGGGGCGGGCCTCGTCACGGAACTTCGTCTGGATCTGGTAGAGGATGACCGGCAGGTCCTTGTAGGAGGACGCCTGGTCCTTCACGATCAGCGTGAAGATCTCCTCGTGGGTCGGGCCGAGGAGGTAGTCGCCGCCCTTGCGGTCGTTCAGGCGGAACAGCTCCGGGCCGTACTCGTCCCAGCGGCCGGTCGCCTCGTAGGGCTCGCGGGGCAGCAGGGCCGGGAGCGACACCTCCTGGGCGCCGATCGCGTCCATCTCCTCACGGACGATCCGCTCGACGTTGGCCAGGACCTTCTTGCCGAGCGGCAGCCAGGACCAGATGCCGGCCGCGGTGCGGCGGACGTAGCCGGCGCGCACGAGGAGCTTGTGGCTGAGCACCTCGGCGTCCGCCGGGTCGTCGCGCAGCGTCTTCGCCATCAACTGGGACATGCGCTGGACCGGTGCGTTCGCCATGTTCTCGTACTCCTGCTGGGTACCTGCTGGGTAAGGGTGATGGCTAGGAGGTTAGCCGGGAGCGCGGCATGCCCGGAAATCCGTTATGCGCGGCGCAGGAGAGGGAGCGCCGCGCCCATCACCGCGTAGGGGCGGGGGGCGCTGGGGAAGAGGACCCTGCGGGCCAGGTCCTGGTAGCCCAGGGCGTGGTAGAGGGCGCGGGCGGGGCTGTCCGCGTCGATCGCGGAGAGGATCGAGCGGGGTTCGGTCGCGGTGTCGGTGATCGTGGTGATCAGGGCCCGGCCCGCGCCGCGGTTCTGGTGGACGGGGTGCACGTGGAGCTCCGTGATCACGAAGGAGTCGTCCAGCCAGTGCTCGTTGCCCTGGGCCCGGAGGTAGGGCTGGACGACGGTGGACCACCAGTGGGTGCGGTCGTTGGGCATGCCGTAGACGAAGCCGATCAGTCGGCCCTCGGGGGTCGTCGCGCCGAAGGCACGCGCGCCCGGGTTCGTCATGTGGCGCAGGACGATCTGGCGTCTCACGGCCACTTCGTCGGGGCCCAGCCCGAAGGCCACGGCCTGGACGGCTAGGGCCTCGTCCACGTGCGCAGGGAGGTCCAAGGGGCCGATGACGAGGTCCATGGCGGGAGCCTACAGGGGGCTAAAACAGCACGCTCATGAATGCGCCGACCTCCTGGAAGCCCACCCTCCGGTAGGTGCGCCGCGCCGCCGTGTTGAAGTCGTTCACGTAGAGGCTCACCATCGGGGCCACGTCCGCCAGGGCGTAGCGCAGGATCGCCGCCATGCCGGGGGCCGCCAGACCCTGGCCCCGGTACTCCGGAGCCACCCAGACGCCCTGGATCTGGCAGGCCTGGGGGGTCGCCGCGCCGATCTCCGCCTTGAAGACGACCCTGCCGCGGTCGTCGAGACGGGCGAACGAGCGGCCGGAGCCCACAAGTTCGGCGACCCGTGCCTGGTAGAGGAGACCGCCGTCGCCGGCCATCGGGGAGACGCCGACCTCCTCGGTGAACATCGCCACGCACGCGGGCATGATCGCGTCCATCTCGTCCTTGCGGATGCGGCGGACGTAGGGATCCGGGGCGATGTCGGCGGGCATGCGGTCGGTGACCATGAGGGGCTGCCGGGTGCGGACCTCGCGGGCCGGGCCCCAGTGGGTCTCCAGGAGGCGCCAGAGCTGGGTCGTCGGCTCGGCGGGGCCGACGATCGAGGAGCAGCGGCGGCCGGCCCGGCGGGCGCGGTCGGCGAAGGCGCGGACGGCGCGGGGGGTGGCGCAGATCGGGACGAGGTTGGCGCCCGCGTAGCAGAGGGACGTCAGCATGCCGTCCTCGTACCAGCCCCACATCTCGCCGCCGAGCCGCCAGGGGTCGAGGCCCGCGACCTGCACACGGGATGTCACGAAGGCGTTGGCTACGGGCTCGCGGTCGAGGACGGCGAGCGCGGCGTCCAGGTCGCTCGGTTCGAGGACCCGGGAGGTCGTCTGGGTCAACACGCGCGGGGCCTCACACTCAGGTCAGCTGATCCCCGCACTGTACCTGCGGAAGCTTGGTGGTGCCGCCCCGTGTTGGTGTTGCTGTTGGTTGGGACGGACCGTCGGCCGGTCTTGCCGTGACTGGGGGCTGCCGCCCCCAGACCCCCGCTTCGGCCCTTAAAGGGCCTCGTCCTCAAACGCCGGACGGGCTGGAATTACCTGGACCCGCGCTGAAAGAGGCACCCCGGCCGGCGCTCGACAGAGTGCCTCAGCCCGCGACCGACACCGACGGCTCGCCGGACATGACGCCGTCCGCCTCCATCAGTTCGGCGAGCTTCATCGCTTCCTCGATCAGGGTCTCGACGATCTTCGACTCCGGGACGGTCTTGATGACCTCGCCCTTGACGAAGATCTGGCCCTTGCCGTTGCCGGAGGCGACGCCGAGGTCGGCCTCTCGGGCCTCGCCGGGGCCGTTCACCACGCAGCCCATGACGGCCACTCGGAGGGGGACCTCCATGCCGGTGAGGCCTGCGGTGACCTCCTCCGCCAGCTTGTAGACGTCGACCTGGGCCCGGCCGCAGGACGGGCAGGAGACGATCTCCAGGCCGCGCTGCTTGAGGTTCAGGGACTCCAGGATCTGGTTGCCGACCTTGACCTCCTCCACCGGAGGGGCGGAGAGCGAGACGCGGATGGTGTCGCCGATGCCCTGGGAGAGGAGGGCGCCGAAGGCGACCGCCGACTTGATCGTGCCCTGGAAGGCCGGGCCCGCCTCGGTGACGCCCAGGTGGAGGGGGTAGTCGCTCTGGGCGGCGAGCTGGCGGTACGCCTCGATCATGATCACCGGGTCGTTGTGCTTGACCGAGATCTTGATGTCGTGGAAGTCGTGCTCCTCGAAGAGGGACGCCTCCCACAGGGCGGACTCGACGAGCGCCTCGGGCGTCGCCTTGCCGTACTTCTGGAGCAGGCGGCGGTCCAGCGAGCCGGCGTTGACGCCGATGCGGATCGGGGTGCGGTGCTCGTTCGCCGCCTTGGCGATCTCCTTGACCTTGTCGTCGAACTGCTTGATGTTGCCGGGGTTCACGCGGACCGCCGCGCAGCCCGCCTCGATCGCGGCGAAGACGTACTTCGGCTGGAAGTGGATGTCCGCGATCACCGGGATCTGCGACTTGCGGGCGATCGTCGCGAGGGCGTCCGCGTCGTCCTGGGTCGGGCAGGCCACGCGGACGATCTGGCAGCCGGACGCCGTCAGCTCGGCGATCTGCTGGAGCGTCGCGCCGATGTCGGACGTCCGGGTCGTGGTCATCGACTGGACCGAGACCGGGGCGTCCCCGCCCACCGCCACGGATCCGACCTGGATCTGGCGGCTCTTCCGGCGCTCGGCAACCCTGGTCGGAACGGACGGCATGCCGAGAGAAATCGCAGTCATCTGCTGTGCAACCCCAAGTCGTGGATCAAGGCCCAGGTCCCGTCTGTGGCGGGTTCCAGGCTTCGAGATTACGGCACCGGGAGGGGCGGGAGCACATCACACCGGTCACTGCCCACCGCATGGGAGACGGCCCGGCACAGAGTGTGCCGGGCCGTCGTGAACTCTGGGTGTCTAGGAGATTCTGACCGGGTTCACCACGTCCGCGATCAGAACCAGGACCGTGAAGCAGACGAAGATGCCCGCCACCACGTAGGCCACCGGCATCAGCTTCGCCACGTCGAACGGGCCCGGGTCCGGGCGCTTGAGGACCTTCGCCGTGTTGCGGCGCAGGGACTCCCACAGGGCGCCCGCCATGTGTCCGCCGTCCAGGGGCAGCAGCGGGAGCATGTTGAAGAGGAAGAGGGAGAGGTTGAAGCCGGCGACCAGCATCACGGCCAGGGCCAGCTGCTGCGAGGCCGGGATGTCCAGGGTGAAGATCTCGCCGCCGACGCGGGCCGCGCCGACCACGCCCATGGGCGAGTCGGGCTCGCGGGGCGCACCGTCGAAGGCCGCGTTCCACAGGGCCGGGATCTTGCCGGGCAGGGCGGCCAGGGAGTCGACGGCCTCGCCGACCCGGTCGGTCATCCAGGACACGGAGTCGCCGAAGTCCTGCTTGACGACGCCGGTGGCCGAGCTGAAGCCGAGGAAGCCGGCCTTGACGTACTCGCCCTGGACGTACGCCCCGTCACCGTCCTTCTTCGCGACCTGGTTGGTGGCGATCTTGGCGTGCAGGGTCACCTCCTGGCCGCCCCGGTCCACGATGATCGCCACTTCCTTGCCGGCGCTGACGCGGATCAGGTCGGAGAGGGTGTTCCAGTCGTCCGTCCTCTGGCCGCCGAAGGAGACGATCTTGTCGCCCGGCTTCATGCCGGCGGCCGCGGCCGGGGAGGCCGGGTCGGTCGACTTGCACGCGTCACGGTTCTCGGTCTGGGAGATGACGCACGGGGAGATCGAGCTGACCGTGGTGGTCTGCTGCTGGATGCCGAACCCCATCAGGACCGTGAGGAACAGGGCCACCGCGAGCACCAGGTTCATGAACGGGCCCGCGAACATCACGATGAACCGCTTCCACGGCTTGCGGGTGTAGAACATGCGGGTCTCGTCGCCCGGCTGGAGCTCCTCGTAGGCGGCCGAGCGGGCGTCCTCGATCATGCCGCGCCAGGGTGACGTGGAGCGGGCGGTGATCCTGCCGTCGTCGCCCGGCGGGAACATGCCGATCATGCGGATGTAGCCGCCGAAGGGGATCGCCTTGATGCCGTACTCGGTGTCGCCCTTCTTGCGCGAGAAGATCGTCGGGCCGAAGCCGACCATGTACTGCGGCACGCGGATGCCGAAGTACTTGGCCGTGGACAGGTGTCCCAGCTCGTGCCAGGCGATCGAGAAGAGCAGGCCGACCGCGAAAATGACTATGCCGAGGATCATCATCAGGGCTGTCATGCACGCGCCTCCGCAGTAGCCGTCAGTTCCTGGGCCCGGGCCCGTGCCCAGGTCTCCGCATCGAGGACGTCCGACACGGTCAGTGAAGTTCCCGTCACCGGCGTGCCGTGCTCCTCCACGACCCGGGTGACCGTCTCCATGATCCCGTTGAACGGGAGCGCGCCCTTGCGGAACGCCTCCACGCACTCCTCGTTGGCCGCATTGAACACCGCCGGGGCCGTGCCCGCGAGCTCGCCCACGTGCCGGGCGAGGTTCACCGAGGGGAAAGCCTCGTTGTCGAGCGGGAAGAACTCCCAGGTCGACGCCTTGCTCCAGTCGAAGGCGGGCGCCGCGTCGGGGACGCGCCGGGGCCAGCCGAGGCCTATGGCGATGGGCCCGCGCATGTCGGGGGGCGTCGCCTGGGCCAGTGTCGATCCGTCCGTGAACTCAACCATCGAGTGGACATACGACTGCGGGTGCACGACCACCTCAATCCGCGAGAAGGGAATGTCGTAGAGGAGGTGTGCCTCGATGACTTCCAGCCCCTTGTTGACCAGGGTCGCGGAGTTGATCGTGATCACCGGGCCCATGGACCAGGTGGGGTGGGCGAGGGCGTCCTCGACGGTCACGTTCGCGAGTTCCGCCTTGGTGCGGCCGCGGAAGGGGCCGCCGGAGGCGGTGACGACCAGTCTGCGGACGTCGGCCCGGGTGCCGGCGGCCAGGGACTGGAAGAGGGCCGCGTGCTCGGAGTCCACCGGGATGATCTGCCCGGGCTCGGCCAGCGCCTTCACCAGCGGGCCGCCGACGATGAGCGACTCCTTGTTGGCGAGCGCGAGGGTGCGGCCCGCCTCCAGGGCGGCGAGGGTGGGCGCGAGGCCGATGGAGCCGGTGATGCCGTTCAGGACGGTGTGACAGTCGGAGGCGGCGAGCCGGGCCGCCGCCTCAGGGCCGGCCAGGATCTCCGGGAGCGGCTCCCCGGCCCCGTACTCGGCGGCGAGCGCCTCGCGCAGGGCGGGCACGACGTCCTCGCGGGCGACCGCGACGGTCCGCACCCGCAGCCGGCGGGCCTGCTCCGCGAGAAGGGCGACCCGGCCGCCGTTGGCGGACAGGCCGGTCACCCGGAACCGGTCCGGGTTGCGCAGCACGAGATCGATTGCCTGGGTGCCGATCGATCCGGTCGAGCCGAGGATCACCACGTCCTTCGGGCCGTCGCCCGCGACGGGATCGTAGACGAGGTGCGGGTCGGCGAGGGGAGCTGGACTGTCACTCATGCCCCCCATTGTTGCCGCACGGGGTGGTCGACGGGACAGGGTGTCCCCCCAAGGAGGACACCCTGCGCTCTGGTGTGCGGTGGCTCACCTGATCGGGCGGTGGACGTTCTCCCGTTCGCTCGGACCGGGGGCCGCCTCGGCGATCCAGGGGCCTTCGCCCGAGGGGTCGACGATGCCCTGTTCCAGCCACTCGTAGGCGCCCGCCATGACGCCCTTGACGACCTTGCGGTCCACGCCGTCGGTGTTGCTCCACAGTCGGGTGAAGAGCTCGTCGACGCGGATGCGGGACTGGCGGCAGAAGGCGTCGGCGAGCTGGTAGGCCTCGCGGCCGTGCTCGTCGCGCGAGCGCAGCAGTTCCGCGCGCACGCAGGCCGCGCTCATCGCGAACAGCTCCGCGCCGATGTCGACGATCCGGCCGAGGAAGCCCTGTTTGGTCTCCATCCGGCCCTGCCAGCGGGACATGGCGTAGAACGTGGAGCGGGCGAGCTTGCGGGCATGTCGTTCGACGTAGCGCAGGTGCGGGGAGAGGTCGACTCCGCCGGTCTTGAACTCGCTGAACGTGCCCGGGAGCTGGCCTGATCCCGCGACCAGTTTCGGCAGCCACTTGGCGTAGAACACGCCGGCGTTCGCGCCCGCCTTCGCCTTGTCCTGGAGGGACTTGTCGGGGTCGATGAGGTCGCCGGCGACCGTGAGGTGGGCGTCGACGGCCTCGCGGGCGATGAGGAGGTGCATGATCTCCGTCGAGCCCTCGAAGATGCGGTTGATGCGCAGATCGCGCAGGACCTGTTCGGCCGGCACCGCGCGTTCGCCGCGGGCGGCGAGCGACTCGGCCGTCTCGAAGCCGCGGCCGCCGCGGATCTGGACGAGTTCGTCGGCCATCCGCCAGCCCAGCTCGGAGGCGATGAGCTTGGCCAGCGCGCCTTCGATGCGGATGTCGTTGCGGTCCTCGTCGGCCATCTGGGAGGAGAGGTCCAGTACGGCTTCCAGGGCGAAGGTGGTCGCGGCGATGAAGCTGATCTTCGCGCCCACCGCCTCGTGGTGGGCGATCGGCTTGCCCCACTGCTCGCGGGCCGCCGACCACTCGCGGGCGATCTTCAGACTCCACTTGCCGGCGGCCACACAGGACGCGGGCAGCGAGAGCCGGCCGGTGTTGAGGGTGGTGAGGGCGATCTTCAGGCCCGTGCCCTCGGCGCCGATCCGGTTCGCGGCCGGGACCCGGACCTGGTGGAAGCGGGTCACGCCGTTCTCGATGCCGCGCAGGCCCATGAAGGAGTTGCGGTTCTCGACGGTGATGCCGGGCGAGTCCGTCTCCACGACGAAGGCGGTGATGCCGCCCTTGTGGCCCTCGCTCTTCGGCACCCGTGCCATCACGACCAGCAGGTCGGCGACGACGCCGTTGGTGGTCCACAGCTTCACCCCGTCGAGGACGTAGTCGTCCCCGTCCGGCACCGCGCTGGTCGCGAGGCGAGCCGGGTCGGAGCCGACGTCGGGCTCGGTGAGGAGGAAGGCGCTGATGGCGGTGGTGGCACAGCGCGGCAGGAACCGCTGCTTCTGCTCGTCGGTGCCGAACTGCTTCAGCGGCTGGGGCACGCCGATGGACTGGTGCGCCGACAGCAGCACGCCGATCGCGGGGCTGGCCGAGCCGACCAGCGCGAGCGCCTTGTTGTAGTACACCTGGGTGAGACCGAGGCCGCCGTACTTGGGGTCGATCTTCATACCGAGGGCGCCGAGCTCCTTGAGCCCGTTGATGACCTCGTCGGGGATCCTGGCCTCGCGTTCGATGCGGGCCGCGTCGACCTTCGTCTCGCAGAAGTCGCGGAGTTTGGCCAGGAACTGCTCACCGCGCCGGACGGCCTCCTCGGAGGGGACCGGGTGGGGGTGGATGAGGTCGAGCCGGAAGCGTCCCAGGAACAGTTCCTTGGCGAAGCTCGGCTTGCGCCAGTTCTGTTCCCGGGCGGCCTCGGCGACCTGGCGGGCCTCACGCTCGGTGACGGTGGGTTTCTTGAGGGGTGGTGCGGACATGAGGCTCACCTCGCCGCGAATCGGGATCTCGGACCACATTGGTTACCGATGAGTGCTACTCGATCGTTGGTACCCGATCCCGGGCGAGGTGGCCACCCCACGCGTCCGCGTTCAGCCGATGGTGACCGAGTAGGACCTGGTGTCCAGTCGGCCCGTTCCCTTGAATACCTCGGTGCCGGACTCGATGCCGGAGACGTACTTGTCGTTGCTCAGCAGCTTGCGCCGAACGAGTGCCTGGGTGAAGTCGTCCAGGTCGAGGGTGGCCTTGGTGGTGTTGGTACGCCGGACGAAGGAGTACACCTTCCAGCCGATGTCCCCCTGGTAGATGTCCCACATCGCGCCGTTCAGGCTGACGCTGCCGTACTTGGCGCCCAGCGGGCCCGCGCCGCCCTGCCGGTTGAGCCAGATCATGATTTCGTCGGTGGGCTGGTCCTGCCAGTCCGCCGTGTTCTTGGTGTGGAGCCACAGGTCGTAGGCGACGTTCATGGTGCCGGGGTTCGCGGGGAGCGAGAACTCCCAGCTCGCGGTCACCTTCTTGCGGTCGCCGACCTTGATCGGCAGTCCGGTGGACGCCTTGTCGACCTTCCAGCCCCAGTGCCAGCCGAGGACGGTGGAGGCGTACGACTTCACGTCCCCGTCGGTGCCCTTGCTGTTGTTGGCCCAGGAGTAACTGGTGCCCCAGGAGATGGTCGACCCCGACTGGGAGTCGTCCCAGACGCACTGGCTGCCGGTGGCCTTGTCCTGGCCCCAGAGGTTGTTGTTCACGTAGTACTTGCCGAGCGTGACGGTGTCGAAGGCCGTGCACTTCTTGCTCGACTCGCCCGCCTGGGCGACGGTGACGCCGGCGGCGGCCGCGAGGGCGACCGCGGCGGCGGTGAGCGCCTTGGCCTTCTTCGACAGGCGGGGACGACGGTGCTGCATGGGGGTCCTTCCGGGGGCGGATCGCGCTTACGTGACTCCAGTGGCCGCCGGGGCCGGAAAAGGTTGCCGTAGCCTTCTCCACCAATCCCCCGCAACTCGCTGTCGAAGCGCTTCGACAACCTATGGACACCCACCCCCGCTAGAGCTACTGTCGAACCACCCTCACCCGCCCCTGTTCGCAATGCGCACTGTCGAAGCGCTTCACAAAACTTGGAGAGCTGGATGGTCACCCTCGCCGAGGTCGCCCAGCACGCCGGAGTCTCGGCGAGCACGGTGAGCTATGTCCTCAGTGGCAAGCGGTCCATCTCCACGACCACCCGGCAGCGGGTCGAGCAGAGCATCCGCACACTCGGCTACCACCCGAACGCGGGCGCCCGCGCGCTGGCCAGCAGCCGCTCGAACATCATCGCGCTGATGATCCCGCTGCGCACCGACATGTATGTGCCGGTGATGATGGAGATCGCCATCGCGGTGGCCACCAGTGCACGGAGCCACGGCTACGACGTCCTGCTGCTCACCGGCGAGGAGGGTCCCGACGCCGTCCGCCGTGTCACCGGCAGCGGGCTCGCCGACGCGATGATCCTGATGGACGTCGAACTCGACGACGAGCGGCTGCCGTTGCTGCGCTCGACCGACCAGCCGTCCGTGCTGATCGGGCTGCCGGCCGACACCTCCGGCCTGACCTGCGTGGATCTCGACTTCGCGGCGACCGGTGCACTGTGCGTGGAGCATCTGGCGACGCTCGGCCACCGCGACATCGCTGTCATCGGCGAGGCGCCGGCGGTCTACGAACGGCACACCGGCTTCGCCGAGCGCACGCTCGACGGACTGCGGTACCGGGCGAAGGAGTTGGGCCTGCGGCTGCTGCACCGTCCGTGCGAGGGCGGGTACGACGCGATGGCCGTGACGCTGGCCCGGGTGCTCGACGAGCGACCGGGCACCACCGGGTTCGTCGTGCAGAACGAGTCGGCGGTCGAGCCGCTGCTCGCGCTGCTGCGTCAGCAGGGCCGGGCCGTGCCGGAGGACGTGTCGGTGGTGGCGATCTGCCCCGACCAGGTCGCCGTGCAGGCCTCGGTACGGCTGACGTCGGTCGCCATCCCCGCGCAGGAGATGGGCCGGCACGCCGTGGAACGCCTGGTCGCCAAGTTGGAGGGCCGCGGCAGCGACGAAGTCGTGCTGATCGCCCCCGAGTTGACCGTCCGGGCGAGCACGGGACCGGCGCCCGCCGCTTCCTGACCGTCCTGGCCTTCCGACCTTCCCGATCCTCCCGACGTTCCTGACGCCGGGCCGCACCAGCGGCGTCTCAGGGCACCCCCATGTCTGCACCCCGTCTGCCTGCACTCCTTCAAGGGAGCACCCCACGTGAACCAGCCTGTCGAAAACCAGCCTCAGGTCAGTCTCGCGCAGTCGTCGCCCACGGTCGGCACCTTCCGTGAGCGCGGCGGCGCGCTGGAGTGGAGCGGCCGCCAGGAGACCCTGCGCATCGAGCCGTGGGGTCCGGACGCCGTCCGGGTGCGTGCCCGGCTCGGCGGGCCGATCCTCGAGGGGCTGCCGGGCGCGCTGCTCGACGAGCCGCCGGCCACCGAGAGCAGCGTCAAGATCGTCGACGGGGAGGGGCGGTTGACGGTCGGCGCGCTGACCGTCGAGGTGAACGCCGAGGGACTGATCCGCTTCCTGCGCACGGACGACGGCGCGGAGATCCTGGCCGAGGACCGCGCCCACTTCTGGTGGCCGGGCTCGCGCCTCTACACGGCCGTCGGCAACGGCCACCACCGTCTGGAGCAGCGCTTCGCCGCCTACGACGACGAGAAGCTGTACGGGCTCGGTCAGCACCAGCACGGCCGGCTGGACCAGAAGGGCCTGGTCCTGGACCTGGTCCAGCGCAACGCCGAGGTCGGCATCCCGGTGCTGACCTCCAGCCGGGGCTACACCCTGCTGTGGAACAACCCGGCGATCGGCCGGGTCGAGCTGGCGGGCAACGGCACCCGCTGGGTCGCGGACTCGGCCCGCCAGATCGACTACTGGATCACGGCCGGCGCCCCGGCCGACGCCCAGCGCCGCTACAGCGCGGCCTCCGGCCGCACGCCGATGCTGCCGGAGTGGGCGGCCGGCTTCTGGCAGTGCAAGCTGCGCTATCGCACCCAGGACGAACTCCTCGGCGTGGCCCGGGAGTACAAGCGCCGGGGTCTGCCCCTGGACGTGATCGTCTGCGACTTCTTCCACTGGACGCACCTGGGCGACTGGAAGTTCGACCTGAGCGAGTGGCCCGACCCGGCGGCGATGGTCCGTGAACTGGAGGAGCTCGGCGTCAAGTTGGTCGTGAGCGTGTGGCCCTCGGTGTCGCCGCTGAGCGAGAACCACCCGGTGATGGAGCAGCGCGGCTACTTCATCGGCACCCAGTACGGTCCGATGGCGCACGCCGACTGGCCGGACAAGGGGGTCGCCTCGACGGTCCAGATCGCGTTCTACGACGCGACGAACCCCGAGGCCCGGGAGTTCGTGTGGGAGCGCATCCGCGACAACTACCTCGCCCCGTACGGGATCACCGCGTTCTGGCTGGACGCCTGTGAGCCCGAGCTGAAGCCCGGCTTCCAGGAGAACCTGCGCTACTGGGCGGGCCCGGGCCTGGAGGTCGGCAACATCTACCCGGCCGACAACGCCCGCACGTTCTACGACGGGCTGCGCGCGTCCGGCTCCGGCGACGACGAGATCATCACCCTCAACCGCTCGGCGTGGGCGGGCAGTCAGCGCTACGGGGCCGCGCTGTGGTCCGGTGACATCGGCGCCGACTTCCCGACCCTGCGGCGGCAGATCGCGGCCGGTCTGAACACCGCGCTCTCCGGCATCCCGTGGTGGAACACCGACATCGGCGGCTTCCACGGCGGCGACCCGGACGACCCGGCGTACCGGGAGGTGATGGTCCGCTGGTTCCAGTTCGGGGCGCTGTCCCCGCTGATGCGTCTGCACGGCTTCCGCGACCCGGGCATGCCGCTGGGCCCGGACATGACCGGCGGCCCGAACGAGGTGTGGTCGTACGGCGAGGAGGCCGGCGCGGTCCTGGAGAAGTACCTGCGGCTGCGCGAGCGGCTCAAGCCGTATGTCCTTCAGGTCATGCGGGAGGCGCACGAGGAGGGGCTGCCGCCGATGCGGCCGCTGTTCCTGGAGTTCCCGGACGACCCGGCGACCTGGTCGGTGGACGACTCCTACCTGTTCGGCCCGGACCTGCTCGTCGCCCCGGTGCTGACGGCGGGCGCCACGGCCCGCACGGCCTATCTCCCGGCGGGCGCGACCTGGACGGACGCGTGGACGGGGGACACGTACGAGGGCGGCACGGCGGTGACCGTCGACGCCCCGCTGGACCGGCTTCCGCTGTTCCTGCGGGACGGGGCGCGGCTGCCGGTGGCCGAATAATCTCAGGGCCGCGTGAACACCCTTGTGACAGAAGGGGGTTGGTGGGGTAGAGGGCTGGGATCCGCTACCTCCACCGCTCCACGAAAGGGTGCTCGCCTTGTCCGCCGTTTCCTCCGTTTCCCACGGCTCCGTCCCTGTCCCTCTCCCCCTCCCGCTCCCCCTCACCCTGGCCAATCTCCTCCTCAGAGCGGGATTCTCCTCCCGCCGCACACCGGACCGCGCCTTCGACCGCCTGGCCGCCGACGCCGGTCCGGTGGACGCGGGCTTCTCCGACGACTTCCGGCTGCTGCTCGACCACTGGGCCCGGGACGAGAACCTCACCCCGGTCGGCTGGTGGTCGGCGCAGGGCCATGTCCGCAGGCATCTCGCCAACCGGGCCCGGGTCCGGCGGCTGATCGCCGAGCACCCCGGGATCGCGCAGGAGCCCATCGAGCGGCCGGTGTTCGTCGTCGGCCTGCCGCGCACCGCCACCACGCTCACCCACGGGGTGCTGTCCCTCTCGGAGCAGCACCGATGTCCGCTGTTGTGGGAGTTACTGACACCGGATCTGGACGGCTCGCCCGAGCAGCGCGAGAAGGCGGTCAGGGCCGCCCGCATGATGGTCGGCGGCATCAACCTCTTCGCCCCGCGCTACCGCGACATCCATCCGCTGGTCGCGGAGGGCCCCGAGGAGTGCACCTTCGCCCTCCCGCACACGATCATGCCGCTGTCGCAGGCCCGTATCCCCGCCTACCGGGCGGCGCTCGACGCGCGGGACTTCGTCCCCGACTACGCGTACCTCAAGCAGATCTACCAGGTGCTCCAGTACGGCCGGCCCCGCCGTCGCTGGGTGCTGAAGTCGCCGCTGCACACCGGAAACCTCGACGCGCTGCTCGCCGTCTTCCCCGACGCCACGCTCGTGTGGACGCACCGCGATCCGGCGGCCGTCGTGGCGTCCTTCTGCAGTCTGATCGAGCACGGGATGGCCATCACGCTGCGCCCGCTCGATCTGCACGGCCTCGGCGCGACCTGGCTGGAGCTGCTGAGCGACTCCGTGCGGCGCGGGATCGCGGCCCGGGCCTCGATCCCGCGCGGGGCGCTCGTCGACGTCCCGTACTCCTGGCTGGGCTCCGATCCGGCGAGCGGCGCCCCGAAGCTCTACGACGCCGTCGGCGCCCGGTGGACCGAGGCCGACGCGGCACGGCTCCCCAAGGTCGCGGCCCGGCCCAAGGGCACCCGGCCGCACAGCTACGACCTGTCCCGGTACGGCCTGACCCGTGCCGACGTCGACTCGGCGTTCGCCGGGTACAACGCGCTGCGGGCCGAGGTCGACCGGGCGTAGGGCCGGCCGGCCTCGGCGCGCCCTGCGTCAGCTGCTGCTGACGGTCAGGTTGTTGGTCACGAAGTCCAGCCCGCCGGGGGACGAGGTGATCTCGAAGCCGAACTGCACGTCACCGATGGTCTCGTTGCCGAACCAGCCCTTCGTGTCCTTGATCCACTTGAGGATCGGGAGGACGTTGACGGTGCCGGAGGACGAGTCGGACGTGCGCAGGAACGAGAACACCTCGTTCGCGCCGTTGTTCCCCTTGTAGACGGTCCAGGTGTGGCCGCCGAGGGTCACGGTTCCCTGCGAGGTGCCGAGGGGGCCGACGGCGCCGTTGTAGTTGACCCAGAGCATGATCTCGTAGTCGTAGTCGGTGTCCCAGATGTCGTACGACGTGTTGTAGGCGCCGGACGACGGGACCGTGACGTTGTAGCTGCTGGAGAGCGAACCGAGCGAGGTGATCGTCTTGTTGACCACCTTCTTGGAGTTCGGATAGGACTTGATGCCGCCGGTGTTGGGGTGGTTGGCCCAGACGCCCCAGTTGGTGCCGGAGTTCGCCCAGAAGCACTGGCTGCCGGCGCCGGAGCCCCAGATGTTGTTGTAGAGCGTGTAGCCGTTCAGGCTGGTGTTGCCCCACTGGTCGCAGGAGCTCCAGACGGCGGCCGAGGCGGGTGCGGAGGCCGCTCCGACGGTGATGCCGAGGGCGATCGCGGGGGCGAGGAGGGCCTTGACGAGCCTGTTGCGGGTGCGTGTTGCCATGGTGTCCCTTCCATGGGTGGGGGGAGGTGCGGTGTCTTTCATGGGGGGTTACCGCGTCCCCAGGTGAGGACGTGGTCTTCTCCGGCGACCAGGTCGAGGAACTCCCCGTCGCCGGTGGAAGTCCGGAGTTCGATGCGGTGGGTGCGGTGCGGCCGGACGACCGCCCGTGCGCCGGCGGGAGTCCACGCGAGGTCGAGCTCCGCGCCGAACCGGGTGCGGACGCCGCGGAGTTCGCCCGAGGGCAGGGCGGGGGTGAGCGCGGGCAGCAGGACCAGCCGGTCGGGGGTCGACTGGACGAGCGCCTCGACGAGCACGGCGGGGAGGGTGTGGGCGGCGTCGGCGTTGTAGACGTCGCGGCGGGGGTAGTGGGCGCTCATCAGGGAGGCGTGGAAGAAGTCGCCGTCCAGGACGCTGCCGAGGGCGTCGGCGACCCGGCGGCCGTCGCGCAGCCGGGCCGCGATCAGGGCGTGGTGGAGATGGCCGTGCGCGGAGTCGTTCTCGGCGCCGCGCAGCTCCAGGGCGCGGTGGGCGGCGGCCGCGAGGTCCGGGGTGTCGTAGGGGTTGATCTCCTCGAGCGGCCAGACGCCGTAGAGATGGCTGAGGTGGCGGTGGTCGTAGGTGTCGTCGAGGCCGGGCCGGGCCCACTCGGCGAGCGCGCCGTCGGCGTTGACCCGGTGGGATGGGAGGCGGTCGGCGAGGGCCAGCCATCCGGGCGCCCGGTCGGGGTGGTACGCGGCGGCGGTGAGCAGCGCGTGCCGGGCGGCGGAGAGGTCCATCGCCGCGTCGATGGCACCCCAACTCCCGTTGGCAGGACGGTTCTCGGGCGAGTAGGAGGGGACGACGACGAGTCGGCCGTCGGCGTCGGTCCGGGTGAGGAAGTCCTCGTAGAACCGGGCGACCTCGGCCAGGGCGGCGGCAGTGCGCGGGTCGCGTTCGCCACGGGCCTCGTCGTGGTCGACGAGCGGCTTGAGCAGCCAGTCGGCGCCGGCGGTCCACAGATGCAGCGGGTACTCGCGGCTGAAGTGGTACGTCAGCCCCGACTCTCCGTCGCTGTGCGCGGGCGCGACCGCGCCCCGGGCGCCGAAGACGGCGCGGGCGTTCTCGCGCCAGTCGTCGAACTGGCGGTGGATCAACTCGGCGAGGGCGTCGGCGACTTCGGGGAGGGCGGCGGCGGTGGCGGAGGCGGTCTGGAGGTTGACGTTGGCGTCGTTGGTGAACGCTCCGGCCCAGGCGGTGTTCCAGTCGCCGGTCCACAGCCCGGGCAGCCGGGGCGGGTTGAGGCCGGAGGAGGACAGCAGGTGATAGCGGCCGGCGGCGAAGAGACGCTCCAGGAGAGCCGTGCTGCGGGGGCGTTCCAGCAGCTCGGAGCCGGGGAGGGCGCGTTCGGCCGGGTCGGCGCGCAGGTCGAGGAGGACGCGGTCGTAGGCGGTGCGGTGGAGGGCGAGGTGGCGGTCGAGCAGGTCGTCGTAGCGCTGCGGCAGGGCGCTCAGGGCGCGCTGTTCCCGGGCGACGTCCAACTCGCCGGTGTGCCGGTGCACGCGGGTGAGCAGCAGGACGGACTCGGCGCCGGTGACCCGCACGCCGGGGTGGGCGAGTTCGGTGCGGCCGCCGGTGGCGACAACGAGGGTCACGCCCGTGTAGGCGCGGTCGCTGTCCGGGTAGCGGGCGCGCAGGGTGAGCAGCGCGCCGTCCGGGGTGAGGACCGTGCCCTGTCCGACGGCGAGGTCCTCGGGTGCGCCCGGGAGCCGGTGGTCCAGCCAGACGTCCAGGTCGAGGCCGGTGACCTGCTGGACGATGACGTCGTCGGCGCGGGAGACGAAGACCCGGCTCGTGCCGCCGACGCAGGCGGCGGTGGTCTCGCCGGTGGTGAAGTCGACGGTGCGCAGGTAGCGGAGGTAGCGGCGCGGCTCGGTCGAGGGCGCTCGGCACAGCCGCAGCTGGAAGGCCGGGTGGAAGGGCTGGACCCACTGCAGGGGGCGGTGGTCGGTGAAGCCTTCGGCGGCGGCCGTCTCGCCGGCCAGCAACTTGTCCTGGAGGGCCGTGAGTTCGGCGGCGAGCTCGGGCGGGCGGGCGTGTTCGGCGCCGTTGGGGCGGACCAGGGTGTGGTGGGTGACGACGACCCGGTCGTCGTACGGGTCGCCGAACACGAGGGCGCCGTGCCGGCCGTTGCCGCTGAGGAAGCCGTCCTCCCAGCGGTCGGCGGGCCGGTACTCCCAGGTTCCGTGCACGGGGCCGGCCGCGGCGGGGTCGCCGGTGACGAGGTTGCGGGGGATGTCGGTCATGAGCGCAAGACCACCACGCCGTAGCGGCCGAGGGTGACCTCGTCCGTGAAGGTCGTGCCGGTCAGCAGGTCGTGGTGGGCGCCCGGGAGCCGGACGGTCACCGGGTCGCGGCCGTGGTGGAGCAGGAACAGCAGCTCGCCCCGGCGTACGGCCTCGACGCCCGGCGGGAGGCCTTCGGCGACGGGTCGGACGCCCGCGTCGGCGGCGATGCGGGCGAGCAGCGTGCGCAGGGCGTCGGGTTCGGGGAGCGTGGAGACGTACCAGGCGCGGTCGTTGCGCAGCACGGCCGGCAGTCCGTCGAGCTCACCGCCCTGGTAGACGGCTTCCACCGCGTCCGGTCCGGCTGCTTCCAGCTCCTCCGACCACAGGGTCCCGCGGAAGCCGTCGGTCTCGACCCGCTCCTGCGCGTCCAGCGGCCACCACTCGTGCAGGGTGCGGATGCCGAACAGCTCGCGCAGCCGGGCGTCCATGCCGCCGGGGCGGACCCGGTCGTCCGCGTCGGCGACGCCGGTCAGAAAGCCGGCCACGACAGTGCCGCCGCCGTGGACATGGGCGAGGAGGTTGTCGATCGCCGCGTCCGTCATGGCGTACAGCTGGGGGACGACGACCAGCTTGTAGCCGGTGAGGTCGTGTTCGGGGTGGGCGAAGTCGGTGGCGAGGTCGGCCTCCCACAGCGCGCGGTGCCAGGCGCTCAGGACGGTGGGGTGGTCGACCTCGTGGGAGAGGCGGCCTTCCTGGTCGCCCGCCCACCAGGCGTGCCAGTCGTGCAGGATCGCGATCTCGCTGCCGCTGTGGCTGCCGGTCACCTCGGCCGAGATCCTGGCCAGGTCGGCGCCGAGCTGCTTGATCTCCTGGTAGGTGCGGCCCTCCTCCCCCGCGTGGCTGACCATTCCGGAGTGGAACTTCTCCGCGCCCTGCCGGGACTGCCGCCACTGGAAGTAGCAGACGGCGTCCGCGCCCCGGGCCACGGCCTGGAGCGACCAGAGCCGGTTGAGGCCGCGCGGCTTGGGGTGGTTGACGCCCCGCCAGTTGACCGGCCCGGCGGCCTGTTCCATCAGCATCCACGGGCCGCGGGCCTGCGAACGGGTCAGGTCCTGGACGAGGGCGCCGTGCTGCGCGCCGAGCGGGTCACGCGGGTCGGGATAGAGGTCGACCGAGACGACGTCCTCCTCCTCGGCCCAGCGCCAGGCGTCCAGGCCGACCCACAGCGGCATGAAGTTGGTGGTGACGGGGAGGTGCGGGGTGGCCCGGCGGACGATGTCCCGCTCGGCGGTGCAGCACTCCAGCAGCATGTCGGAGGTGAACCGCTTGAAGTCCAGCACCTGGCCGGGGTTCTTCAGGTAGTGGGCGTGGCGGGGCGTGTGGATCTCGGCCCAGTCGCCGTAGCCCTGGCTCCAGAAGGCGGTGCCCCAGGCCTCGTTGAGGGCGTCGAGGTCGCCGTACCTCGCCCGCAGCCAGTCGCGGAAGCGGGCGGCGGCCTGCTCGCTCCAGTCGTAGGTGCAGTACTCGTTGTTGATGTGCCACATGGTGAGCGCCGGGTGGTCGCCGTAGCGGGCGGCGAGGTCCTCGGTGATGGCGGCGGCACAGCGGCGATAGGTGGCGCTGGAGTGGGAGAAGTGCTGGCGGCCGCCCCACCATTCGGTGCGGCCGTCCTGGTCGACGGGCAGGGTGTCGGGGTGCAGATGGCCCATCCACGGCGGCGGGGAGGCGGTGGGGGTGGCCAGGACGACGCCGACGCCGGCCGTGTGCATCAGGTCCATCAGCGTGTCGAGCCAGCCGAACTCCCGTGCGCCCGGCTCCGGTTCGAGTTTCGCCCAGGAGAAGACGCCGAGGGTGACGGAGTTGACGCCGGCGGCCGCCATCAGAGCGACGTCCTCGTGCCAGGTCTCCTCGGGCCACTGCTCGGGGTTGTAGTCGCCGCCGAAGAGGATGCGGCCGCGGGTGGCGTCGCCGAGGGTGGGCCGCTTGTGTGCGGGCATCAGACGGGCTCCCCGTACTGGATGCCGCGCCCGTTGGTGGCGAGGTAGACCCGGCCGTACACGCGCGGGTCGCCGACGATGATCTCGCCGGTCCAGCCCCACTGGTGGGCGTCGTCGTTGATCCGCACCCAGCTCTTCGCGCCGTCGTCGGAGCGGTACACGGCGGTGCTCGCCTCCGTGGAGCCGACCTGGTAGATCGCGGGGTAGTCCGCGCCGGCGGCCGCCTTGCCGAAGCCGAGGGTGTAGGAGGCCCAGCAGCTGTCGACCTGGGCGAAGGTAGCGCCGCCGTCGGTGGACCGGTGGAGGCCGTTCCACTTGGTGCTCAGCCACAGGTCGCCGGTCCGCCCGGGGGCCGCGACCAGCTTGAACTGGCTGTCCCCGGACGGCAGTCCGGTCGCGCGCGCGGTGAAGGTGAGGCCGCTGTCGGTGCTGGCGAGCACGGTTCCGGTGTCCATGTCGTAGGCGTAGAAGACGGCCGGGTCGACCGGGTCGGCGACCGGTGTGGCGCCCTTGGGGAAGGAGGCGATCTCGGTCCAGGTCGCGCCGTTGTCCGCCGAGCGGTGGGCGGGGTACCGGGTGCCGTCCCAGTGCACGAAGGACCACAGCAGCGCGCTGCCGTCGGCGTTCGTGGCGATCGGCCCGGGGGCGTCCTTGGCCAGGGCGGGCTGGGCCTCGAAGGGCGCCCAGGTCCGGCCGCCGTCCGCGGAGTGGGCGCCGTTGCCGTGGTCGCCCCAGCCGGTGCGCACGACGTAGGAGGGCTTGGCCGCGGCCTGTGCGAGGCCGGTGGCGGACCCGAAGACGGGGTTCGTGGCCATGCCGCGCGAGGGCGAGGCCGTGAGCCGCTCGTGGTAGAGCACGCCGATGTCCCGCGACCCGCTGAGCAGGTGCGCCTCCCCGACCGGCGGCGACACCAGCTGGACGACGGACGCCTCCTCCAGGCCCCGGATCTGCGGCGCCCAGTGCTTCAGGTCCCGGGTGCCGTAGAGGGTGGCGCCGGTGCCGTAGACGATGTGCTTCGAGTCGTACGGGTCGATGCCGACCGCCTGGATCCACCAGCCGAACTTGGGCGCGTCGGCGCCCCACTCGAGGTAGGGCGTCTCGGAGACGTCGAAGACGGCGGAGTCCTTGAGGGACGTCCAGGTGCGGCCCCCGTCGGTCGTGCGGTACAGGGTGTCGACGGCCGCCCAGCGGTTGTTGGTGGAGACGACGACGGCGCCGGGACGGCGGGCGTCGACGGCGACGCCGCCGTAGCCGAAGGCGTCGGTCCCGCCGGGCTCGACGGGAGTCACCTCCGTCCATGTGCCCTTGGCGACGGCCAGCTTGTGCACACTGCCGTCGGACTGGCCGTTGGGGCCGGGGGCGTCGGCGTACGTCACGTACAGCTCACGGGTGTGGCAGTCGTAGGCGGCGCGGACGGGAACCTTCGCGGCGGCGCCGGCGGGGGCGCCCGGGACGGCCTCCCAGGTGACGCCGTCGGCGGTGCGGTACAGGTTGGGCGTCGTCCCGTCGGAGTCGGCCCAGCCGGCGTAGAGGGTGCGGCCGACGGCGACGAGCAGGCAGACGCCCTGCCCGGAGGCGCTCGGGGCACCGGGGAAGCCGCTCGCGGCGGCCCAGGTGGCGCCCCGGTCCGTCGACTTCAGCAGCCCGTCGTGCCGCGTGCCCAGCCACAGGGTGTCGCTGTCCCGCGGATCGACCAGCAGCCGCTCCCCCATGCCCCGGCCGTCCTCGTTCGCGCCGAGCTTCACGGTGAGGTCGGCGCGGGTCCAGGTCGCGCCGCGGTCCTCGGAGCGCAGGACGGCCCCGTTGCCGGCCCAGGACTGGGCGTAGGCGCCGAGGGCGAGGTAGACGCGGTCGGGGTGCGCCGGGTCCACGGCGAGGGCCTCGACCCCGAGGAGGTTCCAGTCGTCCCAGCCGAGGTGATCGGTGAGCGGGGTCCAGCGGGCGGCTCTGTCGTCCCACCGGTAGGCGCCGCCGATGTCCGTGCGGGCGTAGGCGAGACCGCGGACGGCGGGGTGGAAGAGGACGCCGGTCACGAATCCGGTGCCGCCGACCACGGCGTTGCGCCAGCGGTAGGCGGGGGCGGCAGCCGCAGCCGTCTGCCCGGCGGGGAGCGCGGTAAGCGCGGCGGCGGCTGCGGCGCCGGCGAGGACGGTACGGCGGGTGACGTGCATGGGGAACCTCGGATGGGGGGAGGGCGGACGTGGGTTGCGGTGTGCGGGGAGGGTTGGGGCGCCGGGTGACTGCGACCCCCTGGGGGCGCGGGGAACCGCGCGACCGGCCACGACGGGCCCGCGGTCGCCGCGCGGCACCCGCCCCCGGGACGGTCGGCGCCCGACTACCCCTTGACCGCGCCCGTCAGCATGCCCTGCTTGAAGTGGCGCTGGACGAACGGCGATGCGACCGCGACCGGGATCAGCGCCAGGACCATGACGGCCATCTGCAGGCCCAGCGCGGAGAGTTCACCGGTGCGCACGGCCTGCTGAAGACCGGTCGGCGCCTCGGTGTTCTTCTGAACCAGCTGGATGAGCACGTTCTGCAGCGGCATCATCTGCTGGTCGGTGAGATAGATGGAGGCGTTGAACCAGGCGCTCCAGTACCCGACCGCGTAGAACAGCGAGATGACGGCCAGCACGGCCCGCGACAACGGCATGATGATGGTCAGCAGGATGCGCAGGTCGCCGGCCCCGTCGATGCGGGCGGACTCGGTGAGTTCGGGGGAGATCCCCATGAAGAAGGCCCGCAGGACGAGGATGTTGAAGACGCTGACCGCGCTGGGCAGGATCAGGGACAGATAGGTGTCGGTGAGGCCCAGCGACTGCACCAGCAGGTACGTCGGGATGAGCCCGGCGCCGAAGAACATCGTCGCCAGCATGGTCACCAGGAAGAACCGGTGTCCCAGGCTCCCGCGCCGCGACAGCCCGTAGGCCGCGAGCACCGACACCGTCATCGAGAACAGCGTGCCGGCGAGCGTGACGCCGACCGAGACCATGATCGCCCGGCTGACCTGGCCGCCGCTGAGCAGTTCGGTGTAGTTGACGAAGGTGATGCCCTGGGGGATCACGACCAGGCCGCCGACCCGGTCGATCACCGGCTTCGGGGAGAGGCTGGTGACGATCACGATCCACAGCGGAGCGAGCACCCCCAGGCAGCACAGCGCGAGGAAGCCGCCCTTCAAGGTGAGTCCGGCCCTGCCGGGCGGTTCCTCCCATGCGGGGCGGGCGGGAGCCTGGAGGCTGCGGACGAGCTGCGTGTTGAGACTCACTTCTGGTACACCCCCTGCTCGCCCAGCAGATGCGCGAACTTGTTCGCGGCCAGGACGAGGCACACTCCGATGGCTCCCTTGACGAGGCCGACCGCGGCCGCGTAGCTGAAGTCGCCGTTCTGGATACCCATGTTCCACACGTATGTGTCCAGGACCTCGCTGGCCCCGACTCCGACCGCGTCCCGTTGGAGCAGGAACTGCTCGAATCCGACGCTCAGCGCGTCACCGACGCGCAGGACCAGCAGCAACGCGATCACCGGACGCAGCGCGGGCAGCGTCACATGCCACATGCGCCGCCAGCGCCCGGCGCCGTCCATGGCGGCGGCCTCGTAGAGATCGGTGCTGACGGCGGCCAGCGCGGCGAGGAAGACGATGATCCCCCAGCCGGCGTCCTTCCACACGGCCTGGGCGGTGACCAGGTACTTGAAGAGGTTCGCGTCGGTCATCAGGTCGAAGCCGCTCCACCCGTGGTCCTCGAGGGTCTGGGCGATGATGCCCGCGCCGCCGAAGATCTGCTGGAACACGGTGACCACGAGGACCCACGAGAAGAAGTGCGGCAGATACATGATCGCCTGCGCCACGGCCCGGACCCGGGGCCGGATCACACTGTTGATGAGCAGCGCGAGGGCGATGGGGATCGGGAAGAACAGCACCAGTTGGAGCGCGAACAGCAGGATGGTGTTCTTCGTGGCGTCCCAGAACAGCGGGTCGTCGACCATCCGGGAGAACTGCTCCACCCCGACCCAGGGGCTGTGGAAGATCGCCGTGACGCCGTTGCTGGAGACGTACGGGTCGTAGTCCTGGAAGGCGACGACGTTGCCGAGCAGCGGGACGTAGTTGAAGAGCAGGAGCAGCACGATGACGGGCAGTGTCATCAGGATGAGCGTGCGGTCGCGGCGCAGCCGGATCCGCCAGGGGACCCGGGCCGCCTTGCCCGCCTTGCCCAGCCTGCCCGCCTTGCGCGGCGACCGCTCCTTCGCCGTTGCTGCGGCGACCGCGGCCGCCGGTTCCTCGACGGCCGCGGGGGGACGGTTTCCGTCGGGCCTGCTCCCGGCCGTGAGGGACATCAGTTGCCGCTGCCGTTCTGGTCGATGAGCTGCTTGTACCAGTCGCGCAGCTTGTCGCCGCCGGAGGACTTCCAGGTGGAGATGGCGGCCTGTACGTCGGACAGCTTCCGGTTGCCGCGCACGTAGTCGATCTCCAGCTGCTCGAACTGGCTGGAGAGGTTGGCGTAGCGGGTCGGCTCGACGATGTTCATGCCGTAGGTGGACGTCTTCTTCATGAAGGCGCCCATCCGCTGCTGCCACTCGACCTGCTTGCGGGCGATCTCGGGGAAGTCGGGGTGGGCGTAGTAGGCGGCCGGCGCGGACAGCATCACCCAGGCGTTGATGACCTCGGAGTTGCCCAGGTCGGTCTTGACCGGGACGCCGTCCTTGACCGTGTAGTGGGTGCCCTCGACGCCGTAGTCGACGAGCATCCGCTCCTTGGTGCCGTAGGGCGCGGCCGCGAAGTCGGCGGCGGCCAGCGCGTTCTCGATCGTCGTCTTCGAGGCGCCCTTGCGGATCATCGACCAGATGCCGGCGGGCTGGGCCGCCCACAGCGACGGGTCGCCGCCGTCCGCGCCGAAGATGTCCATGCCCTCGATCACGAAGTCCGGGTTGGCCGCGGCCTGTTCGGCGGTCTTGCCGTACCAGGTGGACATGTCGTTGTTGAAGACCAGGATCTGCCCGGCGGTGAACCGCTGGCCCGCGTCGCCCGAGCGCGCCTTGTCGTCGGGGTGGACCACACCCGCGTCGAACAGCTTGCGGGTCCACTCCAGGGCTTCGAGGTACTCGGGCTGCTCGACGCGGTACGTCAGCTTGCCGTCGGAGCCGATGTTCCAGCCGATCGGACCGGAGCCGCGGACACCGAAGATGTTCCACGCGGTCCAGTTCATGTCCCCGCAGGCCCACACCTTGGCCTTGGCGCTGGTGGCCTCCTTGGCCCAGCTGAGGAACTCGTCGGGCGACTTGGGGACGGAGTAGCCCTTCTTGTCGAAGACGTCCTTGCGGTAGTAGGGCACGATGAAGGACGCGGTGGCGGCCGGCATCGGGATGCCGCGCAGCGCGCCGCCGAAGATGCCCATGCGCCAGGCGTCGGAGGGGATCGCGGCCAGGTTCGGGTACTTCTTGACCTTGTCGCCCGCCAGGTAGGGGCCGAGGTCCATGAACTTCGCGGTGACCGCGTTCGCGATCTTGCCGACCAGTTCCCAGCCGGGCACGACCACCATGTCGGGTATGGAGCTGGAGGCGAGGACGGCGCCCAGCTTCTGGCCGTAGGTGTTGCCGTCCTGGTTCTGCCAGGTGATCTTGGTGCCCGCGGCGGCGTCGAGCGCCGTGTAGTAGGCGCAGCCGGCCTTCGGCGGGGAGCCCCAGAACGGGGACATGATCTTGAAGGAGGCGCCGGTGCCGAGCTTCTTCGGGACCGAGGCGGTCAGGGTCGTGAGGTCGACCTTGCCGGTGTAGCCGGCCGACGAACCGTTCTTCGAGGGCAGGTCCGGCTGGGCGACCGTGCTGGCGACGTACGTCGGCAGCAGCTTGTTCGCGTCCTTGCCCGAGGTGGTGCCGTCGCGCGAGCCGCTGTCCGTGCCGCCGCAGGCGGACAGCAGCGGCATCCCTCCCGCCACCGCTGCGGTGGCGACCGCCGTGGAGGCGAGGAAGCTTCTCCGGCTGGGCCCGGAGGAGGCGGAAGCGGCGTTCGGCGTCATTGCGTCAACCCTTCATGGCGCACCAGGACACCCGGCGGTGGCCGTCGGCTGCGGTGTCTTCAGTGGATCTGGCTGAGCTGAAGCGGTCCTCCGACCATTGGCGACCGTTGGCGACCCTTGACGGGGGGCACGGGGGCCAACTCTTCGTCGAAGCGCTTCGATGTTGCTGCGAGGTTAAGTGAAGGGACAGGGGCGCACAAGGGTCGCATCCAAATTCCTCCGAGGTATCGGCGAGTGACCTGTTCTTATGCGCCACTTGAAATAGTGGCGAGGTCTCTTGACACCCACCCCACCGTCGAATGAGCATCGAAGCGCTTCGAAAGAGCCCTCCCCGCTCCACCGCAAAGGGATCCCCACGTGACCGCACACACGCCGCCCACGCCGCCTTTCCGCGATCCGCAGCTGCCGTTCGCGAAGCGCATCGACGATCTGCTGTCCCGGCTGACCCTGGAGGAGAAGGTCTCCTTCCTGCACCAGTTCGCCCCCGCCGTCGAGCGGCTCGGCATCGCCGCGTTCCGCACCGGCCAGGAGGCGCTGCACGGCGTCGCGTGGATGGGCCCGGCCACGGTGTTCCCGCAGGCCGTGGGGTTGGCGGCGAGCTGGAACACGGACCTGGTGCGCCGGGTCGGCGAGGCGGTGTCCAAGGAGGTCCGGGCGATGCGCGCCCGCGACGAGCGCGTCGGCCTCAACGTCTGGTCCCCCACGGTCAATCTGCTGCGCCACCCCCTGTGGGGCCGCAACGAGGAGGGCTACTCCGAGGACCCCGGGCTGACCTCCGCCATCGCCACCGCCTACACGCACGGGCTGCGCGGCGATCATCCGACGTACTGGCGCACGGCCCCGGTCCTCAAGCACTGGCTGGCCCACAACAACGAGACGGGCCGGGACGTCACCTCGTCCTCGGTCCGCCCGCGCGTGCTGCACGAGTACGATCTGCGCGCCTTCCGCGGATGCGTCGAGGCGGGCGCGGTGGCGGGCGTGATGCCCGCCTACAACCTGGTCAACGGCCGGCCGAACCATGTCTCGCCGTATCTGCGCGAGCAGCTGCGCACCTGGACCGACGAGGAGCTCCTGGTCTGCTCGGACGCCAGCGCGCCCTCCAACCTGGTCGACTCCGAGCACTACTTCGACACCCACGAGGAGGCGACGGCGGCGGCGCTGATCGCCGGGGTGGACAGCTTCACCGACCACGGGACCGACGGCTCGAAGATCGTCGCCCGGGTCACCGGCGCCCTGGAGCAGGGCCTGCTGACGGAGGCAGACGTCGACGCGGCGGTCCGCCGCCAGCTCTCGGTCCGCTTCCGGCTGGGCGAGTTCGACCCGCACTACGACCCGCACGCGGGCACCGGCGAGTTCGACACCCCGGCCCATCGCACGCTCGCCGGGGAGGCCGCCGAGCAGGCGATCGTCCTGCTGCGCAACGACGGGGTGCTGCCGCTGGCCGCCGACACCCGGATCGCGGTGGTCGGCCTGCTCGCCGACGAGTGCAAGCTCGACTGGTACAGCGGCACGCTGATCCACCGCTCCACTCCCCTGGAGGGGCTGTACGAGCGGTTCGGCGCGGAGCGCGTGGAGTTCGCGGAGGGCGTGGACCGGGTCCGCCTGCGGACCTCGGCGGACGTCTTCCTGAAGGTCCCCACCGCCCCCGAGGCCACCGACGAGGTGCGCGGCGCGCGGGGCGCCCTCGACCCGGCGCTGCTCGCCGGCCGCACCGACCTCCCGCCGCTGACCACGGACGCCGTCGGCACGGAGTTCGCGCTCGTCGACTGGGGCGAGGACGTGCTGACGCTCCGCGCGCCCGACGGCCGCTACCTCTCCGTCGCCGAGGACGGCTTTCTGCGCGCCGCCGCCGACCAGCCCGGCGGCTGGGTCGTGCAGGAGACGTTCCGGCTCGAACCCCATGGAAACGGTCACCTCCTGCTGCACATGGGAACGGGTCGCCATGTCTGTGTCGCCGCCGACGGCGTCAGGGTTGCCGGGGCGGACGAGCAGAGCGGGGGGAGTCCCGAGGTCTTCGAGCTCATCGTCGTCGAATCCGGCGAGGACGCAGTGACCCGCGTCACGGCCGAGGCCGATGTGGTCGTGGTGGTGGCGGGCAACGATCCGCACATCAACGGCCGTGAGACGGAGGACCGCACGACGCTGCGGCTGCCGCCCCACCAGGAGCGGCTGCTGGCGGCCGCCCGGGCGGCGAACGCGAGGACGGTGCTGGCCCTGGTGTCGGCGTACCCGTACGCGATCGAGCCGGGCCCGCTGTCGGCGGTGCTGTGGACGGCGCACGGCGGCCAGGCCGCGGGCACCGCCCTGGCGCGCGTCCTGGCCGGCGACGTCTCCCCCGCGGGCCGGCTCCCGCAGACCTGGTACGCCGACGACGCCGATCTGCCCGATCTCCTCGACTACGACGTGATCGGCGCCCGCCAGACGTATCTGTACTTCGAGGGCGCTCCCCTGTTCCCGTTCGGGCACGGCCTGTCGTACGCGTCGTTCTCCTACGCCGACCTGGCGGTGCGCGTCGAGGACGGCTCGGCGCACGTCGTCTGCACGGTCGCCAACACCGGCGACCGGGCCGCCGACGAGGTCGTCCAGCTCTACACGCGCGCCGTGGACCCCTCGGTCACCCGACCGCGCCGTGAGCTGCTCGACCACCGCCGGGTGCGGCTCGCCCCGGGCGCGAAGGCGGAGCTGGCCTTCGAGGTCCCGCTGGCCGCGTTCGCGTTCTGGGACGTGGCGCAGGGCCGGTGGCGGCTGGAGTCCGGCCCCTACGACCTGCTGGTCGGCTCGTCCAGCGCGGACATCCGCCTCCGCACGACGGTGACGCTGGAGGGCGAGCCGTCCGCCCCTCGCCCGGTCCGCGGGCGCGGCCTGGCGGCCGTCGACTTCGACGAGCAGAGCGGCGCCGAGATCGTCGACCGTACGAAGACGTCGGGCGACGCGGTGACCCCGGTCGCGGGCGGGACGGGCGAACTGGTCTACCGCGCCTGCGACTTCGGCGCGGCGACGGGGGTGAGCGTGAGCGTGGCCGGCGAGGGCTCGGTGGAGCTCGCCCTGGACGGCGGCCCGGCCCTGGCCGTGCTGACGGTCGACACGCCGACCCCGGGCCCGTACGACTACGTCACCGTCGAAGGACCCTTCCGTGCCGAGGGCGTCCACGATCTGCGCCTCAGGCTGCGCGGCCCGCTACGGCTCGCGCACGTCGGCTTCACCGGTTGAGGGGCCGGCGAGGGCCGACACAGAGAAGGGGCCCGGCACCGGAAGGCATCGGTGCCGGGCCCCTTCTTCGCGGAGCTTATCTGAAAATGGTTCCCATTAGCTAGAGCGCGAGGCCCGTCAGGACCAGGACCCGCTCGTACGTGTAGTCGTCCATCGCGAACTTGACGCCCTCGCGGCCGACGCCGGACTGCTTGACGCCGCCGTACGGCATCTGGTCGGCGCGGTAGGACGGCACGTCGCCGACGACGACACCGCCGACCTCCAGCGCGCGGTGGGCGCGGAAGGCGACCTGGAGGTCATGGGTGAACACGCCCGCCTGGAGGCCGTACTTGGAGTCGTTGACGGCGGCGAAGGCCTCCGCCTCGCCGTCCACCCTGCGCACGGTGAGGACCGGTCCGAAGACCTCCTCGCAGGCGATCGTGGTGTCCGCGGGCACGTCGGCGAGGACGGTCGGCGCGTACGAGGCGCCGTCCCGCTTGCCGCCCGCGAGCAGGGAGGCGCCCGCCGCGACGGCCTCGTCCACCCAGGTCTCGACGCGCTTGGCCGCGTCCTCGCTGACCAGCGGGCCGACGTCCGTGGCGTCGTCGGCGGGGTCGCGGGCCACCTGGGCCTCCACGGCGGCGACGATGCGCGGCAGCAGCCGGTCGTACACGGCGGCGTCCGCGATGACCCGCTGCACGGAGATGCAGGACTGGCCGCCCTGGTAGTTGGAGAAGGTCGCGATACGGCCGGCGGCCCAGTCGAGGTCGGCGTCGGAGGCGTAGTCCCCGAGGACCACGGCCGCGCCGTTGCCGCCCAGCTCCAGGGTGCAGTGCTTGCGCGGCACCGAGTCCATGATCGCGTAGCCGACCTTCTCGGAGCCGGTGAAGGAGATGACCGGCAGCCGCTCGTCCTGGACGAGGGCGGGCATCCGGTCGTTGGAGACCGGCAGGATGCTCCAGGCGCCGGCGGGCAGCTCGGTCTCGGCGAGCAGGTCGCCGATGATCAGGCCGGAGAGCGGGGTCGCCGGGGCGGGCTTCAGGATGATCGGCGCACCGGCCGCGATCGCCGGGGCGATCTTGTGGGCGCACAGGTTCAGCGGGAAGTTGAACGGCGCGATGCCGAGCACGACGCCCTTCGGGAAGCGGCGGGTGAGCGCGAGCCGTCCCTGGCCGCCGAGGTCGGTGTCGAGCCGCTGGGCCTCGCCGCCGTTGAACCGCCGGGCCTCCTCGGCCGCGAACCGGAACACCGAGACCGCGCGCCCGACCTCGCCCCGCGCCCACTTGATCGGCTTGCCGTTCTCGGCGGAGATCAGCTGCGCGATCTCCTCGGTGCGCTCGACGAGACGCCTGCTGACGTGGTCCAGGGCGGCGGCGCGCACATGGGCCGGGGTGGCGGCGAACTCGTCCCGCACGGCGTGGGCGGCGGCGACGGCCTCCTCGACCTGCGCGTCCGTCGGCACGCTGACCTTCCCGACGAGCCGACCGTCCCACGGGGAGGTGACGTCGAAGGTGTCCTCGCCGGTGGCCTGGCGGCCGGCCAGCCAGAAGGCATGGGTGGAAGTCATAGTGGCGTTCCCGGCCCTTCCGCGTTGGGGGTGTCCTGTGGCTTGCGTGCTCCACGGTAGGGGCGGGGAGCCGTAGGAGCGCTTGTCCGAGTCGTACGGGTGGACGGCGAGGGTGCGCCGGATTGGCGGGGTCGGCGGCCGCGCTCCCGCTGCCGTTCCCGTCCCCGTTCGCGCTCCGGCTCCCGCTCCCGCTCCCGCTCCCGCTCCAGGAAGAGCCACAGCGCGCCCAGCAGCACCGTGCACAGGCACCAGCTGGCCACGACGTCCAGCGGCCAGTGGTAGCCCCGCCGGACCAGCCCGAACGAGACGGCCAGTACCAGGAGCGCGCTCACGGCGACGGCCAGCCGCCGGGCGAGCGCCGTGCGCAGCCAGGGCAGCAGGATCAGCACCGCGGAGCCGTAGGCGACGGCCGCCGTCGCCGTGTGCCCGGAGGGGTAGTAGCCGGTGGCCGGCGGCACGGCGGGTGTGCCGGGCCGGTCGGTCCACTCCTTGAGGGGGACGACGATCAGCGGCACCAGCACGAGCAGCGCGAGCGCGGCGACGGACGGCGCCCACCACCGCGCCTCGCCGACCGCCCTCCGCCGCCCCGCCACGTACGCCGCGACCAGCACCAGGACGGGCACCGCGACCGGCACGTTCCCCAGGTCGGCCAGCAGCTCGGAGGCCCGGTCCGGGTGGACGAGGGCGCGGCTGACGCGCTCGTCCACGCCCAGGAGAGGCCCGTCGGCGGCCACCTGCCAGGTGATCAGCGCGAAGAGCAGGGCGGGCAGTCCGAGCAGGCCGAGCAGAAGTGCGCGCGGGCCGGGGCGGGGGCGGGGCGACATGGGCTCCAGCTTGTCAGGAGCGACCGTCGACCGAAAAAAGACCCCGGATCGCATCCGGGGTCCGCTGTGTGGTCCGTACCTGAGAAGGAGGAGAGAAGGAGGTCGGCCATCCCGGAACAGGGGGGGTGGTTCCGGGATGGCCGTCCGGACCGGAATGCCGGCCGCCCCGGGGGGTTTGGGGCGGGCGGCCGTCCGATCGGTGTGGAGATCCGAAGCCGGAAGCTCCGGTTGTGTGCGCGAGGGCACGACCAGGTCGAAGCTGGGGAGGCCCCGGCCTGGGTTCCGTCCACAGTCTCCTGCGGGCGGGGTGTATCTCTCATCTGGGTAGAACGTACGGCAGTGACAGGCGGTGCGACAGGCCGTATCCCGTCCCGCCATCCTCCTCGCACACCTTCTTCACACGCTCTGCGGCGAATAGGAATCCGCTGTGCGACGCGCGAATCGGATCAGGGATCAGATGCGCGCGAAGGCCTGCTCGATGATGTCGAGGCCCTCGGTCAGCAGATCGTCGCCGATGACCAGCGGGGGAAGGAAGCGCAGCACGTTGCCGTAGGTGCCACAGGTCAGGACCAGCAGGCCCTCCTGGTGGCAGGCCTTGGCGAGCGCGGCGGTCGCCGCGGCGTCCGGCTCCTTCGTCGTACGGTCCTTGACCAGCTCGACGGCGATCATCGCGCCCCGGCCCCGGATGTCGCCGATGACCTCGAACTTCTCGGCCATGGCGGTGAGCCGGGCCTTCATGACGGACTCGATGTGCTTCGCCTTGGCGTTGAGGTCGAGCTCCTTCATCGTCTCGATCGCGCCGAGCGCGCCCGCGCAGGCCACCGGGTTGCCGCCGTAGGTGCCGCCCAGGCCGCCCGCGTGCGCCGCGTCCATGATCTCGGCGCGGCCGGTGACGGCGGCGAGCGGCAGACCGCCCGCGATGCCCTTGGCCGTCGTGATCAGGTCCGGGACGATCCCCTCGTCCTCGCAGGCGAACCACTGGCCGGTGCGGCAGAAGCCCGACTGGATCTCGTCGGCGACGAAGACGATGCCGTGGTCGGACGCGAACTTGCTGATGGCCGGAAGGAAGCCCTTGGCCGGCTCGATGAAGCCGCCCTCGCCGAGCACCGGCTCGATGATGATCGCGGCGACGTTCTCCGCGCCGATCTGCTTGTTGATCATGTCGATGGCCTGGGCGGAGGCCTCGGCGCCGGCGTTCTCCGGGCCGGTCAGCCAGCGGTAGCCGTAGGCGACCGGGACACGGTAGACCTCGGGCGCGAACGGGCCGAAGCCCTGCTTGTACGGCATGTTCTTGGAGGTGAGCGCCATCGTCAGGTTCGTCCGGCCGTGGTAGCCGTGGTCGAAGACGACGACCGCCTGGCGCTTGGTGTACGCCCGGGCGATCTTGACGGCGTTCTCGACGGCCTCGGCGCCGGAGTTGAACAGCGCGGACTTCTTGGCGTGGTCGCCCGGGGTGAGCTCGGCGAGGGCCTCGGCGACCTCCACATAGCCCTCGTACGGCGTGACCATGAAACAGGTGTGGGTGAAGTCGGCGAGCTGGGCCGTGGCCCGGCGTACGACGGCCTCGGCGGAGGCGCCGACGGAGGTCACCGCGATGCCGGAGCCGAAGTCGATCAGGCGGTTGCCGTCGACGTCCTCGATGATGCCGCCGCCCGCGCGCTTGGTGAAGACGGGCAGCACGGAGCCCACCCCGGCCGCGACCGCGGCGGTGCGGCGGGCCTGCAGTTCCTGCGACTTCGGGCCGGGGATGGCGGTGACGACGCGGCGCTCCTGCGGAAGGGCGGTCATGAGGGGCTCCTGGGGTTTCGCGGACACTGCTCTGCGGACACGTGCCTTCTTTTCTCGCAGGCTAGGACGGGGAGCGGGGGGTGCGCATGCTCCAAGTGGGCGGTGTCGGCGGGGCGGCTTGTCCGTCGTGGACAGTGCCGTCGGCCGGTGATCGTCGCGGGCCCGGCCGCGTAAACGGTGAACTCCCGTTGTGGGCGCGTTAGATTGACTCGCGAACGGCACACGGAACGGCTGGTCAGGGGGCAGGGGCGATGGACAGCGACGGGACGCAGGACATGCGGGGTACGCATGCGAATCCTGTGCCGCGCCCGGCGGGACCGCCGCAGGTGCCGCCACGGCCCGCGCAGGCCCCGGCCGCACGGCCCTCCTCCCCGTCCGTCGCCGAATGGCTGGACGAGGAACGGCCGGCCGCCAAGCCCGGCATCTGGCGGTTCGGGTACCGGCTGCCGAAGGCGGCGGCCCGGGCGGCGGAGCGGCTCGCGCCCGTGACGGTCGTCGGGATGCTGGTACCGCTGATCGTGGCGCTGGTGCTGTGGTCGCTGTGGCGGCGGGGCGCGCTGCCGTACCAGTTCACTCTGCTGCGGCTGTTCACCCCGGAGGACTGGTGGTGGGGCGGCACGATCGCCTCCCCGAAGACCACGGAGGGCGCGGAGGCGCGGGTGGTCTACGACGGCGTCTTCTTCGCCGTCCTCGTCTACGCGATGGGCCGACTGGGCAGCTGGCCGCACGTGGTGCGGCACTTCGTCGGCCGCCGGCCGCAGCCCGCCCGCGCCCTGCTCGCCCTGTTCGGCGCGCTGGCCACGCTGAGTTTCGTGTTCCCCGACGCCTTCGGGGTCGGCTGGGACCCGCTGCCGGTCATCGACCCGCTGTTCTCGCTCGTGGTGCTGATCTCCGGCAGCTACGAACTGTTCGCCTCCTGGCTGTTCACGAACTCGCTGTACGCGGTCATCACGCTGCTGGTGGTGTGGCCGTTCGCGAAGGTCGGCGGCTGGTGGCCGTATGCGAAGGAACGGCTCGCCGCCCGGCACGGCGGGCCCGACCACAAAGTGCCCGCCGCCGAACGACCGCGTGCCCAGTGGCCCGAGCTGCGCGACGCGGGACAGAACGAGGCGGCCGAGCTGCTCACCGGCGAGGTCAGGGCCGGCCGGATGAACGACGTGGACTGCGTGCGCGTGCGCCGGGCGTGGACGGCGGGGCTCGCGGACTTCCGGGAGACCGTGCTGCGGCAGGGCGGCGCGGCCTGGACCCATCCTTCCGGCGCCCGCGACCTGCCCCGGCGCGGCGCACGCCACGATCTGCTCGCCGGCCAGGTGCGCATCGGCCGCTGGGCGGCCGCCGAGCGCACCCCGGTCGGCTACCGGGACGCGGGCGCCGCGCTCGGCCCGGACGTGCTGGGCACCTCGCTGCTCGCGGTCGGGCCGTCCGGTTCCGGCAAGACGCGGACCCTGCTCGAACCGCTGACCGAGGCGCTGGCCCTGCAGGCGCTCACCGGGGCGTGCGCCGTCGTCGCGGTGTCGTCGCCCGGCGGCGGCCCGCTCGGCTCGGACTCCGCCTTCGATGTGATCGTCCGGATCGGCGACCCGTCGTCCGTGCACGACCTGGACCCGTACGCGGGCTCCGACGACCCCGACGAGGCGGCCGGGATCCTCGCCGAGGCGCTGGTCGGGGACCTCGACGCGGTGAGCGGGCAGGGCGCGGCCACGGCGCTCGCCCAGCTGCTGGGCCCCTACCGGGCGGCGCACGGCCGCTTCCCCACGCTCCCCGAGCTGCGCGAGCTCCTGGAGGGCGAGCCGGGCGCGCTGTCCGCGCTGCGCGAGGCGGTGGCCGACGACGACGTTCAGCGCCGTGAGCTGGAGGCGCGCATCCGCCAGACCGGGACGGCGGGCGACGCGGGCCGTTCGCTCGCCGACCGGCTGGCGCTGCTGAACCGTCCGGTGTTCACGGAGTTCTTCGGCGGGGGCGGCGACGCGCACCGGGCGTTCTCCCTGCGCGCCGTCGCCCATCACCCGCTGCGGGTCCGCGTCGACCTGCCCGAGCGGGGCCACGAGGAGGCCGCCCGGCTGATCACCCGGCTGGTCCTCGCCCAGTTCCACACCGTCGTGCGCGAACGGCGCGACCACTTCGCCTGTCTGGTCCTGGACGACGCCACGGGGACGATCACCGACGGATCGGTGCGCCGACTGCAGCGGCTGCGCTCGCAGAACGCGGGCGTGGTGCTCGCGCTGCGCACCGTCGGCGACGTCCCCGAGGCGCTGCACGGGCCGCTGTACGGGGCGGTCGGCTGCCGGATGGCGTTCTCCGGCATCACGACCTGGGACGGCAGCAGGTTCGCGCAGACCTGGGGCACCGAGTGGGTGGAGACCACGGAGGTCGCCAAGCACACGGTCTTCGCCGACCAGCCGATGACCCGCGCCATCCACGCGCTGCGCAAGCTGGTGACCGGCAAGGCGGTGACCACGGACGCGGTGACCGTGCGCCAGGTCGAGCGGGAGCGGTGGTCGGCGTCCCAGCTGGCGCACGAGGTCCCGCCCGGGCACGCGGTGCTGTCCCTGACGAGCGTGCGGGGCGAGCACGCACCGCCGCTGCTGGTGGACCTGCGCGGCTGAAGAGCCCCCTGGGACTCCGCCGGTGAGGCAGAATCGAGGCAGGCCGTTCATACGCGGTGGCCAAATGATCACGCTCTCCCACTGAAGGCTCCATGACCCCCACGCTCGCCTCGCTCGTCCATCACTCCGCGCTGAAGCTCACCGTGCGGGCGGGCGAAGGGCGGCTGGACGTGCCGGTGCGCTGGGCGCACGTCAGCGAGCTCGCGGACCCCGTGCCGTATCTGGAGGGCGGGGAACTGCTGCTGATCACCGCGCTCAAGCTGGACGCGGAGGATCCGCAGGCCATGCGGCGCTATGTGCGGCGGCTGGCCAAGGCGGGCGTGGTCGGGCTCGGCTTCGCCGTCGGCGTCAACTACGAGGAGATCCCGAAGGCGCTGGTGGACGCGGCCGAGGAAGAGGGCCTGCCGCTGCTGGAGGTGCCGCGTCGCACCCCCTTCATCGCGATCAGCAAGGCGGTGTCGGCGGCGATCGCGGCCGACCAGTACCGGGCGGTGACCGCCGGGTTCGCGGCCCAGCGCGAGCTGACCAAGCAGGCGTCGACGGACGGCCCGCAGGGGCTGCTCGGCGCGCTCGCCGCGCAGGTCGACGGGTGGGCGGCGCTGTACGACGCCTCGGGCGCCGTCGTGGCGGCCGCGCCGGAGTGGGCGGGCCGCCGGGCCGCGCGGCTCACGGCGGAGGTGGAACGGCTGCGGGAGCGGCCCGCCCCGGCCTCGGCGGTGGTCGGGGGCGACGGCGGACCGGAGCACCCCGAGCAGGACGACCGGGTCGAGCTGCACTCCCTGGGCACCGGCCGGCGACCGCGCGCCGCGCTCGCCGTCGGCACCGCGTCGGCCCTCGGCACCGCCGAGCGGTACGCCGTCCACTCGGCGATCGCCCTGCTCACCCTCACCACGGAACGCTCCCGCCCGCTGCACGCGGCGCAGCAGCGGATCGGCGAAGCGGTGCTGCGCATGCTGCTGGCGGGCGAACCGGACCACGCGCGGGCCGTGGCCGGCGATCTGTACGGCGATCTGCTGGACGCCCCGTTCCGGGTGCTGCTCGCCGAGCCGGCGTCGACGTCGGCGTCAGCGTCGGCCGACCCGTCCGGTGACCCCTTCGGCGACCTCGTCGAGACGGTCGAGTCGGCGGCCGCCCGGGCCGGGGAGGCCGTCCTGGCGGTGCCCGAGGGCGGCCGGCTGGTGGCGCTGGTCAGGGACTCAGGCGCGGCCGCGGCGGCCTGCGCACGGTCCTTCGGGGACGGCGCGCCCGATCCCGCCGACGAGAACGGGCTCGTCGTGGGCCTGTCCGCACCGGCCGGTCCGATCGCGGCGGCAGCGGCGTACAAGCAGGCGGAGCAGGCGCTGTCCGTGGCGCGGCGCAGGGGCCGGGTCTTCGTGGAGCACGAGCAGCTCGCGGCGGGCTCCGTCCTGCCGCTCCTCGCGGACGACGCGGTGAAGGCGTTCGCGGACGGCCTGCTGCGCGCCCTGCACGACCATGACGCGACCGGCCGCGGCGACCTGGTGGCCTCCCTGCGCGCCTGGCTCTCCCGCCACGGCCAGTGGGACGCGGCGGCGGCCGACCTCGGCGTCCACCGCCACACCCTGCGCTACCGGATGCGCCGGGTGGAGGAGATCCTCGGCCGCTCCCTGGACGACCCGGACGTACGGATGGAGCTGTGGCTGGCCCTGAAGGCGACGTCGTCGGACTAGCCCCGACCAGGCCGGTGGCCGGGGTGGCCGGGACGGCAAGCGGCTGGGCAGCGCCCTGAAGGGGCGCGGGGCGCTGACATCTGCGGCTCCGCCCGAGCAGGTCGGACGAATTCAACTGCGGTACGGGCAGCACCCTAAAGGGGCGCGGGGAACTGCGCGACCAGCCACGATGAAGCCGCACCCGACCGACGACAGCCCCGGCACCGCCCAAGCGGGTAGGGCGAAGTCAGCTGCGGTACGGCAGCGCCCCGAAGGGGCGCGGGGCGCTGACATCTGCGGCTCCGCCGCGCGGGCGCGACCGGCCACGATGGCGCCGCACCCGACCGACGACAGCCCCCGGCACCGGCTAGTCGGCCAGGCCGGCGGCCGCCTCGTGCATCGCCAGTTCGAGGAGCGCCGCGTCGGTCAGGGTGCCGGTGCCGTCCGGTGGGACCAGCCAGCGCACGCTCCCGGTCGAGCGACCCGGATACGGCACGACGATCCAGGTGCCGGAGCCGGCCGTGCGGATGCCGGTGCCGAGCCAGCGGGCTGCCGTGCCGGGCGCCACGAAGAAACCCATGCGGTCGTCTCCGAAGTCGACGAGCACGGGGCCCGGTCGGTCGAGGATCCGGGTGAGGACGTCGAGGGTGGGATAGCCGAGCCGGCCCGGCAGGATGAGTACGTCCCAGGCCCGGCCCGCGGGCAGCAGCACCACCCCCATCGGGTTGCGCTCCCATTCCCAGCGGCATGCCTCGGGATCCGGTGCGACGGATGTCAGCCATTCGACTGCCGTCTTCGCCCCAGCCATGTGAAGACCTCCCTTTCCCTTCTGGACGCGATCGCGTCAGGAGGGAGAGGGAGGTCCGGGGCGAGCATTACGCGGGTTTCGACGACCCGTAGGGGTGAACCAGGTCACACCTCGTCGGGCAGGCGTCAGCTGTCGAAGCCCAGGCCCAGTCTGTCCATCGTCTTCAACCACAGGTTGCGGCGGCCGGCGTGCGCGTCCGCGCGGGCCAGCGACCACTTGGTGAGGGCGATACCGGTCCAGGCGAACGGCTCGGGCGGGAACGGCAGCGGCTTCTTGCGGACCATCGCCAGCCGTGTGCGCTCGGTGCTCTCGCCCGCGAGCAGGTCGAGCATCACCTCGGCCCCGAACCGGGTCGCCCCGACGCCCAGGCCCGTGTACCCGGCCGCGTACGCCGTCCTCCCCTGGTGGGCCGTGCCGAAGAACGCGGAGAAGCGCGAGCAGGTGTCGATCGCGCCGCCCCACGCGTGCGTGAAGCGCACGCCCTCCAGCTGCGGGAAGCAGGTGAAGAAGTGCCCGGCGAGCTTGGCGTAGGTCTCCGGCCGGTCGTCGTACTCGGCGCGCACCCGGCCCCCGTAGGGGTAGACGGCGTCGTACCCGCCCCACAGGATCCGATTGTCGGCGGACAGCCGGAAGTAGTGGAACTGGTTGGCCGAGTCCCCGAGGCCCTGCCGGTTCTTCCAGCCGATCGAGGCGAGCTGCCCGGCGGTCAGCGGTTCGGTCATCAGCGCGTAGTCGTAGACCGGGACCGTGTAGGCCCGCACCCGCTTGACCAGGTTGGGGAAGACGTTCGTGCCGAGCGCGACCTGCCGGGCGCGGACCTGCCCGTAGGGGGTGCGGACGGCCATCCCTGCGCCGTACGGCTGCAGCGTCAGGGCGGGGGTGTGCTCGTAGACGCGGACTCCGAGCCGGACGCACGCCTGCTTCAGGCCCCAGGCCAGCTTGGCGGGGTGGAGCATGGCCACCCCGCGGCGGTCGTGCAGTCCCGCCTCGAAGGTGGGCGAGGCGACCTGTTCGCGCACCGCGTCCGCGTCGAGGAACTCGATGCCGTCGGCGAGGCCCTTGCGTTCGAGCTCCTCGTACCAGTCGCGCAGTTCCCACGCCTGGTACGTCTCGGTGGCGACGTCGATCTCGCCGGTGCGCTCGAAGTCGCAGTCGATGCCGTGCCGGGCGATCGCCGCCTCGATCTCGTCGAGGTTGCGTCCGCCCAGCTCCTGGAGCGTGTGGATCTCGTCGGGCCAGCGGGCCAGCCCGTTGGGCAGTCCGTGGGTGAGGGAGGCGGCGCAGAAGCCCCCGTTGCGGCCCGAGGCGGCCCAGCCCACCTCGCGGCCCTCCAGCAGCACCACGTCCCGCCCCGGCTCGCGCTCCTTGGCTACGAGCGCGGTCCACAGGCCGCTGTATCCGCCCCCGACGACCAGCAGGTCGCAGCTCTCGGGGCCGGTGAGCGCCGGCTCGGGGTGGGGCTTGGCGGAGTCCTCCAGCCAGTACGGGACCGGTTGTGCGTCGGAAAGGGAATTGATCCACCGGTTCACGGAGATCACGCCTTCTGCTTGCGGCGGCGGTTTCCGATGACCATCGAGAAAAGGACCAGCAGTACGGCGACCAGGAACATCGCCGTGCCGATGACGTTGATCTGCACCGGCGTTCCGCGCTGTGCCGAACCCCAGACGAACATGGGGAAGGTGACGGTCGAGCCGGCGTTGAAATTGGTGATGATGAAATCGTCGAAGGAGAGCGCGAAGGCGAGCAGCGCGCCCGCGGCGATTCCGGGGGCGGCGATGGGCAGGGTGACCCTGACGAAGGTCTGCGCGGGACCGGCGTAGAGGTCGCGGGCGGCCTCCTCCAGGCGCGGGTCCATGGACATCACGCGTGCCTTGACCGCCGTCACGACGAAGCTGAGGCAGAACATGATGTGCGCGATGAGGATCGTCCAGAAGCCGAGCTGTGCGCCCAGGTTGAGGAACAGGGTGAGCAGCGAGGCGGCCATGACGACCTCGGGCATCGCCATCGGCATGAAGATCAGCGAGTTGACGGCGCCCCGCGCGCGGAAGCGGTAGCGGACCAGCGCGAAGGCGATCATCGTGCCGAGGACGGTCGCGCCGATGGTCGCCCAGATGGCGATCTGGAGGCTGAGCGACAGCGAGCCGCACAGGCCCGAGACCCCGCACGGGTCTTTCCAGGCGTCCGTGGAGAACTGCTGCCAGGTGTAGTTGAAGCGGCCCTTCGGTTTATTGAAGGAGAACACCGTGACGACGATGTTCGGCAGGAGGAGATACGAGAGCGTGATGAGTCCCGCGATGACCACGAAATGGCGCTTGAGCCAGTTGACGAAGAACATTTAGACCAGATCCTCCGTCCCGGACCTGCGGATGTAGAAAGTGACCATGAAGAGGATCGCGGCCATGAGAATGAAGGAGAGGGCCGCGGCCGTCGGATAGTCCAGGACGTTCAGGAACTGCGTCTGGATCACGTTTCCGATCATGCGGGTGTTGGTGCTGCCGAGGAGTTCCGCGTTGACGTAGTCGCCGGCCGCCGGGATGAAGGTCAGCAGCGTGCCGGAGACGACGCCGGGCATCGAGAGCGGGAAGGTGACCCTGCGGAAGGTGGTGCTCGGCTTGGCGTAGAGGTCGCCGGCCGCCTCGTGCAGCCGACCGTCGATGCGCTCCAGCGAGGAGTACAGCGGCAGGATCATGAACGGCAGGAAGTTGTACGTCAGACCGCAGACCACCGCGAGCGGCGTGGCCAGGACCCGGTCCCCGGCGGTCCAGCCCAGCCAGCTGGTGACGTCCAGGATGTGCAGCGTGTTGAGGGCCCCGACGACCGGGCCGCCGTCCGCGAGGATCGTCTTCCAGGCGAGGGTGCGGATCAGGAAGCTGGTGAAGAACGGCGCGATCACCAGGATCATGATCAGGTTCCGCCAGCGTCCCGCGCGGAAGGCGATCAGATAGGCCAGCGGGTAGCCGAGGATCAGACAGAGGATCGTCGCGGAGCCGGCGTACAGGATCGAGCGCAGGAACTGCGGCCAGTACTCGCTCAGCGCGTCCCAGTAGGTCGCGAAGTGCCAGGTGACCTTGTAGCCCTCCTCCAGGGAGCCCGTCTGCACGGAGGTGGAGGCCTGGTAGAGCATCGGCAGCGCGAAGAACACGATCAGCCAGAGCAGACCGGGCAGCAGCAGCCAGTACGGCGTCCAGCGCCCGCGTCGGCGAGGCGGCTTGCTCTCGGGGGCCGTCGGGGAGAGAGGCGGGGGCGCCTCGGTGAGCGTCGCCATCTCAGACCGCCGCCTCTTCCTGGATGCCGGCGTCGATGTCCTGGGCGGCGTCCAGACCGAAGGTGTGGGCCGGGTTCCAGTGCAGGACGACGTCGGCGCCGGGTGTGAGGCGGGCGTCGCGGTCGATGTTCTGGACGTAGACCTCGAACTCCGGGCAGACCTGGCTGTCGATCACGTACTGCGTCGAGACGCCGATGAACGACGAGTCGGCGATCTTCCCGGTGATGCGGTTGCGGCCCTCGGGGACCTCGCCCGCGTCGTCGGCGTGGGTGAGGGAGATCTTCTCCGGGCGGACGCCGACCAGCACCTTGCCGCCGGCCGTCGTCGGCGCGGAGCAGCGCGCCTCGGGCAGGACGAGTTTGCCGTCGCCCGCCTTCAGCACGATGTCGTCGCCGCTCTTGGAGTCGACCTCGGCCTCGATGAGGTTGGAGGTGCCGAGGAAGTTGGCGACGAACGTGGTGTGCGGGTTCTCGTAGAGGTCCGCCGGGGAGCCGAGCTGTTCGACGCGGCCCGCGTTCATCACGGCGACCGTGTCGGCCATGGTCATGGCCTCCTCCTGGTCGTGCGTGACGTGCACGAAGGTGATGCCGACCTCGGTCTGGATGCGCTTGAGCTCCAGCTGCATCTGGCGGCGCAGCTTGAGGTCGAGGGCGCCGAGCGGCTCGTCGAGGAGGAGCACCTTGGGCGTGTTGATCAGCGCGCGGGCCACGGCGACGCGCTGCTGCTGACCGCCGGAGAGCTGGTGCGGCTTCTTGCGCGCCTGCTCGCCGAGCTGGACGAGCTCCAGCATGTCCTCGACCTGCTTCTTCACGCTCTTGATGCCGCGCCGGCGCAGACCGAAGGCGATGTTCTCGAAGATGTCGAGGTGCGGGAAGAGCGCGTAGGACTGGAAGACGGTGTTCACCGGGCGCTTGTAGGGCGGCAGCGCGGTGACGTCCTGGTCGCCGAGGTGGACGGTCCCGGAGGAAGGTTCCTCCAGGCCGGCGATCATGCGCAGGGTGGTGGTCTTGCCGCAGCCGGAGGCGCCGAGCAGGGCGAAGAACGAGCCCTGTGGGACGGTCAGGTCGAGCGGCTGGACGGCGGTGAAGGAGCCGTAGGTCTTGCTGATGCCGGTCAGGCGGACGTCGCCGCCGCCGTTGTTGGTCGTCTTCATCGTCGTCACGCCCCAGTGAGCTTCGCGAACTTGGCTTCGTAGTCGGTCTCTTCCTTCGAGCTCAGGGAGCGGAAGGAGTGCGACTTCGCCTGCATGGCCTTGTCGGGGATGATCAGCGGGTTGTTCGCCGCATCCTCGTCGATCTTCGCGAGCGCCGCCTGCACACCGTCCACGGGACAGACGTAGTTGATGTAGGCGGCGAGCTCGGCGGCCGGCTCCGGCTCGTAGTAGTAGTCCATGAGCCGTTCGGCGTTCGTCTTGTGACGCGCCTTGTTGGGGATCAGCATGTTGTCGCTGGACGTCAGATATCCGCTGTCCGGGATGACGAAGTCGACGTCGGGGCTGTCCGCCTTGAGCTGGACGACGTCACCGGCCCAGGCGATGCAGGCCGCGAAGTCGCCGCTGGTGATGTCGGACGTGTAGTCGTTGCCGGTGAAGCGGCGGATCTGGCCGCTGTCGACGCCCTTCTGCAGACGGGCGATGGCCGCGTCGTAGTCGTCGTCGGTGAAGTTCGCCGGGTCCTTGCCCATGTCCAGCAGGGTCATGCCCATGCTGTCGCGCATCTCGGTGAGGAAGCCGACCCGGCCCTTGAGCTTGGGGTTGTCGAGCAGGTCGGAGACCGACTTCACCTCGACGCCGTCCAGCGCCTTCTTGTTGTAGGCGATGACGGTGGAGATGCCCTGCCAGGGGTACGAGTACGCCCGGCCCGGGTCCCAGTCGGGGCTGCGGAACTGCTGGGACAGGTTGGCGTAGGCGTGCGGCAGGTTGGCGGCGTCCAGTTTCTGAACCCAGCCGAGGCGGATGAGGCGGCCGGCCAGCCAGTCGGTGAGGACGATCAGGTCGCGGCCGGTGTCCTGGCCCGCGGCGAGCTGCGGCTTGATCTTGCCGAAGAACTCGTTGTTGTCGTTGATGTCCTCGGTGTACTTGACCTTGATGCCGGTCCGCTCGGTGAAGGCGTCGAGGGTGGGGTGGCGCTTGCCGCTGTCGTCGACGTCCATGTACTCGGTCCAGTTGGAGAAGTTGACGGTCTTCTCCTTCGCCGAGTAGTCGTCGGCGGACGTGCCGCCCTCGGTCTTGCCGGCCGCGGGGATCCCGCAGCCGCTCAGCGCTCCGAGGCCGCCCAGGGTGAGCGCGCCGCCGGCGGAGGCGCGCAGCAGCGAGCGGCGGGTCATGGCCGCCCTGCCGTTGCGGAAGCTGCGCCGTATGGCGGCCAGTTGGGCCGGGCTCAGGCGGTCGGGCTCGTACTGCTCCATGCTCGTGGTGCCCTTTCGGGAGGTCCGGCCGTGGTCGGCGGCCGATCTTCGCTGATGAGTCGTCGCTGGTGCGTCGTCGCTTACGCGTCCCCGAAGATGGTGCGGTGCCAGGGCTTGCGGGCAACCGCCGTGTTATCGAACATAACGTGCTTTACCTGGGTGTACTCCTCGAACGAGTACGCTGACATGTCCTTGCCGAAGCCGGAGGCCTTGTATCCGCCGTGCGGCATCTCGCTGATGATCGGGATGTGGTCGTTGATCCACACGCAGCCCGCCTTCAGCTCGCGTGTCGCGCGGTTCGCCCGGAAGACGTCCCGGGTCCAGGCGGAGGCCGCCAGCCCGTACGGGGTGTCGTCGGCGAGCGCCAGCCCCTCCTCGTCGGTGTCGAAGGGCAGGACCACCAGGACCGGCCCGAAGATCTCGGACTGGACGACCTCGCTGTCCTGGGCGGCGTCCGCGATCAGGGTGGGCAGGTAGTACGCACCCTTCTCGAGATCGCCCTGTGGAGCCGCGCCGCCGGTGACCACGCGCGCGTAGGCGCGGGCCCGGTCGACGAAGCCGGCGACCCGGTCGCGCTGCACATGGGAGACCAGCGGGCCGAGGTCGGTGCCGGCGGCGAAGGGATCGCCGAGCCGGACGGTCTCCATCAGGGCGGCCGTCCGCTCGACGAAGGCCTCGTAGAGAGGCCGCTGCACATACGCGCGCGTGGCGGCCGTGCAGTCCTGCCCGGTGTTGATGAGCGCGCCCGCGACCGCGCCGTTGGCGGCGGCCTCCAGGTCGGCGTCGTCGAAGACGACGAAGGGCGCCTTGCCGCCGAGCTCCAGATGGAGGCGCTTGACGGTCCCGGTGGCGATCTCGGCGACCCGCCTGCCGACGGCGGTGGACCCGGTGAAGGAGGTCATGGCGACGTCGGGATGCCCCACGAGATGCTCGCCGACCTCCTTACCGGTCCCGGTGACGATGTTGACGACACCGTCGGGCAGGCCGGCCTCGGTGGCCGCCAGCGCGAAGAGGAGCGAGGTGAGCGGGGTGAGCTCGGCGGGCTTCAGCACGATGGTGTTGCCCGCGGCGATCGCCGGGAGGATCTTCCAGGCGGCCATCTGGAGGGGGTAGTTCCAGGGCGCGATGGAGCCGACCACGCCGATGGGCTCGCGGCGGACGTAGGAGGTGTGGTCCCCGGAGTACTCGCCGGCCGCCTGTCCCGCGAGGTGGCGGGCGGCTCCGGCGAAGAACGCGGTGTTGTCGATGGTCCCCGGGACGTCGAACTCGCGGGTCAGCTTGAGGGGCTTGCCGCACTGGAGGGACTCGGCCCGGGCGAATTCCTCGGCGCGGTCGGCGAGGACGGCGGCGAAGCGGTGCAGTGCGTCGGAGCGCTCGCCCGGGGTGAGGCCGGACCAGCCCGGGAAGGCGGCGCGGGCGGCGGCGACGGCGGCGTCGACGTCGACCGTGGAGGCCAGCTCGTAGCGGTACACCTCCTCTCCCGTGGCCGGGTCGACCACGGCGTGGGCATGGCCCGAGGTGCCGTGGGTGAGGCGGCCCGCGATGTACTGAGCGCCGTCCGCGAGGCGCTCCTGCGCGGGGAACCGGTCCTGCATGTCGCTCTCCTCCGCCTTCGCCCCGCTCTGCACGGGGGCGGGTTGCGTAGCTCCAGCCTGATTTGATTGCCGATCCTGACAGAGCAAGGGCACTCCAACAAGTGATTCCGTTGTTGCCTTTTGGTTACGCGACGAAATCTGTCGACGGAGGGCACGCCGGAGGGGGAAAAGGCACGACGCCGTGTCAGTGGCGCGTGCCATGCTCGGGCCCATGGAGCAGATCGATGGCCTGGAGGCCCTGGTCAGGGCCGTCCGGGCGGGGGCGAGGATCAAGTACCTGCACTTCTGGGGGCACCGGCCGCAGCCTGACGGGCGGGTGGGCGCGAGCTGCCTCAGTCAGTGGTGGCCGTCACCGTTCGTGGTCGAGGGAGTCCCGTACGCGACGGCCGAGCACTGGATGATGGCGGAGAAGGCGAGGCTTTTCGAAGACGCGGAGGCGGAGAAGCGGGCGCTGGCCGCCGGACACCCCTCGCAGGCGAAGAAGGCGGGGCGGCTGGTCCGCGGCTTCGACGAGGCGATCTGGGAGCGGGAGCGGCTGCGGATCGTGGTCGAGGGCAGCGTCCACAAGTTCGCCTCGGACCCGGCACTGCGCTCGTTCCTGCTGGGCACGGGCGATCGGGTACTGGTGGAGGCCAGCCCCGTGGACCGCGTCTGGGGCATCGGCCTGTCCGCGAACGACGAGGCGGCGATGACCCCGGAGCACTGGAGAGGCCAGAACCTCCTGGGCTTCGCCCTGATGCAGGCCCGGGAGCGGCTGCGGACGGGGACGGGTACGGGTACGGCCTGAGGCAGGTCAGGGAGCCACGATCACCAGGATGCCCAGGGCGATCGCGAGGACCGTGCCGACGGCTCCGCAGATGATTCCGGCCAGGGCCTGGCCGGGGTTCGAGGCCTCGCCGCGGCGTGCCTTGCCACGGCCGATCGCGCCGAAGACGACACCGAGGATGCCGAGCACGATGGCCAACGGCCACAGGCAGAAGACGACCGCGGCGAGGATCCCGAGCACGAGTCCGGCGACGCCCATGCCGTTGCTGTCCCCCGCCCCGTTTCCGGCCCAGCCGTAGAGACCCGGAGCGCCGCCCCCGTAGTGGGGGTGGGAGGGGTAGCCGTACCCGCCGGGGTAGCCGTAGGGGACCTGCCCGGGGCCGTCCGGGGCTATGGGCGGCGGCGGGACCGCACCGCCCTGCGCGGGCGGTGCGAAGAGGTTGGGGGGCGGGCCGCCCGCGGCCGTGGCCGGGTCGGGGGGCGGGAACGAGCCGAGCGGGTCACCCGTCTGCGGGCTCCCGAAAGGGGCGGCCCAGGGCTGCGGAGTCACGCCGGGCGTCACGCCCGGCAGGGAGGTGACCGTCCGCTGGTCGTGCACGGACGGGGGCGCCTGGTCCGCGTGGGTCGGCAGTTCGTTCGCGGCGAGAGTGTGTCCGGAGCCGCTCTGCGCGCCGTCGCCCGGCGCGGCCCACGGGTTCGGCGCGGCCGGAGCACCGGCGCCGGCGTCCGCCGCGCCGTTGGCCGCGCCCTTGTCCAACCGCACTTCGGGAACCGCGTCCTGCGGACCGTCCGCCGGAGTCGGCGCGTCGTCGGACATGCGTGGATCCCCCTACTGTCGTCGCACTCGGTCGCCCTCTGCCAAGGGCCTGTCCGGCGGATCATGCCGCAGACGCGGGGTCTGGCACGCCCACCTGCGGCGTTGTCGTCGGTTGCCGACGCTCCGCGTCGACGCCCTCCTCCGCCTTGCAGTCGCACGCACCAGACCCCGCTCACCCGCGCTGATCAGTCACCGCTGCTTTCCTCCGACTTGATCCGCCGGACAGGCCCAAGCGTTCCGTCATGCTACGGCCCGCAGGCGACCCGCAGTCGGCGGGGCCGACGGCAGTCTCCCGTCTCCTCCGCCTACGATGATCCCGGGATCTCGGGATCCCGACTCACCGATCAGCCGATCACCCGCGTCCCGTCCGGCCCGCCTGGCCCGGGGCGCCGTCCCGGGGAGGACCCCATGACCGACCGCCTCGACGCAGCCGCCGCAGCCGCCGCGGCTTTCGGCCCCCGCGATCTGCACGCCTTCATCGCCGGGCTGCCCAAGGCCGAACTGCACGTCCACCACGTGGGCTCCGCCTCCCCCCGCATCGTCTCCGAGTTGGCCGCGCGGCACCCCGACTCCAAGGTGCCCACCGACCCCGAGGCCCTGGCCGACTACTTCACGTTCACGGACTTCGCCCACTTCATCGACGTGTATCTGTCCGTCGTGGACCTCATCCGCACCCCGGAGGACGTCCGGCTGCTGACGTACGAGGTCGCCCGGGACCTGGCCCGCCAGCAGGTGCGGTACGCCGAGCTGACCATCACCCCGTTCTCCTCCACCAGGCGCGGCATCGACGAACGCGCGTTCATGGACGCGATCGAGGACGCCCGCAAGGCGGCCGAGGCGGAGTTCGGGACCGTGCTGCGCTGGTGCTTCGACATCCCCGGCGAGGCGGGACTGGAGGCCGCCGAGGAGACCACCCGCCTGGCCACCGACGACCGGCTCCGCCCCGAGGGGCTGGTCTCCTTCGGGCTCGGCGGCCCCGAGATCGGCGTACCGCGCCCGCAGTTCAAGCCCTACTTCGACCGGGCCATCGCCGCCGGACTGCGCTCGGTGCCGCACGCCGGTGAGACCACCGGCCCCCAGACGGTGTGGGACGCGCTGACCCACCTGCGCGCCGAGCGCATCGGACACGGCACCAGCTCCGCGCAGGACGAGAAGCTGCTCGCGCACCTCGCCGAGCACCGCATCGCCCTGGAGGTGTGCCCGACCTCGAACATCGCCACGCGCGCGGTCCGCACCCTCGACGAGCACCCGATCAACGAGTTCGTGAAGGCGGGCGTCCTGGTCACGATCAACTCCGACGACCCGCCCATGTTCGGCACCGATCTGAACAACGAGTACGCGGTCGCCGCCCGCCTCCTCGACCTGGACGAGCGGGGCGTCGCCGCCCTCGCGGGCAACGCGGTCGACGCCTCCTTCCTGGACGAGGCGGGCAAGCGCCGCGTACGGGACGAGATCGACACGTACACCGCCGCATGGCTCAGTGCCTGACCTGGACACAATGGACCCATGCAGAACGTGACCGCCGTGGCCCATCGCGGCGACCCCTACCGCTTCCGTGAGAACACGATCGCCTCGCTGCGCTCCGCGCTCGACCAGGGCGCGGACGCCGTCGAGTTCGACGTACGGCTCACCAAGGACGGCGTGCCCGTCCTGCTGCACGACGAGACGTTGAAGCGGTTGTGGGAGCTGGACCGGCCGCTGCGGTCGCTGTCCGCGGCCGAGGTGCACGGGCTGACGGCCGGCGCGGTGCCGACCCTCGCGCAGGCGCTCGCGGCGACCGAGGGCAGTCGGCTGATGCTCGACCTGCCGGGGACCCGGGAGGTGCGCACGGCCGGGCGGATCGTCGACGCCGTCCGCGAGGCGGGGGCGGCGGACCGGGTCTACTACTGCGCCGACGCCGTCGCCATGCTCGCCGTGCGCGGCGCGGACCCGTCCGCCGAGATCGCCCTGACCTGCACCAGTCTGGCCCCGCCGCGGCCCGCGCTGCTCGCGGCGGTGAAGCCGCGCTGGCTCAACTACCGCTTCTCCCTGGTGGACCGGGCCCTCGCCGACCGCGTCCACCACGACGGCTACCTGCTCTCCGTCTGGACCCCCGACACCCGCCGCGCCATGCGCCGGCTCATCGACGCGGGCGTCGACTCCATCACCACCAACCGCATCGACGCCCTCGTGGCCCTGCGCAAACACGGCTAACCCGCGGCATACCGCAGGGGCGGGGCGATCGCCTGGGCGTCCGCCCCCTCACCGACCCAGAGCCCGATCAGCAAGGCCGCCGTCGCCTCCAGCAGGCCCGCCCGGTCCAGGCCCCCGGCGTTCAGCGGCTCGCAGCCGACGTCACGGACGAGTCGACGTACGACGTCCAGGGCCGGTTCGCTGTCCCCGCACAGGGGGACGGCGAGCGGACGGCCGTCGAAGACCGGCGAAGCCAGGCGCCAGACGCCGGAGTGGCAGAGGTTGAAGGCCTTGACGACGTGCGCGGCGGAGGCGGCGTCGGCGATGCGCTGTGCCGCCGTGGGCCCGCCCGCCGTGAGCAGGGCGAAGCCCTCGCCCACCGGGTTGGTGCAGTCGATCAGCACCCGCCCGCGCAGCACGTCCGCGAGCCCGCCGACCACGTCGGCGACCGCCGCGTACGGCAGCGCCAGCAGCACGGCGTCCGTGCCGAACTCGGCCGCCTCGCGCAGCCCCCCGGCCCGGCCGCCCGCCCGTACCTCGTGGCCCGCCCGCGCCCACTGTCCGCCCAGCGCGTCCGCCATCGATCCTGTTCCGAGAATTCCGATCCGCATACGCCTGACGGTAGGAGTCCGCTCGGGCACCATTCGGTGCGTGACTACGGACCAGGCCTTCCTCGCCGACTGCCGTGCCCGGCTCGCCTTCGACCTGCTCTCCCACACCTGGAACGCCGTGGTGCTGTGGGCGCTGCGCGGCGGCCCGGTGCGCCATGGCGAACTCCGTTCCCATATCGGCGGGATCAGCCAGAAGGTGCTGACCGAGACGCTGCGCCGGCTGGAGTTCAACGGGCTGGTGGCCCGGCATGCGCACGGCGGCGCCCCACCCCGGGTCGAGTACGAACTGACCGCGCTCGGACGGACGTTGCTGCCCGCCATCGACGCGGTCGGCGCCTGGGCCTTCGAGCACGGGGACGACGTCCTGGACGCCCAGGACCGCTACACGCGGGAGAGTTGAGCCACGGTCGCCGGGTCGGCCGGGGTCTCACGGGTGAGGTACTGCGGGACCGGGGTGTCGTCCGCGCCGGTGTCGCGGACCAGGCCGTAACGGGTCGCGCCCTGGTCGGGGCCGGTCGTGACGTCCTTCTCGACGGCGTCCCAGGTCGTCGGGAAGACATTGAGGCCGTAGTCGCCGCCCCGCTCGTTCACGGTGAGGGTGACCGTGCCGGCGACGTAGAAGTACTCGTTCTGCCACATCTGCTGTGTGCCGGGCGGCAGCACGAGGTAGCCGGTGGTCGTGCTGCCCATGCCGGTGGCCGTGCTGTCCGTGCTGCTGACGGAGTCGTCCATACGGCGGCCGCCGCCCGAGGCCACATGGAAGAGCTTGCCCTTGAGGCCGGTCCAGCTGGGCATGACCAGGTTGCCGGGCCGGTACTGCGGCGAGATCTGCCAGCGCACGAGGACATAGCCCTGGCCGCTCAGCGTCACGCTGTCCCCGCGGTGGTTCATGGTGGCGTGCGCGCCGCCGCTGCTGGTCACGCCGGACGCGGGCCGCTGCGGCAGGGCGGCCGGCACGGTGTCCGGGTCGGGCGCGCTGTCGACGGCGTCGACGACACCGCCGTACCGGGCGGTCCGCTTCTCGCTCGCCGACGCGGACGGGGACGCGGACTTCGACGGCGAGGCGGAGGCCGAGGGCGAAGGGGAGAACGGCGGGGGCGCGGTGGCCGGTGCACTCGCCGCCGTGGGCGAGACGGCCGTACGGGCGGGCGGGTCGTCGGGGGTCTGTACGACGACGTAGGCGCCGCCCGCGGCGAGCGTCGCACCGGCCGTGACCGCGACGGCCGGTTTGGTCAGCGCGGTCAGCAGCTTCGCGGACCAGCCGGCGGAGGCCGTGCCGGCGGCCGCGGCGGCCGTCTTGCCGCCGAGGGTCAGGGAGATCGTGAAGCCGACCGGGACCGGCACCAGCGCGATCCCGACGAGCAGCCGCTCCGCGGGGACGACCGACTCGCGGGGGTCGCCGCAGTAGCCGCAGCCGCGGATGTGCCGGGCCAGCCGCTTGCGCCAGACGGAGTCGGGCCGGCCGTCCCAGCGGGCGGTCAGTTCGCGCAGGTCGGGGCAGGCGCCGTCGAGGGCGCGCACGATGCCCCGGGAGACCTCCAGCCGCTCCTTCACCCGCTGGACGCGGACGGCGGCGTGCTGCCGGCTGATGCCGACGGCCGCGGCCAGCTCCCGGCGGCTGAGTTCGCCCGCGACCTCGAGCCACCACAGGGACAGCAGTTGCCGGTCCTCGTCGTCCAGCCAGCGCACCGCCTCCGCGACCTCACGCCGCTGGCCCGCCAACTGCAGCCGGAGCACGGTGAGTTCGGCGAAGTCGGCGGATTCGCCCTGCGGCACGCTGTCGTCGAGGCGCTGGGTGGTCCCACGGCGGGCGCGGTCCCGGATCTGCCGCATGGCGATCGCGACCAGCCAGGAGCGGAAGCTGTCGGGGTCACGCAGCGAGCCGAGGTTGTCGACGGCGCGCAGCATGGTCTCCTGGACGACGTCGTCGACGTCGGCGTGGCCGTTCAGGGCGCGGCCGACGATGTTGTAGACGAGCGGCAGCCAGCCCGCCACCAACTCGTCCATCGCCTGCCGGTCGCCTCCTTGCGCGTCGGCGATGGTGGCACGCCAGTGCCGGGCGGCCTCGGCGTCGGCGTACGTCCTCATGCCCGCACCCTCTCAGCCGGGCCCTGGCTGTTGGCAATGTCGGAGATCACACCCCAGGGGACGGGCGCGAGGGCCCCGGGATAACACTTTTTGGCTCCCCTTAGGGGGCAACCCCATCAACTCCTCTATTTGGTAAGGGAGTTGCTCGGGGTCGCGTCAGGGGCGCACCCCTCCTCCCCGACGATCCGGCCGGACCGCCTCCCGCCGGAGGATCGTCCCGAATCCCGAGCCCCTCACCCCTGGAGCCTTCGTATGCGCCGCCGCACCCGCATCGCCGCCGTCTCTCTCGTCCTCGCCCTCACGGCGGCCGGGCCGCTGGCCGCCCCGGCCTTCGCCACGCCCACCGCAGCCGCAGCCGGCGCAGCCGCCGCACAGCACACGAACGGCCTCGACACCCAGGCCCTCGCCGCCGCGCTCGCCGGGCTCCCGGACGCCGACGCGACCGCCGCCCTCGTCCGGGTCGGCGGCACCGACGGCGTCTGGCGCGGCAGCGCGGGCGTGCACGATCTGGCGAGCGGCGCGCCCGCGGACCCGGACGCCCGGTTCCGGGCCGGCTCGACGACGAAGGTGGTGACGGCGGCGGCCGTGCTGCGGCTCGCGGCCGAACGGCGGATCGACCTGGACACGCCGATCCAGCACTATCTGCCCGGCCTCCTCGGCAGGCAGTTCCGGCCGATCACCGTGCGCCAGCTGCTCAACCACACCAGCGGCATCCCGGCGGGCGACAGTCTCGGCGGCACCTTCGAGGAGGTGTACGCGCACCGCTTCGACACCCTCACCCCGCAGCGCGTCGCCGCGTCGGCGGGCGCGAAGCAGCCGGAGTTCTGCCCGGGGAAGAAACAGCACTACCTCAACATCAACTACACGTTCCTCGGCCTGCTGATCGAGAAGGTGACCGGGCACTCGTACGCCTCCGAGGCCACCCGGCTGGTGCTCGCGCCGGCCGGGATGCGGGACACGTACTTCCCGGGCGCCGACCCGCGCATCCTCGGCCCGCACAACCTGGGCTACCAGGCGGTGGAGAAGGCCGACGGGACGACGGAGTTCCTGGACGTCACCGAGTGGAACCAGGCGGACCGGTTCGCGGCCGGGGACATGATCTCCACGACCGTGGACCTGGAGCGGCTGGTCACCGCCCTGTTCCGGGGCCGGATCGTGCCGGAGCCGCAGCTCGAGGAGATGTTCACGGTCCCGGCGGGCATCAAGGGCGCCGCCTACAGCGCGGGACTCACCCGGTTCGAGGCCGACGGGCAGGTCTACTGGGTCAAGTCCGGCGGCCGGTACGGCTACAACTCCGCCGTCGCCGCCACCCGTGACCTCAGCCGCACCCTCGTCTACTCGGTGAACTCCACGGACGCCAAGAGCGAGGACGCGAATCCGGTCGTCACCCGGATCATCACGGCGGCGCTCAAGTAGCTCACCGCAGCGGGTCCTCGAGCGCCACGTTGCGCAGGCCCGGCAGATGGCCGTCCAGCTCCCCCGGCTCGAACCGGCACATGCCCACCGCGTGCCAGAACTCGCCGGTGACGTCGCCCTCGTACTTGTAGCCGCCGGACGGCGCGAGTGCGGCCCAGCCGCCCGGCAGGCCGACCAGAGTCGCGCGCAGCACGGCCGGGCCGTCGGCGGGGACCTGCCACAGCCGGACGGTGCCGTCCTCGCCGCCGCTCGCCAGAGTCGAGCCGTCGGGGCTGAAGGCGACCGCGAGCACGCGGCCGGTGTGGCCGGTCAGGGCGGCGACTTCCCGGCCGGTGCGGGTGTCCCAGAGGCGGATCGTCCGGTCGTCGCCCGCGGTCGCCAGCAGCGGGCGGTTCGGGTGGGCGGCGGCCGTCCACACCTTGCCGGTGTGCCCGGTGAGCCGGTGCGCGGCCACGCCGTCCCGCCAGATCACCGCCCGGCCGTCCCAGGAGGCGCTGGCCAGCCAGGAGCCGTCGGGCGCGAACGTCACGGCGTACACCCGGTCGGTGTGCCCGTCGAGGACGGCGGTGATCCGACGCTCGGCCAGGTCCCAGATGCGCACCTTGCGGTCGTCGCAGCCGGTCGCCAGGACCGCGCCGTCGGGCCGGAAGGCGACCGAGCGGACCCGCCCGAAGTGCTCGCCGATGGTGACGACGTGCGCGCCGGTCGCCCGGTACCACAGGCACACCGTGTCGTCGTCGTTGGCGGTGGCGAGGAGTTCGCCGTCCGGGCTGAACGCCTCCGCCCAGACGTGGTCGGTCTCGACGTCCATCTCGCGCTGGTACTCGCCCGTCTCGGCGTTCCACAGATACATGTCGCCGTCGCTGCTCGCGGTGGCGAGCAGCGGGCCGCCGGGGCTGAACACGGCCGAGATCAGCCGGTCGCTCTGCCCGGCCAGCTCCCGCAGCCGCCGCCCGGAGACGCAGTGCCACAGCCGGACGACGCCGTCGTTCCCGCCCGCCGCCAGCATCGAGCCGTCGGCGCTGAAGGAGAGCGTGCCGATCCGCCGCCCGTGCCCGCGCAGGATCCGCCGCCCCTGACCGGTGGCCGGGTCCCAGAGCCGGACGACGCCGTCGTTGCCGCCGGTGACCAGCAGCGACCCGGTCTCCGGGGCGGTCCCCTCCCCGGTCGGCCGGAACTTGCACACCCACACCGAGCCGCGGTGCTCGGTGGGCTGCCGGGTGAGCGGCAGAGCGACCGGGTCGGCCTCCGGGGCGAACCGCCACAGCCGGACGACGCCCTGGCTGTCCCCGGCGGCGAGCAGCGTCCCGTCGGGATCGAACAGCACCTGGTAGACGGCCCCGCGGCAGCCGCCGAGCACCCCGGCGCCGGCCCCGGCGGCCAGGTCCCACAGCCGCACCTCCCCCTCGGTGTCGCCGCTCACCAGGAACCGGCCCCCGGGGTGGAAGTCCAGCGTGTAGACGCGGCCGGCGTGCCCGGTGAACGTGTGCACCACCCGCCGCCCGGCCACGTCCCACACCCGCACGGTGCCGGCCCGTCCGTCGCCCATGTCGCCGGTGGCCAGCAGTGTGCCGTCCGGACTGAACCGGGCCCGGAACACCGCGCCCCGATGCCCCGGCAGCGCCCCGAGCAGCCGCCCGGAGCCGAGATCCCACAGCCGGACGGCGGCGGAGGCGTCCCCGGTGACGAGGGTGGCGTTGTCGGCGGTGAACGCGACGGTGTAGACGGGCGCGGAGTGACCGGACAGCCGGTGCAGCGGGGCCCCGGTGGCCGTGTCCCACACGGTGACCACCCCGTCGGCGTCGCCGGTGGCGAGCAGGGATCCCCCGGCGTCCAGGACGACCGGCCAGACGCCCCGCGGGTGGATCTCCAGCCGGTGCCGGCACGCGCCGGACACCGGGTCCCACAGCCGGACGGTGCCGTCCGCGCTGCCGGTGGCGAGGATCCGTTCGCGGAACTTGACGGCGTAGACGCGGTCGGTGTGGCCCTGCAGGGTGCGCAGGGCGGTCCCGGTGACGGCGTCGCAGACCAGCACCCCGCCGTCCTCGCTGCCGACGGCGAGGAGCTCGCCGTCGGGGCTGTAGGAGATGGGTTCGGGCAGTCGGCTGGTGCGCATGTCGAAGCCGTAGGGCACGCCGACCGCGGAGGGCCGGAACCCGGAGTCGACGGCCATGCCGGGCGCGAGCGCCGCGACCGACAGTTCCGGGCTGTCCGGCAGCCCCGCTCCGGTGGTCGCGCCGATGAGCGCGGCCCGCCGCCAGCGGCCGCCCTCGACCCGGGCGCCGGTCAGATCGGTGCGGATCAGCCGGGCCCGCCGCAGATCGGCCCCGCGCAGGTCGGCCCCGGTGAGATCGGCGCCGTCGAGTCGCGCGCCGGTCAGCCGGGCGTCCCGCAGGACGGCGCCGGAGAGGTTGGCGCCGACGAGCCGGGCGTCGGTGAGGTCGGCGCGGGTGAGGTCGACGCCGGAGAAGTCGCGGTAGGAGAGGTCCTCCCCGGCGAGGGCCGCGCCGCGCAGGTCGGTGTGGGCGGGCACCCGCAGCCGGGAGAGGATCTTCACGGCGTTGGCGCGGGACACCTCCGCGCCCCCGGTCTCCCGTGCGGCCAGCACCTGTTCGGCCCACTCCTGGCAGGCCCGGTGGTCGGCCAGGTCGCACAGGAACTCCACGGCGAGCTGGCTGAGCTGACGCCGGCCGAGCAGCGTGCTGTCCCCGGCGGTCAGCCGCAGCGCGCACTCCCGGGCGATGAGCCATTCCACCACCGAGCCGTGGATGAACCGGAAGACGCCGTCCTCGCTGCGCACCAGCAGGCTGCCGGAGCCGACCGCGTGCGCGGCCTGCGGGACGGACAGTCGGCTGTCGGCGAGGCCGGTCAGGGTCTCGGCCACGTCCGTCAGCTCGTCGAGCCGCAGCGAGTCCTGGCCGCTCTGCCACAGCCGCAGGGCGAGCGCGGTGACCGCGTTCCACAGCTGTTCCAGGCTGAGTCCGGGGGGCCGGCCGGGGCCGCCGGCCCGCTGCTGCTCGAAGCGCAGCCAGGCGGTGAGCACCTCCTCGTAGAGTCCGGCGGGGCTGAGCGCGCGGCCGGCCCCGGCGACGGCGCGCAGCTGGTCGTCGTCCAGGTCGGCGACGAAACCCAGCAGCCGGGGGTTGCGGCACAGGGCGAGCAGGTCGGGGATGGCGTCGAGCTGGTGCACCCGGCGGTCGGCGGCGCGGTCGTCGCCGTCGTAGCGGTTGATCAGGTAGGCGCGGATCTGCGCGGGGGTGAACTCCTGGACGGCGAGCACCCGGCGGTGCGGGAGCAGGCCGACGCGCTCGCCGAGCGCGGTCAGCACCTGGCCCTGGGAGCGGAAGTGCTGGGTGCGGCTGCTGACGACGATCTTGGCGCTGTCGACGGCGGAGTCCAGCAGCACCTGGAGGCGTTCGGCGGCCCGGTCGTAGGTCACCCGCGTGACGAGTTCGTCGAAGCCGTCGAAGAGGAGGACTATCCGGCCCTGCTGGAGCATGTATCTGAAGGCGCGCAGGTCGATGTTGTCGACGCCGTGGGCGGCGAGGTGGGCGGCGACCAGTCCCTCGAAGGAGTAGGCCCGGTCCAGCGCGTTCAGCTCGACCAACAGCGGTACCAGGTGCGGGAGTTCGACGGGGATCCGGCGGGCCAGCTCGCGCAGCGCGAACGTCTTGCCGTGGCCGAAGTCGCCGAGCAGGAGCAGAAAGCGGCCCTGGTCGCAGTCGAGGAGGCGGAGCATGTCGTCGACCAGGCCGTCGCGGTCCTCGGCGTCGAGCCGCTCGGCCTCGCGGTACCGCTGGGGCAGGTACATGCCCGGCGGGTAGCGGGGGTCGGTGCGCAGCCGCTCGCTCTGGGCGCCGACGTACGCCCGCAGGTCGAGCAGGCCCTGGAACTCGGTGAAGCTGCGCACCCGGACGCCTCTGCGGCGGGCCTGGTCGCGCAGTTCGCGGGCGGGCGGCGGGCCGTCGTGGACGAGTTCGGCCTCGGTCTCGGAGTCGGCCGCGTGGACGAGCGCGACCACCCGTTCGACGTCCTGGTCGGTGGGGGTGCCGGTGTGCACGGCGACGCGCTGCTGCCGTACGAACCCCGACTGGGTCCAGGTGACGAGGAGTTGGGGCACGGGACCGGCGACCGGGCGGATCTGCGCGCCCTCGTGCCGGGTCCGGCAGACCTCCGCGACCCGGGCCAGCAGTATCTCGGCGGGCGACTGCACGGCCCGCGGCTCGGGATCGGGCACGGCCGTCGTGTCCGGGACGCCGGTGGGGCCGTCGTCGGAGTGGTCGTCGGGGGCGAAGGCCCGGTGGGCGCGCCGCCACTCGACGCGGCTGCGGCGCGGCTCGCCGGGGCCCGGCCAGGCGGTGAGTCCGTCGCGGCCGATGCGCAGCAGCTGGTGCCGGGCGGGTCCGGGCGCGCCGAGCAGCGGCAGCTCGCCGGCGGCGGTGGGCAGGGCGGGGTGCGCGCCGGGGCCGGTCGGGCCGTGCAGCAGCAGATGCAGCCGGGGCGCGGTGAGCCTGGCGAGCACGTCGGTGTCGCGCAGCGGCCCCGAGCCGTCCGCGGCGGCGGCCGCGCGCGCCGTCCCGGCCCGGGCCGTCCCGGGGGCGTGCCGCAGCGCGCCGATGCGCAGCCACCCCTCCTCCTCGTAGGGCCGCAGCGCCTGCGCGAACCAGGCGGCCTGCTCGGGCCCCAGAAGTCCGTACCGGTCGTCGGGCCGATGGCTGTAGGCCATCGAGGAGTTCAGCCCGGCGACGACGGTGTGCAGCTCCGGCACGGGGAAGAGGGTCCACGGCTGATCGCTGTCGAAGACGGCGTCGAGCCCCTGGTACAGCTCCTGGAAGAGCCGGGCGAAGTGCCGCCACTTGGGCCAGTACGGCGGCCGGGGCGGCATCTCGTCGGCCTCGCAGGTGCTGAAGTAGGCCCGGCAAGCGGCCTGGTTGACGTCATGGCCGCCCGGGACGAGCGCGACCCGGTGCGGTTCGAGGCCGAGCAGCGCCCGCAGTCCGGTGAGGAAGGCGAGCGCCTGGTCGAACTCGCGGGGGCTGCCGGAGGCGGTCAGGTCGCCGGTGACGACCAGCAGTTCGGGGGCGGGCGCCCCGGCGTCGTACAGCTCGACGAGGTCGCCCCAGATCGCCGCCTGCAGCTCGGCCGGATCCTGGCCGCGTCCGAACGCGGGCCCGGCCAGCTGCAGCACGGTGACCGCCTCCCGGGTCGCCGGGTCCCCGGTGACCCGCGGGTACGCGGGCGGCGCGGCGGGCCTGCGCCGCCCGGCCCAGCCGGCCCGCCCGAGCGGGCGTCCGGCGGCGGGCGCGACCGGCACGGCGGGGGCGGGCGGGACCGGCCGGCCGTCACCCGGATAGGCGGGCCGCAGGCTCGGCCGGGCCCGCCCGTCGAGGGCCTGCCGGACCCGGGTGAGGAGCAGGTCGCGGGCGGCGGAGGGATCGGTGACGGGCACCAGGTCGACATAGGTGATGGTGGCGAGCAGCCCCTCCACGGGGATGTCCTCGACCCGGACCGTGAGCAGCCGCCGCTCGGGCGCGTCCGGGTCGGCACGCAGCGCGGCCTGCCACTCCATCCGGCCGTACCGGGAGCGCTCGTAGTTGCGCGACAGCACGGCGATGACGGCCGCGGACTCGCTCACCCCCCGGTCCATGAAGTCCACGAAGTTGGTGCCCGCCACGAAGTCCCAGGCCTGCAGGACCGTGCGGTACCCGGCCTCCTCCAGCGTCCAGGCGATCCAGGACGCCCAGCGTTCGTCGGCCGGCGAATAGCTGACGAAGAAGTCCAACGGCCCTGCGTCATCGGTCATCTGACGACCCCCCATGTATGCATGATGCCGTGAGCGAGCGTAGATATGGGCTTTTTCCGGACCGGTCCCCGTCCCTGGTCACAGCGGAGCACAAATGTGCGACCCTTCCCCCCGTGTCTGTGCTGAGGCGTCTGCATGTGCTCGACCGGGTGGCGATCGGTCTTCTCGCGACCGGACTGGTGTGTGTGGCCTCGGGCTTGCTGCCGACCGGTTCGGCGTCCGACGCGATGACCCGGATCGCCCCGCTGCTGGCCTTCCTGGGCACGGTGATCGTGCTCGCCGAACTCACCAGCAGGGCCGAGGTGTTCGATGTGGTCGCGGCGCGGGTGGCGCGGGCGGGCCGGGGCAGCTATCCACTGCTGTTCCTGCTGTGCGTGGCGTTCGCCTCGGTCACGACCATCGCCCTGAACCTGGACACGACGGCGGTTCTGCTGACGCCGGTGATGCTGGCGCTGGCGGCGAGGCTCGGCATCGCGGCGGTCCCGCTGGCGATGACGACGGTCTGGCTGGCGAACACGGCGAGCCTGCTCCTGCCGGTCTCCAATCTGACGAACCTGCTGGCCGCGGACCGCGTCGCGCTGTCCCCGCTGGGGCTCGCGGGCCGGATGTGGGCGCCCCAGCTGGCGGCGATCGCGGTGACGATGGCCTGCCTGTGGGGGTTCTACTGGCGCCGGGGCCGCCGCACGGCGGCCGGATCGAGCGACGGATCGAGCGGCGGGCCGGGCGCGGTGCAGGTGACGGAGCGGGTGCGCGAGAAGACCCCCGACCGATACGAGCCGCCGCCGGTCCACAGTCCCGCCGACCCCGTCCTCTTCCGCGCCTGCGCGCTCGCCTGCGGCGGGTTCCTGCTGGCGATCCTGGTCGCCGACGTGGAGCTGTGGATCGCGTCCGCGACGGCCGCCGCGGTCGCCGTCGCGGCGTTTGCGCTGCGCGGCCGCTCGGCGCTGCGCTGGTCGCTGATCCCCTGGCGGCTGCTGGTGATGGTGCCGGGGATGTTCCTGGTGGTGGAGACGGTCAACGAGCACGGTCTGCACGATCTGCTGGCCTCGGCGGTCGGCGAGGACGGGGGTCTGCTGGGCCAGTTCCGTGCGGCGGCGGTCGGCGGCGGTCTGTCGAACGTCCTGAACAACCTGCCGGTCTACCTGGCCGGCGAGGGGGCCGTGCCGGTCGCCAACCACGATCAGCTCCTCGCCCTGCTGGTGGGCACCAATGCGGGCCCGGTGATCACCCCGTGGGCCTCCCTGGCGACCCTGCTGTGGTACGAACGCTGCCTCGCGTACGGCGTCCGGGTGCCGGTGGCCCGGCTGATGGGGACCGGCGCGGTACTGGCGGTCACGGCGGTGGCGGCATCGGTCGCCGCGTTGGCACTCACTCGGTAGCCGTCCGGTGTTCAGGAGGTGGGCACGGCGGAGTCGGCGACCAGTTCCAGCAACGACGGCAGCATCTCCGGCCGGCCCGCGACGAAGGAACGCTCGGTGTCGGGGCCGGTGAAGCCGCCGGTGAAGTCGCGGCCGTCGAGATGGCGCAGGACGACTCCGGCCTCGCGGGCCAGCAGGGCGCCGGCCGGCAGGTCGATGGCCTCGGCGCGGTAGCCGACGAAGCCGTCGATGTCCCCGCGGGCCAGCATCGCCCAGGCCAGCAGGGGCGCCCACAGCTGGAGCAGGCGGCGGGAGCGCAGCTCCAGGGTGTGCCGCAGCGCGCGGACCGCGGGGTCGTCGCGGCGCACCGCGTGTCCCTGGGTCCAGGCCAGCAGCGGTCCCGCCGGGGAGGGCGGTCGGCCCGCGGGGGTGCGCAGCCGTCCGGCGGGGCCGTGCGCGCCGCCGCCGTGCCGGGCGGACCAGGTCCGTCCGGTCACCGGGTCGTGCACCACGCCGACCACCGGCGCCCCGTCGACGCAGAGGGCGACGCCGACGACGTAGACGGGCAGCCCGATCACCACGTTGTTGCTGCCGTCGAGGGGATCCACCAGCCAGGTCCGGCCGCGATCCCCGCCCCTGCCGCCGTCCCGGCCGCCGTCGCCGTCCCGGCCGCCGTCGCCGCCCAGGTCGCCGGCCTCCTCGGCGAGGACGCGGTCGTGCGGGAACTCGGCGCGGATCCGGTCGACCACCACGGCCTCGGCCAGCAGGTCCAGGTCGGTGACGACATCGCCGCGGTCCCCCTTGGGACGGGCCGCGAAGCCGTCCGGGAAGCGGGACCGCAACAGCGCCCCGGCCGCCTCGGCGGCCGCCACCGCCGTACGGCACTCGGCGGTGAAGTCGTCGCCGGCGAAAGCGGTCGGGTCAGCCGGGCGGGGGTCGGTGCTCATGGATCCTCCTGAGCGCGGCCTGGGCGATCCGGGCGGTCTGGGCCGCGTCGCACATCCTGCGGACCACCCGGTGGCCCGGGGCCCGTACCGGGCCCAGGGAGAGGTCCGCCCCGCCGGGCAGCGTCCGTCCCAGCACCAGGGTGGCGGTCGGACGGCCGTCCGGCACCACGGTGGTGTGGAACTCGCCCGCGGCAAGGGCGTAGGTCTGGCCTCGTGAGCTGGTCCGCTCGGGGCCCGGAGAGCAGCGCACCAGCCGTCTGGTGGGCCGCAGTTCGTCCACCCCGGAGGGTTCGCTGCGCACCTCGAAGACCCGGTGGGTGGGCTGCGCGCTCTCCTCGGCCACCTCCATCCGCCGGTCGCTGAGCCGCCCGTACAGCACGGTGCTGGTCAACTCCCAGCTGTGCGAGTGCACTTGATGGTCGATCAGGATCGGGTCCGTAGGCCCGAAGACGTGCACACAGACGCCCTCGGCGCCGTCGCGCAGCACGGGCAGGCAGACGAACCCCAGTGGATGGCGCACCGCGCGCAGGACGCGGCGGCCGGACACGATCTCTTCCAGTTCCGATGCGGCGTGCCGCATCAGCTCGGCGGACGCCCCCCGCCGTGCGGCCCGTTCCAGGGCCGGGTAGTCCATCGCTCCCCCCTCGTCAGACCGAAGAAAGCCGGCGCTCTCATCTGCGGTAGGGATCCTCCGCGTGCAGCGCCTTGTCGATGACGTCGCCGACGTCGCGGTCGGTGAAACTCGCCGGCAGCGGCAGTCCGAGCCGCTCCAGCAGTCGTCTGACCTCGTCGACGGTCGGCTCGTCGCCGAGCGGGGTGGCCTCCCGCAGGTCGAGTTTGACCGCCTGCTCGCGGCTGAGGTGCAACTCGGTGACGTAGTAGTCGTACAGCGGCCGCCCCCGCTCGACGTACAGGCTCACCCGGCGCGGGTCGTCCTGGGTGATGATCAGGCAGGTGTCGGACAGGTCGAAGCGCAACGCCGGTGCCACGGAGCTGAGATGGACGTCGATCTCCAGGGTGTCCAGCCGCTGCCGGTGCCAACTGGCCGCCAGGACGGTGGCGTACGACTCCTTGCGGGTGCGTTCGAGGGTCCAGCCGCCGGTGTCCTCGTGTCCGAAGGTGCGTCTGAAGCGGGCGTAGGCCTCGCACACCCGGTCGTCGGCCGGGTTGACGATGTCGATCTTCATGCTGAGGGAACGGCGCTGCCGCTGCGCCTCGCGCACGCACTCCGGCAGGGTGACCGCCCGCAGATAGGTGCCGGTGCCGCCCTTGAACACCCAGCGGGCGGTGCTGCGTCGGGCCTGTTCGTGCGCCAGGCCCACCTCCGGGCCGGCCAGCGTGCGGACCATCGCCAGGTCCTCGATGGCCCGGCTCGTCCCGGCGGTGGCGGCGCGGAGGTCGGCCATCCGCCGTCGGCGCTCGGTCAGCGAGCCGTACACCAGCGCGGCCAGGACCAGCAGGATGGCGCCGGAGACGATGTCGTTGTCCTCGTCGAAGCCCTTGTCCGTGACGTCCAGCAGGGCCACGGTCAGCGCCAGCCCGATGGCGACGACGCCGTCCGCGTTGCGGACCGCCCACGCGATCGAGTCCTCCAGCCGGCGCCCCGACGGCTGCGGTGTACTGCGCGACACGACCACCCTCCCCCGACGGCGACCTCCAGGGTAGGAGCAACCGCCCCCCGACGGCTACGGTGCGTGGATCGGCCTCAGCGGCGCGTACTCGACGCGGACGGCGCGACGGACGGCGTACTCGGCTCGGCCGACTCGTCCCGCGCCGCCGGTGTCGGCGACAGGCTACGGGCGGAGTCGGCGGGGGAGGCAGCGGTGTCGATGGGCGCAGTCGAGGCCCGGTCGTCCGGTACGGGGGTCGGGGCCCCCTCGGTAGGGCGCTGGTCGGCCTGCCCGGGCGAGGCCGCCCGGGAGGGCACGGCCGACGGGGTGGGCACGGTCGCCGAGCCGCTCACCGACGGCGGGGCGAGCGGGACCGTCGGACGCGCGGGCGCGTCGGACGCCGTCAGACGCAGCGGCAGCAGGACGACGAGCGCGAGGGCCGCGCAGGTCGCCCCGGCCCCGGCGGCGGCGCGCAGCAGCCGACGGCGGGCCGCGCCACGGCGGACCTCCTCGTAGCGGCCGGGCGGCGGGCCGAGGTGGCCGGAGGCGGGTCGCAGGATGACGGTGAGGGGGTCGTCGGGGTCGAGGTCCGGGCCGTCGTCGAAGTCGTCAGCAGGTGTGATCAAGGCTTCTCCTCAGATGGGCGCGGAGCAGTTCACGGGCCGCGTGCAGGTCGGCCTTGACGGTTCCTTCCTTGCGCCCGGTCAGCACGGACACCTCCCTGATCGGCATGTCAGCGTAGTAGTGCAGCAGGATCGGCACGCGCAGCCGGTCGGGCAGGGACTGCACGAGCATCCGCACCGAGGGGTCGACCGGTTCGGCGGGCGGGGCGACGGCGGCCTCGACGCCGACCCGGCGCACGGCCCGGCGCTCCCGTTCGAGCTTGCGCCAGTGGTCGCGGACCAGGTTGGCGGCGGTGACGAACAGAAAGCCCTGGGGCTCCGCGACCGCCGTCCAACGGGCCCAGAGCCGGGTGAACGCCTCCGAGGCGATCTCGTGCGCCGTCTCGTCGTCGTCGACGAGCCGGCGGCACCAGCCGGCGAGGCGTGGGTAGAGGGCGGCGAACAGCTCGGACGCCGCCCTCTCCCGCGAGGCTGACCGCTTCAACGTTCTCCCGCAGCACTCGACCCGGCGCCGGGCGACGGGCTCAGCTCGGCGAAGACGATCACGTTGTCGCGGTATCCGTCGCCGGTACGGGGGCCGCCGCACGTGATGAGACGCAACTCGGGCCGGTCCACGTTCCCGTAGACGTCCTCGGTCGGGAACTCGGCCTTGTCGACGGTGCGTACCTCGGTGACGGCGAACTCGGCCGTCGTGCCGTTCTCCAGGCGCGCCGCGATCAGGTCGCCCTTGCGCAACTGATCGAGTCGGCGGAACACGCCGTCGCCGTACCGGCCGACCGTGACATGGCCGAGGACGACCGACGGCCCGGTCTGCCCCGGCGTCGGCGAGTTCTCGTACCATCCCGCCCGGTCGTCCTTCTCGACCGGAGGCACCTCGACGGTGCCGTCGGCGGCCAGCCCCAGCCGCATGACCGGGGTGTCGACCTCGATGGCGGGGATCCGCAGCCCGACCGGCGCCGAGCGCGCGAGGGGCTGCGCCGCCCGGGCGACGGGGGCCGAGGAAGCGTCCGGCGTGCGTACGGCGGCCGGTTCGGCCTCGTCGGCGGCGCAGCCCGTGAGCAGCAGCAGAGCCGCCAGAGCCGCGAGGGCGGCCGGGGCGCGCCTGGAGAGGGGGCTCATGCGCCGGTCGCCCTCCGGCGCCGTACGACGTAGAAGGCGGTGCCGGCCGCCGCGAACACCGCGGCCGTGCTGCCGCCGATCAGCGTGCCGTGGCTCTCGGCCGCCGGCTCCTCGACACCGGTGTCGGCCGCGCCCCGCGGCACGACGCCGACCTGGCTCGGAACGGCGGACGGAGCCGTGCCGGCCTCGTCCGCCGGCGTCTGTTCGGTCGGGGCCGCGCTCGGCACCGGGCTCGCGCTGCGGGTGTCGGGGACGGGGGTCGGCGTCCCCGCGTCGGCGAGCGCGGGCGCCGCGCCGGCCAGCAGGGCGGTGGTCGCAACTGCCAGGGCGGCGAGGCCCGTTCGGGGCATGAGTCGCATGAATCGCTCTCTTTCATCGGTCCGTCGACGGATCGAGCGACGGATCGAGCGAAGAGACGAGACAGCCCGGAGACGGGTTGCAAAGAGATGGCAAAGCCGCCCCGAGGGGCGGCTCCGCGCGACGGAGGGCTACGCGTCCAGGGAGGTCATCACGTGCTTGATGCGGGTGTAGTCGTCGAAGCCGTAGCCCGACAGGTCCTTGCCGTAGCCGGACTTCTTGAAGCCGCCGTGGGGCATCTCGGCGACCAGCGGGATGTGGGTGTTGATCCACACGCAGCCGAAGTCGAGCTTCTTGGACATCCGCATCGCGCGCCCGTGGTCCTTGGTCCACACCGAGGAGGCGAGGGCGTACTCGACGCCGTTGGCCCACTCCACCGCCTGCTCCTCGTCCGTGAAGGACTGGACGGTGATGACCGGTCCGAAGACCTCGTGCTGGATGATCTCGTCGTCCTGCTTCAGACCGGAGACGACGGTCGCCGCGTAGAAGTAGCCCTGCTCGCCGACGCGCCGGCCGCCCGCCTCGACCTTGGCGTGCGCGGGCAGCCGCTCGATGAAGCCGCTGACCTGCTTGAGCTGGTTGGGGTTGTTGAGCGGGCCGTAGAGCACGTCCTCGTCGTCCGGCTGACCGGTCTTCGTCTCGGCCGCGGCCTTCGCCAGCGCCGCCACGAACTCGTCGTGGATCGACTCCTGGACGAGCACGCGCGTGGCCGCCGTGCAGTCCTGGCCGGCGTTGAAGTAGCCCGCCACGGAGATGTCCTCGACGGCCTTGGCGATGTCGGTGTCCTCGAAGACGACGACCGGCGCCTTGCCGCCCAGCTCGAGGTGGACGCGCTTGAGGTCCTTCGACGCCGACTCGGCGACCGACATGCCGGCGCGCACCGAACCGGTGATGGAGGCCATCGCCGGGGTCGGGTGCTCGACCATCAGCCGGCCGGTGTCACGGTCGCCGGTGACGACGTTGAAGACGCCCTTGGGCAGGATCGAGCCGATGATGTCGGCGATCAGGACGGTCGAGGCCGGGGTGGTGTCCGAGGGCTTCAGGACGACCGTGTTGCCGGCCGCGATCGCCGGGGCGAACTTCCACACGGCCATCATCATCGGGTAGTTCCACGGCGCGACCTGCGCACAGACGCCGACCGGCTCGCGGCGGACGATGGACGTCATCCCCTCCATGTACTCGCCGGCCGAGCGCCCCTCCAGCATCCGGGCCGCGCCCGCGAAGAAGCGGATCTGGTCGACCATGGGAGGGATCTCCTCGGAGCGGGTCAGCCCGATCGGCTTGCCCGTGTTCTCCACCTCGGCCGCGATGAGCTCCTCGGCCCGCTCCTCGAACGCGTCCGCGATCTTCAGCAGGGCCTTCTGCCGCTCGGCCGGGGTCGTGTCGCGCCAGCCCGGGAAGGCCGCCGCGGCGGCCGCCATCGCGGCGTCGACGTCCGACGGGCCGGACAGCGGCGCGGTCGCGTACGCCACGCCCGTCGCGGGGTTGACCACCTCGGTGGTCCGTCCGTCGACGGCGTCCCGGAACTCACCGTCGATGTAGTTGCGCAGGCGACGCAGCTCGCTGCTCACTGACCGGCCCTCCAAGTGCGTGTCCATTGGCTGAGACACCCACACTAATCCGCGCACCGACGTTTTCAACACCCCCGATCGCATGATGGCTGCGGAATCCGCAGATCTCACTCACGTAAACAACGAATTTCATCGCATCAACCTTGCGGAACTGTCGAGACGTCGTGCAGAGTGAGGCCGTGGCCAGTCGAAGCGCAGAGCACAGGGACTCCCGCGAGTCCAGGAACGGCAGCACCCCGCACCTCGATGCCGTCAGCCTTGCCATCATCGAGCAGCTCCAGGAGGACGGCCGTCGGCCGTACGCCGCGATCGGCAAGGCGGTCGGCCTCTCCGAGGCGGCCGTGCGCCAGCGCGTCCAGAAGCTGCTCGACCAGGGCGTGATGCAGATCGTCGCCGTCACGGACCCGCTGACCGTGGGCTTCCGCCGGCAGGCGATGGTCGGGATCAACGTCGAGGGCGATGTCGAGTCCATAGCCGAGGCGCTGACCGCCATGCCGGAGGTCGAGTACGTGGTGATGACCGCGGGCTCGTTCGACGTCCTCGCCGAGATCGTCTGCGAGGACGACGACCATCTGCTGGACGTGATCAACAAACGCATCCGCGCCCTGTCCGGCGTGCGCTCGACCGAGAGCTTCGTCTATCTGAAGCTGAAGAAGCAGACCTACATGTGGGGAACCCGATAACCGTGAGGACCCGATAACCGTGAGCTCAAAGGACCTCAGCCGCACCGCGTACGACCACCTGTGGATGCACTTCACCCGCATGTCCTCGTACGAGAACTCCCCGGTCCCGACGATCGTCCGGGGCGAGGGCACCTACATCTACGACGACAAGGGCAAGCGCTACCTCGACGGACTCGCGGGTCTGTTCGTGGTCCAGGCCGGCCACGGCCGCGTGGAGCTCGCCGAGGCGGCCTTCAAGCAGGCGCAGGAGCTCGCGTTCTTCCCGGTGTGGTCCTACGCCCACCCCAAGGCCGTCGAGCTGGCGGAACGTCTCGCCCACCACGCGCCCGGCGACCTCAACAAGGTCTTCTTCACCACCGGCGGCGGCGAGGCCGTCGAGACCGCCTGGAAGCTGGCCAAGCAGTACTTCAAGCTGGTCGGCAAGCCCACCAAGTACAAGGTCATCTCCCGCGCGGTCGCCTACCACGGCACCCCGCAGGGCGCCCTGTCCATCACCGGCCTGCCGGCCCTGAAGGCCCCCTTCGAGCCGCTCGTCCCGGGCGCGCACAAGGTGCCCAACACCAACATCTACCGCGCCCCGATCCACGGCGACGACCCCGAGGCCTTCGGCCGCTGGGCCGCCGACCAGATCGAGCAGCAGATCCTCTTCGAGGGCCCGGACACCGTCGCCGCGGTCTTCCTGGAGCCGGTGCAGAACGCGGGCGGCTGCTTCCCGCCCCCGCCCGGCTACTTCCAGCGGGTGCGCGAGATCTGCGACCAGTACGACGTGCTGCTCGTGTCGGACGAGGTCATCTGCGCCTTCGGCCGCCTCGGCACGATGTTCGCCTGCGACAAGTTCGACTACGTCCCGGACATGATCACCTGCGCCAAGGGCATGACCTCGGGCTACTCCCCGATCGGCGCCTGCATCATCAGCGACCGGCTGGCCGAGCCCTTCTACCAGGGCGACAACACCTTCCTGCACGGCTACACCTTCGGCGGCCACCCGGTGTCCGCGGCCGTGGGCCTGGCCAACCTCGACCTGTTCGAGCGCGAGGGCCTCAACCAGCACGTCCTGGACAACGAGGGCGCGTTCCTCTCCACGCTCCAGAAGCTGCACGACCTGCCGATCGTCGGCGACGTCCGCGGCAACGGCTTCTTCTACGGCATCGAACTGGTCAAGGACAAGGCGACGAAGGAGTCCTTCGACGCGGACGAGACCGAGCGCGTCCTGTACGGCTTCCTCTCCAAGGCGCTGTACGACAACGGCCTGTACTGCCGTGCCGACGACCGCGGCGACCCGGTCGTCCAGCTCGCCCCGCCGCTGATCTCGAACCAGGAGACGTTCGACGAGATCGAGCAGATCCTGCGCGCGACGCTGACGGAGGCGTGGACGAAGCTGTGACCGACAGCCTGATCAGCTGACCCTGTGATCAACACCGGCCCCGGCGTCTGCCGTTCGAGTGAGAAACGGCGGCCCGGGGCCGTGTGCTGTGCGGATGCCCGCCGCGACCTCCTTAGCGTGCTCGTGACCGATCGGCCCTGCCTTCGTTCCCCCTTCACTCCCCCGGACGGGGGAACGGCCAGGGATAAAACGGATCTGAACCGAGGTGTACGCCCATGGAGGCCCCGCCGGACAACGACGTGCTCTGGGCACGCTCCCTGCACTTCACGCACCCCGACGGCTCCCCCGGTCTCGGCGGGGTCTCCCTGGGAGTGCGGGAGGGCGAGATCCTCGCCGTCAGCGGACCGCGCGGCAGCGGCAAGACGACCCTGCTGCACTGTCTGTCCGGCCTGGTGCCCGCCCAGAGCGGCGAGGTCTGGTTCAACAGCGTCCCCGTGCACACCATGGGCCCGATGGCCCGCGAACGGCTGCGCCGCGACCGCTTCGGCTGGATCGACCCGGCGCCGGTGCTCGTGCCCGAGCTCAACGTCTGGGAGAACGCGGCCCTCCCCCTGATGCTGCGCGGCACCAGCCGCCGCCGGGCCAAGGTCGCCGCGCTGGAGTGGCTGGAGCGCCTGGACATCGGCGAGCGCTCCCGCAGCCGCCCGCACGAACTCACCCACGCCGAACGCCAGCGGGTCTGCATCACCCGCGCCCTGGCCCCGGCCCCCTCGATCCTCTTCGCCGACGAGCCCACGGCCCCCCTGCACCGCGCGGACCGGGCGCACGTCCTGCGCACCCTGACCACGGCGGCCCGCTCCCACGGCATCACGGTGGTACTGGCCACCCACGACGCGGAGACCGCGGCCCTCGCCGACCGCACGGTGCCGCTGCTGGACGGGCGCCGGGTCAAGACGGTCCATCTGCCCCCGGTGACGGAGCCGGAAGGCCGGGGGGCCGCGTGCTCGCTCTCCGTCTGACCCGCAGCGCCCACCCCGCCGTCCAGCTCCGCCGCCTGCTGGTGGCGACGGCCTCGGCGGGCACCGGCTTCCTCCTCCTGTGCACCCTCGGCCACGCCCTGACCCACCCGGACACCACGGCGGCCTCCACGCTCCGGCTGGCCTGGTGCGCCGTCCCCCTCGCCGCGACGGTCTACTTCGCCCTGGCCGTGGCCCGCACCGACCCCGGCACCCGCCCCCGGCCGGGCCTCGCGGCGGTCGGCCTGGGCCCGGCCCGCCTGATGGCCGTCTCGGCGACGACGACGGCCCTGTCGACGCTGCTCGGCTCCATGCTGGCCCTCCTCCTCTTCCTCCACCTCCGCGGCGACCTCACGGGCATGCCGTTCGACGGAGCGGCAGCCGAGTTCCTGGCCGCGCACCAACCGCTTCCGCTGCCCGCCGCCCTCACCCTGCTGGCCCTGGTACCGGCGGCCTCGTCCGTCGCGGTGGCGTTGATGCTCCGCCCGCGGGACGCACGCGTGGCGGCCCAGGCGGCCCCGCGCGTGTTCGGCCGGTTCGGAGCGCGCGGACCGACGGGGTCGAGGGAGAGGTTCGGGGCGTACGGCAGGTTCGGCGCGCGGCTGAAGAGCAGCGCGCCCCGCCCCCCGGCCCCGGCCGACGACGCCCTGCCCGCCCCGGAGCCCGAAGCCGCCCCGAGCCCCGCCCCGGACCTTCCCCTCGACCTCACCCCCACCCCCAACCCCACCGCCCTCCCCTGGGGTGCGGCCCTGCTGGCCACGGGTCTGGCGGTGGAGGGCTATGCGAGCCGCGCCGCCGCCGACGGTGCCCTGCCGCTCCCCGGCGGCCTCCCGAGCGGCCCCGCCGGCGTCCTCCTCGGCTGGATCCTCACCGCCGTCGGCCTCGCCCTCGCCGGCCCCGGCCTCACCCATCTGTGCGGCCGGCTGCTGCAGGCGGCCCGCCCCGGCGCCCTCCGGCTCCTCGCGGGCCGGGGCCTGATGCAGGAGGCGTCCCGCATCGGCCGCCCGTTGGGCGTGGTCTGCGCGGTGGCCTCCGGCGCGTACACGATGGCCGCGCTGTACGACCCGGCCGACCCGTCCTTCGGCCCGCTCACCACCCTCGGCGCGCTGGTCGTGGCGGGCTCCACCGTCGCCACGCTGCTGACGGCGGCCGTGGAGGCGAGGCAGGCCCGCGCCGACACCACCGCCGCGCTGCTCCGCCTCGGTGCCCCGGCCAAGACGCTGCGCAGCGCCGCCGCGATGCGCACCGGCGCCCTGCTGGCGCTGTTCGTCCCGCTCACCCTCGTCGTGGCCGAACTCGCGGCGCTCCCCCTGACCCGCTGAAGTCCCGGCCGACCCACTGAAGTCCCGGCCGACCCGCTGAGATCCCGGCAGACCCGCTGAGATCCCGGCCGAAAAGATCTCCCGCCCACCGATGAGTCCGGCGCGGCCCCCGGGTCTACCCCACCGAACAGCACACGCCGGCCCGCACCGGCACCACGAACCCCCAGGGAGAGACGCGATGACCGCCCCGGCCTACCAGCAGATGATCTTCGTCAACCTGCCCGTGAACGACCTCGCCGCCTCGAAGAAGTTCTTCACGGAGCTCGGCTACACGATCAACCCGCAGTTCAGCGACGACAACGCGGCCTCCGTGGTGATCAGCGACACGATCGTCGCGATGCTGCTCGTCAAGCCGTTCTACTCGACCTTCACCGGGAAGGAGATCGCGGACGCCACGAAGACCAGCGAGGTCCTGATCGCGCTGAGCGCCGAGAGCCGCGCGAAGGTCGACGAACTCGTCGACAGGGCGCTCGCGCTGGGCGGCTCGCCGAGCGGCGAGACCCAGGACATGGGCTTCATGTACGGCCGCTCCTTCGACGACCTCGACGGCCACACCTGGGAGGTCGTCTGGATGGACCCGTCGGCCGTGCAGGGCTGAACCCCCGTTCGCACGGCAGTGCCTAGCATGGGCGGGTGCATCCGACGACACCCGCCCAGCCGTTCGACGGCTCCCACGACCGTGAGATCGAGTCCCTCGCCGAGTTCGACGAGGTGGTCCGCGACCACGGCACCCTCTCCCACTTCCGCGTCCAGTCGGTCGACCTGACGGACCGTACCGAGGTCCTCCTCGCCCTGGACACCACGGCCGCCGTCTTCCTCGGCTGCCCGATGCACCCGGACGCGGCCGCGAAGTCCCGGGCTTCGGGGGCCCTCGTGCTCCCGCCCGTGCCGGGTCTGTCCTTCGACCCGTACCGCGGCTTCGTCTACACCCCCGACGAGCTGTTCGCCGACCTGGTCGCGGGCTACGAGGCGACACCGGACGCCCGCACCTACGCCTGGTTCCAGCAGACCAAGGCGGACGGCGACATATTCGGCTCCATGCTCCGCTCGATCCACGACGACGCCGTGTCGGACGCCCTCGACGAACTCCTCGTCGGGGCCCGGGTGGTGGGTGTGATGGGCGGTCATGCGATGGCGCGCGGCACGGAGGCGTACGCCGGCGCGGCCCGCCTCGGCCGTGAACTCGCCCGCGCAGGGCTCACGGTGGCGACCGGCGGCGGACCCGGCGCGATGGAGGCGGCCAACCTCGGCGCGTACGCGGCCCCCTTCGACGACGAGATGCTCGCCGAGTCCCTCCGACGCCTCGCCAAGGCGCCGAAGTTCACCCCCTCGATCACCGATTGGGCCCGGGCCGCCTTCGAGGTGCGCGACGACTGGCCCGGCGGCGGCCCCTCGGTGGGCATCCCCACCTGGTTCTACGGCCATGAGCCGCCGAACCCGTTCGCCGCGCACATCGCCAAGTACTTCTCCAACGCCACGCGGGAGGACGGCCTGCTGGCCCGCTGCACCGCGGGCGTGGTGTTCCTGCCGGGCGCCGCCGGAACCGTCCAGGAGATCTTCGACAACACGACGCCCAACTACTACGAGTCGCGGGGCGAGCCGACGCCGATGGTGCTCGTGGACCGCGCGCACTGGACCGAACGCCTGCCGGCCTGGCCGCTCTTGCGGTCACTCGCCCGGGAGCGGGCGATGGAGTCCCGTATCGCCCTCGTTGACCGGATCGAGGAGGCTCCGGAGGCGCTGAAACGTCTCGGTGGTTAATAAGCGGGCAAAGGCAACCGCTCAGAGGGGTCGCCACATTGACACTTCTTATGGAACGCTTATAGACCTGTGAGTCTGCTGGGGATGGTGACGCACCCCGCTCACCGGGGGCGCCATCTCCCCCTCCACCCCCCGCAGTTGCGCTTCCCGTAAAGGACAAACGTGTCCATATCCCGCCGTACCGCCGCCCGTTCGGTGCGCATGCTCGGCGTCACCGCCGCCTCCGCCGCCCTCGCGCTCAGTGCCTCCGGCACCGCGCTGGCCTGCGAGATCGGTGACTTCTCCGCCGCCGCCGGCTGTGATGGCACCAAGGGCGTCATCACCGTGACCGACAAGGACGCCACGGGCGTCGAGGCCAAGGTCACGGTCTTCCTCGAGAACAACAACGCCGACGTCCGCCAGGTCGGCGCCGAGCAGATCGTCAAGGGCTCCGCCGAGGGCACCACCATCACCTTCGCCGAGGACTGGGAGCCGGGCGCGGTCTACCGTGTCCACATCGAGGCCCCGACCGCCAAGAAGCCGGTCAGCGCGGACATCTCCCCCAACCTGACCACCCCGTCCAAGGCCTGCAAGGCCGACGACACCTCCACCCCGACCACCACCCCGTCCTCGACGCCGTCGGACACTGTTCCGCCGCCCGCCGAGACCGTCACCGCTTCGCCGTCCCCGTCGGACTCGGCGAGCGAGAGCTCCGCACCCCCGGTCTCCGCGGGCAACGTCCCGTCGGCCGCGGCCCAGGAGTCCAACCTCGCCGAGACCGGCGCGGGCTCCAACACCGGTCTGATCGTCGGCATTGCGGCCGCGCTGGTCGCCGTCGGCGGCGGCGCGGTGTTCTTCGGCATGCGTCGCCGTGGGGCCAGCCACCGCTGACCTCCACCACCGACCGAACGTGAGTGGCCCGTCCCCGACCGGGGCGGGCCACCCGCTTGTCCCGGCCGCTCAGCCGAACTCGGTCCAGACCGTAGGGGGGCGGCGCGTCAGTCCAGCACGACGATTTCGGCCGTGTCGAAGGACGCCTCCACCGTGCTCCCGACCTCCGGCGCGTCCCGCAGCGCGCACGCCGCCTCCAGCTTCGGTGCGCCCTCCGGCTGGAGGTGCACAGCGACATGCGTGCCCCGGAAAGTGCGCGCGGCGACCGTGCAGCGCAGTCCCTCGTCCACACCCACCAGGCGCACTCCGGCGGGCCGGACCAGCAAGGTGCGCGCCCCCTGCGCCGACCCGGCCGGCACCGGCACCTTGCCCCACGGCGTGACGGCCACCTCGCCGGTGACGGTCGCCTCCACCACGTTGTCGAAGCCGAGGAAGCGGGCCACGAACGCGTCCGCCGGCCGCTGCCAGACCTCAAGAGGAGTGCCGGACTGGGCGATCCGGCCGTCCCGCATCACCACGACCCGGTCGGCGAGCGCGAACGCCTCGCCCTGGTCGTGGGTGACCGCGAGCACGGTCGTGCCCAACCGGCCGAAGAGCTCCCGCAGTTCGACGACCAGCCGCTCCCGCAGCGACCGGTCGAGCTGCCCGAGCGGCTCGTCGAGCATCAGCAGCCGGGGACGCGGCGCGAGGGCCCGGGCCAGCGCCACCCGCTGCTGCTCCCCGCCGGAGAGCGCGGCCACGGCCCGCCCCGCGGCCCCCGGCAGCCCCACGAGTTCGAGCAACTCCCGCACCCGCTCGCCCTGTCGGGCCTTGGGCATGCCGTGCATCCGCAGCCCGAAGGCCACGTTGCCGCCCACGTCCCGCTGCGGGAACAGCTGATGGTCCTGGAACATCAGCCCGAGCTCCCGCCGATGCGCGGGCACCCCCGCCTGATCGCTCCCGCCGAGCGACACCCGCCCGGAGTCCAGTGGTTGAAGCCCGGCCACCGCCCGCAGCAGCGTCGACTTGCCGCTCCCGCTCGGCCCCAGCACACACACCACCTCGTGCTCGGCGACGGCGAGATCGACGGCGTCCAGGACGGCCCGCCCACCGAACCGCACGGTCGCGCCCTCAAGTTCGAGAAGCGGCATCAGAACTCCCCCGTCCGATCGGTCCGCAGCCGCTCCAGCACCAGCAGGGCCACCGCGCACACCACCATGAGAATCGTCGAAAGGGCCATCGCCTGGCCGTAGTTGAGCTCACCGGCCCGCCCGAGCAGCCGCGCCACGGCGACCGGCAGCGTCGGGTTGTCGGGCCGGGCGATGAACACGGTCGCGCCGAACTCCCCCAGCGACACCGCGAAGGCGAACCCGGCGGCGACCAGCAGCGCCCGCCGCACCATCGGCAGGTCCACCTCCCGCCACACCCGCCAGGGCGACGCCCCGAGCACGGCCGCCGCCTCCCGCAGCCGCCGGTCCACCGCCCGCAGCACGGGCAGCATCGTCCGTACGACGAAGGGCACGCCGACCAGCGCCTGCGCGAGCGGCACCAGGATCCAGCTGGCGCGCAGGTCCAGCGGAGGCTCGTCGAGCGCGATCAGGAACCCGAAGCCGACGGTCACCGCGGAGACGCCCAGCGGCAGCATCAGCAGCGCGTCGAAGCCCCGCATCAGCCGTCCGGCGTCCCGGCGGGTGAGGGCGGCCGCGGCGAGCCCGCCGACCAGCACCGCGATCCCGGTCGCGGCGAGGGCGTACTCCAGCGAGTTGCCGATCGCCTCGATCGGCGGGACCAGGAAGACATTGCCGTCGTCGCTGGTCAGCGCCCGGTAGTAGGCGAAGTCGGGTGCGTCGAACGACCGCTGCACCAGCACCGCGAGCGGGAGCACGAGCAGCACGGCGATGCTCGCGAGCACCCCCGCCAGCAGCGACCACTGCCCGGCCCCGCGCGGCCGCCGCGCCGTCCCGGCCGCGTCCACCAGCCGCAGCGCGCTCTCCCGCCGTCGCACGGCCCGGGCGTGCACGGCGAGGACCGCGCCGACGGCCGCGAACTGGACGATCGTGAGGACGGCGGCCGTGGACAGGTCGAAGATCTCGGAGGTCTGCCGGTAGATCTCCACCTCAAGGGTCGAGAAGGTCGGGCCGCCGAGGATCTGCACCACACCGAAGGAGGTGAAGGTGAAGAGGAAGACCATCAGCGCGGCTGCCGCGACGGCGGGCCCGAGGGCGGGCAGGGTCACCGTGCGCCAGGCGCGCAGCCGGGACGCGCCCAGCATCCGCGCCGCCTCCTCCTGCCCGGGGTCGAGCTGCGCCCACAGCCCGCCCACGGTCCGTACGACGACCGCGTAGTTGAAGAAGACGTGCGCGAGCAGGATCGCCCACACGGTGGTGTCCAGCCGTACGCCCCACAGCTCGTCGAGCAGCCCGCCGCGCCCGACGAGCGCCAGGAACGCCGTGCCGACGACGACCGTCGGCAGCACGAACGGGACGGTGACCACGGCGCGCAGCACCTGCTTGCCCGGGAAGTCCAGACGGGCGAACACATACGCGCCCGGCAGCGCGACCAGCAGCGTGAGCACGGTGGAGGCGAGCGCCTGCCAGGTGGTGAACCACAGCACATGCCGGACGTCGGACTGGGCGAGCACGTCCCACAGCCGCCCGAACCGCCAGATCCCCTCGACGTGGAGCCCCCGGGCCACGATCGCGGCGACCGGGTAGGCGAAGAACACCGCGAAGAACGCGACGGGCAGGGCCATGAGCCCGAGCCGGGCCGCCGCGCTCCCCTTGGCGCCGCTGCCCTTCCTGCGGGCTGCTTCGGCTACTTCAGTACGAGCGAGGTCCATGACTTGACCCAGTCGTCGCGGTGTTCGGCGATCTTCGCCGGGGCGAGGGTCTCGGGGTCCTTCGCCTGCGGCCCGTACTGCGTGAACTCCGCCGGAACCTGCGCGCCCGTCCGCACCGGGTAGACGAACATGTTGAGCGGCATGTCCTCCTGGAACTCCTTGCCGATCAGGAAGTCGATCAGCGCCTTGCCGCCCTTGCTGTTGTGCGCGTTGCTCAGCAGCCCCGCGAACTCGACCTGCCGGAAGCAGGTGCCGGCCGCGACCCCGGTCGGGGCGGTGGTCGGCTTGGGGTCGCCGTAGATCACCTCGGCGGGCGGCGAGGAGGCGTACGAGACGACGAGCGGCCGGTCGGCCCCCGCCTTCTTGCCGCCGGCGGACCCGGAGAACTCCTCGTTGTAGGCCTGCTCCCAGCCGTCGACGACCTTGACGCCGTTGGCCTTGAGCTTCGTCCAGTACCCCTCCCAGCCTCCGTCCCCGTACTTCGCGGCCGTGCCGAGCAGGAAGCCGAGTCCGGGCGAGGAAGTGGACGCGTTCTCGGTGACGAGGAGGTTCTTGTAGGCGGGCTTGATCAGGTCGTCGAAGGAGGCCGGCGGGGTCAGCTTGTGCTCGGTGAAGTACGCCTTGTCGTAGTTGACGCAGATGTCGCCGAAGTCGATCGGCGTGACCCGGTGCTTCTCGGCGTCCAGCTGGAACGCGCCGCCGACCTGGTCCAGCCCCTTCGCCTCGTACGGCTGGAACAGCCCGTTGTCGAGCGCGCGTGAGAGCAGGGTGTTGTCGACGCCGAAGAAGACGTCGCCCTGCGGGTTGTCCTTGGTGAGGACGGCCTTGTTGACGGCCTGCCCGGCGTCGCCGTCCTTGAGGACCTTGACCCGGTAGCCGGAGGTCTTCTCGAAGTCGGCGAGCACGCTCTTGGACACGGCCCATGAGTCATGGCTGACGAGGGTGACGGTCTTGGACTGCGCCGACACTCCCTCGCCGCCGTCGCCGTCCGTGGGTCCGCATGCGGACAGCGTGGACAGCGCGACCAGGCCGAGCCCGACGGCCACGGCCATGAAGGTCTTGTTGTGCACTGGTTTTCCTCCTGGGGTTGGCCAGGAAGAGACGCGGCCCTGCCCGGGTGTCCGCGCGGGACATCCGGGCAGGGCGCAACAGCTCGAGTGATGACCGAACTTCCTACCCAGAATGACCTGGGCGAGGTTCAGAGGGTCTGCGGCCTGGATGCCGCACTCTCAGCGCTGTGGCGCTCCCCTGTCGGAATATGAAGATGTGTTTGGCTTAAAGACTACCGCTCGGTGGCCGCGAGCTGACCGCAGGCCCCGTCGATCTCCTGACCACGGGTGTCCCGGACGGTGACGGGCACCCCGTGCGAGGCGATCGCCTCGACGAACGCCTTCTCGTCCTCGGGCCGCGAGGCCGTCCACTTCGAGCCCGGCGTCGGGTTGAGCGGGATGAGGTTGACGTGCACCGGCTTGCCGCGGAGCAGCCGTCCGAGCCGGTCACCACGCCAGGCCTGGTCGTTGATGTCCCGGATCAGCGCGTACTCGATGGACAGCCGGCGCCCGGACCGCTCGGTGTACTCGAACCCGGCGTCCAGCACCTCGCGCACCTTCCACCGCGTGTTCACGGGGACCAGGGTGTCGCGCAGTTCGTCGTCGGGCGCGTGCAGGGAGATCGCGAGCCGGCACTTGAAGCCCTCGTCGGAGAACCGGTGGATGGCCGGCACGAGCCCGACCGTCGACACGGTGATGCCCCGCTGCGAGAGCCCGAGCCCGTCGGGGGCCGGGTCGGTGAGCGCACGGATCGAGCCGACGACCCGCTTGTAGTTGGCGAGGGGCTCGCCCATGCCCATGAACACGATGTTGGACAGCCGGGCCGGACCGCCCGGGACCTCGCCGTCCCGCAGCGCCCGCATGCCGTCCACGATCTGATGGACGATCTCGGCGGTGGACAGGTTCCGGTCCAGCCCCGCCTGCCCGGTCGCGCAGAACGGGCAGTTCATCCCGCATCCGGCCTGCGAGCTGATGCACATCGTCACCCGGTCCGGGTAGCGCATCAGCACCGACTCCACGAGGGTGCCGTCGAACAGCCGCCACAGGGTCTTACGGGTGGTCCCCTGGTCCGTCGACAGATGCCGGACGACCGACATCAGGTCCGGCAGCAGCGCCTCGCGCAGCTTCTCGCGCGAACCGGCGGGGATGTCGGTCCACTCCGCCGGGTCGTGCGCGTAGCGCGCGAAGTAGTGCTGGGACAGCTGCTTGGCACGGAACGGCTTCTCACCGATCTCCGCCACGACCTCCTTCCGCTCGGCGGGCGAGAGGTCGGCAAGGTGCCGCGGCGGCTTCTGGGCTCCGCGGGGGGCGACGAAAGTGAGTTCTCCGGGCTTAGGCATAGCCGTACCAGTGTCGCAGATCGAATCGTGTGACCGGTGCGGCGCTCATCACCCCGGCAAGCGCCTCGGGGGATCTCCAGGCGATCGCGACGCGACGGGCCCCCGCCCCGGAGACCGGGGCGGGGGCCCGTACGAGCCGTTCTGCGCGGGTGGGTCAGCCGGAGCCCACGAACAGCACGAACAACGCCCATACGACAGGAGCCGTGGGCAGCAGCGAGTCCAGCCGGTCCATGATGCCGCCGTGGCCCGGGAGGAGCGTGCCCATGTCCTTGATGCCCAGGTCCCGCTTGATCATGGACTCGCCCAGGTCGCCGAGCGTGGCGCTGGCCGCGACGGCGAAGCCGAGCACCAGGCCCTGCCACCAGGTGCCGTCGTCGATCAGGAACTGCATCAACAGCGCGCCCGCGAGCATCGCGAACGACACCGCGCCGAGCAGGCCCTCGCGGGTCTTGCCGGGGCTGATGCGCGGAGCCAGCTTGGTCCTGCCGAAACGCCAGCCGACGGCGTACGCGCCCGTGTCGCTGACGACCGTCAGCAGCAGGAACGTCATGACGCGGAACGCTCCGTCGTCGGAGGCCAGCATCAGGGCGACGAACGTGGCCAGGAACGGCACGTAGAAGGCCGCGAAGACGCCGGCGGTGACGTCCTTCAGATAGCCCTCGGGCGGTTCCGTCATCCGCCAGACCAGCACCGCGAGCGCGGTGAGGGCCATGGCGACCCAGGCGCCCTCGGCACCCCGGACGTAACCGGCGACGACCATCGCGGCGCCGCCGACCGCGAGCGGCACGAGCGGCGCCTTGATGCCCTTGCGCTCCTGCAGCCTGCTGGTCAGCTCCCACAGACCGACGACGACGGCGACCGCGACCACACCGACGAACACGGCCTTGACGACGAGCAGCGACGCGAGGATCACCGCACCGAGTCCGACCGCGACCCCTATGGCCGCGCCCAGGTCTCGGCCCGCGCTCTTCTTCTGCGGTGCGGGCGCAGGCTGAGGGGCGTCGGGCATGGGCTCCGGATTCTGCGGCACCGCCGCGTGGGGCCGTGCCGACGGGGTGTCGTCGCCGCGGGCGGCGTCGCCGTAGGGCTCGCTGCCGTAAGGCGTGCCGCCGTAAGGCGGGTTGCCGTAGGACGCGGTGCCGTAGGGCTCGTCTCGGAACAAGGGGCCGCCCGGCCGAGCGGCCCCCCGGTCGTCATCCTGGTTTCCGCCGTGCGCGGGTACGTCGGGGACGATGGGCATGGGGCGAGTCTGCTGCGCCTCAGGCGCATCGTACGCGGGACCCGCCGGGGCGGCCCCCTGGACAGGACCCTGGGCGGCGGGCCCCCAGTACCCGGCCCGTGACCCGGCTTGTGGCGGTGAGCCCCAGGAAGAGTCGTTCATCAGACCTCGAGAAGCTCCGCTTCCTTGTGCTTCAGGAGCTCGTCCACCTGGGCGACGTACTTGTGCGTCGCGTCGTCGAGCTCCTTCTCCGCACGGCGGCCCTCGTCCTCGCCGACCTCGCCGTCCTTGACGAGCTTGTCGATCCCGTCCTTGGCCTTGCGACGGACCGCGCGGATGGACACCTTGGCGTCCTCGCCCTTGCTCTTGGCGACCTTGATGTAGTCGCGGCGGCGCTCCTCGGTGAGCTCGGGGAACACCACCCGGATGATGTTGCCGTCGTTGCTGGGGTTGACGCCGAGGTCGGAGTCACGGATGGCCTGCTCGATGTTGCGCAGGGCCGTCTTGTCGAACGGGGTGACTACCGCCATGCGCGGCTCCGGCACGGAGAACGAAGCCAGCTGGTTGATCGGCGTCGGCGCGCCGTAGTAGTCGGCCACGATCTTGTTGAACATCGCCGGGTGCGCACGGCCGGTGCGGATCGCGGCGAAGTCCTCCTTGGCGACCACGACGGCCTTCTCCATCTTCTCCTCGGCCTCGAGGAGGGTCTCTTCGATCACCACTTGCTCCTGCGTGTCTTGAGTAGGCCCGGCTGCGGTTCCTTGCGGGGGCGGCGGCCGGCTGCGTCGCGTCTTCTTCCTGCACGGTTCCCGACCGGCAGGACATTGTCCATCCTTCGGCCGGGGTCCGTCGCCCGGTCAGGTTCTGTCGTACGAGACCGGGGTTGTACCGGTCAGGCCCGGCTGCCTTGCTCACCCACAAGCGTGCCGATCTTCTCACCCTTGACGGCGCGAGCGATATTGCCCTCCGCCAGAAGCTCGAAGACGAGGATCGGAAGCTTGTTGTCACGGCACAGTGTGACGGCGGTGGCGTCGGCGACCTTCAGCTCGCGCGTGATGACCTCGCCATAGCCGAGGGCGTCGAACTTGACGGCCTCCGGGTTGGTCTTCGGGTCGGAGTCGTAGACGCCGTCCACGCCGTTCTTGCCCATCAGCAGCGCCTCGGCGTCGATCTCCAGGGCGCGCTGCGCGGCGGTGGTGTCGGTCGAGAAGTAGGGCATGCCCATACCGGCGCCGAAGATGACCACCCGACCCTTCTCCAGGTGCCGCACGGCCCGCAGCGGGATGTACGGCTCCGCGACCTGGCCCATGGTGATGGCCGTCTGGACGCGGCTGTCGATGCCTTCCTTCTCCAGGAAGTCCTGGAGGGCGAGGCAGTTCATGACCGTGCCCAGCATGCCCATGTAGTCCGAGCGGGCCCGGTCCATGCCGCGCACCTGGAGTTCGGCGCCGCGGAAGAAGTTGCCGCCGCCGATGACGACGGCGATCTCCGCGCCGTCCCGGACGACGGCCGCGATCTCCCGGGCGATCTTGTGCACCACGTTGGGGTCCACGCCCAGGCCCCCGCCACCGGAGAATGCCTCACCGGACAGCTTCAGCAGAAACCGGCCGCGTACCTTGCCGTCGTCGCTCTTCTGGGGCTTGGTGGTCATGGGAGATCCCGCCTCTTTCACGTGGTGCACATACGAAGAAGGCCACTGCCGGTGGGGTGTCGTCCGCAACCCATGCTCGGCAATGGCCTCCTCGTCAGATCTGCTGTCGTCCGTCACGCGTGCGCGTGACGGCGTACCGGACGACTGCACCCGACCCTATCGGGCCGACGCGTCGATCGCGGTACGGACTCAGATGCCGACCTTGATGCGCGTGAAGCGCTTCAGGGCGACACCGGCCTCGTCCAGGACCTTCTGGACGGACTTCTTGTTGTCCAGCGCGTACGGCTGGCCGAGCAGCGTGGCGTCCTTGAAGAAGCCGTTGAGGCGACCCTCGACGATCTTCGGCAGGGCGGCCTCGGGCTTGCCCTCGGCGCGGGTGGTCTCCTCGGCGACGCGGCGCTCGGACTCGACGACCTCGGCCGGCACGTCCTCCTTGGAGAGGTACTTCGGCGCGAAGGCGGCGATGTGCTGGGCGATGCCCTTGGCGACGTCGGCGTTCGGCTTGTCCAGCTCGACGAGGACACCGATCTGCGGGGGCAGGTCGGGCATCGTGCGGTGCATGTACGCGAACACGAAGCCGTCGGCGAACACCGCGAAGCGGTCCAGCACGATCTTCTCGCCGAGGTTGGCGTTGGCCTCGTCCACGAACGCCTGGACGGTCTTGCCGGCCTCGATCTCGGAGGCGAGCAGCGTCTCGAGGTCGGCCGGGGAGGTCTTGGCGACGTGCTCGGCGATCGCGCCCGCGGCGGCCTGGAACTTCTCGCCCTTGGCGACGAAGTCCGTCTCGCACTTCAGCTCGACGAGGACGCCGGAGGAGTTGTCGTCGGCGATGATCGAGACCACGGCGCCGTTCTCGGCGGAGCGGCCCTCGCGCTTGGCGACGCCCTTCTGGCCCTTGATCCGGAGCGCCTCGACGGCCTTCTCGACGTTGCCCTCGGCCTCGTCCAGCGCCTTCTTGCAGTCCATCATGCCGGCGCCGGTGAGCTCACGGAGCTTCTTGACGTCAGCGGCGGTGTAGTTCGCCATGATCTGTGAATCTCTCTCGGAGTTCGAAGTCTCGAAGATCTACGAAGATCTGGGGCGGTGGGTGAACGGCGGGCGGCGCAGTCAAGACGCCGCCCGCCGTCACTCTCGTCCCTGGGGCCGTACGGACGGCTCAGCCACCGTACGGCCTACGGCCTGACTCAGGCCTGCTCGCCCTCGGCGGCCGGAGCGGCCTCGGCAGCGGGGGCCTCTTCGGCGGCGGGCGCCTCTTCGGCGACCGGAGCCTCAGCGGCGGGAGCCTCGGCAGCGGCCTCGGCGGGCTTCTCGGCCTCGTCGGCCTTCTTCTCGCCCTCGAGCAGGTCGCGCTCCCACTCGGCCAGCGGCTCGCTGACGGCCTTCTCGCCCTTGTCGCCGGTGGCGACGCCGGAGCGGGAGATGAGGCCCTCGGCGACCGCGTCGGCGATCACACGGGTGAGCAGGGTGACGGAGCGGATCGCGTCGTCGTTGCCCGGGATCTTGTAGTCGACCTCGTCGGGGTCGCAGTTGGTGTCGAGGATGGCGACGACCGGGATGTTGAGCTTCCGGGCCTCGCCGACCGCGATGTGCTCCTTCTTGGTGTCCACGATCCAGACGGCGCTGGGCACCTTGGACATCTCGCGGATACCACCGAGGGTCTTCTCGAGCTTGGCCTTCTCACGCGAGAGGACCAGGAGCTCCTTCTTGGTCAGACCCGAAGCGGCGACGTCCTCGAAGTCGATGAGCTCGAGCTCCTTGAGGCGCTGCAGACGCTTGTAGACGGTCGAGAAGTTGGTGAGCATGCCGCCCAGCCAGCGCTGGTTGACGTAGGGCATGCCGACGCGGGTCGCCTGCTCGGCGATCGCTTCCTGCGCCTGCTTCTTCGTGCCGACGAACATGACCGTGCCGCCGTGGGCGACGGTCTCCTTGACGAACTCGTAGGCGCGGTCGATGTACGACAGCGACTGGAGCAGGTCGATGATGTAGATGCCGTTGCGCTCGGTGAAGATGAAGCGCTTCATCTTCGGGTTCCAGCGACGGGTCTGGTGACCGAAGTGGACGCCGCTTTCCAGCAGCTCCCGCATCGTGACGACGGCCATGGCCGTTCTCCTTGGGTTTCTCGGTTGTGCCGCGGGAACCGGACGGCTCCCGCGCCTGACGCCCGCGATGCGCCGAGCCACTGAGGACCGAGGGGCGCTGATACCGGGAGACCGACCGTGGCCGGCACCCGATACCGGGGCGTGCGAAGTCGACCCGGTGACCCGGATCGCCAGAAGAAGTGTACGGGACCCGCGGGCCGACGGGTGACGCCGCTGTCCACAACCGGCGAGTGGTCCACAGGTCGGGGCCGTGATCGCTCGGATGCGGAACGGTTTTCCCATGCATATGAACGCGAAGCGATGCCTCGGCGGCCTGGCGCTGCTCCTGTCGATGACGCTCCTGCCGATGACGCTCCTGGTCCTGGCGTCCGTGGCGTGGGCGGACCCGCAGGCCCCGCCGCGAGCCCCCGCGCCCCCTTCACCCGCGGTCCCGCAGATCGGCCGGGCCTGGCCGGTGGGCACGCGACCGGTGGTGCTGCGCGGCTGGGAGCCGCCGGCGACGCCGTACGCCCGCGGTCACCGTGGCGTCGATCTGGCGGCCCCGCCGGGCGCGCCGGTACGGACGGTCGCGGCCGGCCGTGTGTCCTTCGCGGGCCGGGTGGCGGGGCGGGGCGTCGTCTCGGTCGAACTGACGGCGACGGGCGAACCACCCCTGCGCACGACGTACGAACCGGTGCGGGCATCGGTGCGGAAGGGTGACGAGGTGGCCCCGGGCCAGGCGGTCGGCACGGTGGAGCCGACGGGCTCCCACTGCACCCGGACCTGTGTGCACTGGGGCCTGCTGAGCGGCAGGACCTACCTGGACCCCTTGTCGCTGCTCCCCCCATGGCTACACCACACCGGCCCACCCCGACTCCTACCGGTACTGGGCGTACCCCTGCCATGACCGACCGCCCGCGTCACGGCGGCGGTAGGGGCGGGGCGGTCGGCCCGGCGGGGCGGGCCAGTCGGGCGGCCGGGCCGGGCGGGCGGCGGTTGGGCGGGCGGCCGGCCGGTACGGGCGGGCCGGGCAGTCGGGCGCCGGGCCGGTCGAGGCGGGCGGGCGGGCCGGGCGGGCCGCCGGGCCTGGCGGGCGGGCGGGGCCGGCGGTCGGGGCGAGCGGGCCCGCCGGACCGGTCGGGCAGTCGGGCACTCGGGCGCCGGACCGGTCGGGCCGGGCGGTCGGTCGGGCCGCGCGGGCCGCCGGGCCAGGCGGGCGGGGCGAGCGGGCCGCCGGACCGGTCGAGGCGGGCGGCGGTCGGGCCGGGTGTTCGGGCGGGCGGGCCGGGACTCAGCCCTGGACGCCTCGCAGCACCATCGCCACCGCCGCGTCCGTGATCGCCGAGGGATCCTCCGCGGCGCCCAGCTCGATCCGTCGCACCGCCGCGTCCACGACGCCCTGCAAGAGCATCGCCGCCAGGCGGGGCTCCGCGTGCCCCAGTTCCGCCAGCGCCTCCCCGATCATCGTCACGAGGCCGCCGTGCGCGGCCCGGATCTTCTCCCGGGCCCCGGCGTCCAGCTCACTCGCCGAGATCGCGACGACGGCCCGGTGCCGCCGGTCGCCCACCAGCGCGAGCTGCCGCCGGACATACGCCTCGACCTTGGCCTCCGCGCCGTCGACGGCGGCCATGGCCGCCTCGACCTCCGCCGCCCACACGGGGAAGTCGACCTCGCACAGCTCCTCGACCACGGCGGCGCGCGAGCGGAAGTACTCGTACACGGACGAGCGCGCGAGGCCCGTCCGCTCGGCGAGGGCCGGAAAGGTCAGCGCCTCCGTCCCGCCCTCGGACAACAGGGAGCGTGCCGCGTCCAGGAGGGAGGCGCGCTGCATCGATCGGTGCTCGGCCACGGAGGCCGCTCGAATCCTTGGCACGTCAACACTCTACGGACGCGCCACCCCCGGCGGGAGTGACTCCGCCCGCACTTGTGTCATCCGGCCAGGTCGGCGAACGCAGCTCAACGACCGAAGCTCGCCAGTTTCGCGCGCAGCTGGAGCACGGACTTGGTGTGGATCTGGCTGACCCTGCTCTCGGTCACGCCCAGCACGTTCCCGATCTCGGCGAGCGTCAGCCCTTCGTAGTAGTACAGCGTGACGACCGTCTTCTCCCGGTCGGGCAGGGTGTTGATGGCCCGCGCCAGGAACCGCCTGAGCTCCCGGTCCTCGGCCACCTCCACGGGGTTGTCCGCGGCGGTGTCCTCGAGGGTGTCCATCAGGCTCAGCCGGTCGCCGCCCTCGCCCCCGACATGCAGCAGCTCCTCCAGCGCGACCACGTTGGCCAGCGACAACTGGCTGAACACGGCGTGCAGTTCGTCCACCGCGATGCCCAGCTCGGCGGCCACCTCGCACTCCGAAGGGGTTCGCCGCAGCCGCGCCTCCAGCGTGGCGTAGGCCCGCTCGACGTTGCGGGCCTTCTGCCGCACCGACCGCGGGATCCAGTCCAGCGCGCGCAGCTCGTCGATCATCGCGCCCCGGATGCGGGTGATCGCGTACGTCTCGAACTTGATCTCCCGGTCGATGTCGAACTTCTCGATCGCGTCGATCAGCCCGAAGACCCCTGAGGACACGAAGTCGGCCTGCTCCACATTGGGCGGCAGACCGACGCTCACCCTTCCCGCCACGTACTTCACCAGCGGTGAGTAGTGCAGGATCAGCTGCTCCCGCAGCCGCTCGTCCCCGGTCGTCTTGTACGAGCGCCACAGCTCGTCGAGCGTCGAGGGAGCGGGCGGGCGCACGCTGCCACCGTCACGGGCGGCTGGGGGGATCGCCGCCCGGTCGGACCCGGAGGTGTGCTGGGGCATTCGTCGCCTTGTGCCGTTCTGCCGTGAAGTGTGCGAGGTGGGTACCGCGTGGTGCAGTGGTGCCGTTCTGTGCCGGAATCCTCGTGAGCGTAGCGTGACTGGAGTGTCGCGGTGCGCGAAGGCCGTGCCCGGACCGGTACGCAGATACGTTCCGCTGGGCGCACTCCAGGGTCCCGCCGGTCGCCGTGGATGATCATCGGAGTGGGTCAACTGGCGGAATTCCCAAGGCTTTCGGCGTTCCCCCGGACGGCCGAACACCCCGGGTCAACACGGCGGGCGACCCCCTCGAACGGAGACCATCGCCTGGCGTGTCAACTTCCAGCCGTCGCCGTGTCGTTCGACATAGCCGAGCGCCTTGAGCTCGTACAGCCTCGCGATCGCGTCGTCGGGTGTGGTGCGGGCCTCGCGGGCGACCTCCTCGGCCGCCGCGGGCCTGCGGGCGGGCAGCGCGGCCAGGACCCGCCGGGCGCCCGGCTCCAGCAGGTCGCGCGGCAGCACCGGCCCACGCCGGTCCGGGGCCAGCTCGCCCATGTCACCCACCAACTCGACGATCTCCGCGGCGTCGGTGACCAGCACGGCCTCCCCCCGCAGGAGCTCGTGCACCCCGGCGGAGAGGCCGCTGGTGGCCGGCCCGGGCACTCCTATCGTGTGGCGGCCCAGCCGCTGCGCCGCCCGCGCGGTGACCAGTGAGCCGCTGCGGTAGGCGGCCTCGACGACGACCGTGCCCCGGGTGAGCGCGGCGATCACCCGATTGCGCAGGATGAACCTGCTCGGCGTCGGATGGTCCCCGGGCGGCAACTCCCCGACCACCAGGCCCTGTTCCGCGATCCGGTTGATCAACTCCGTGTGGCCGCGCGGATAGGGCTGGTCGACCCCGCAGGCGAGGACCGCGACGGTGGCGCCGCCCGCGCCGAGGGCGCCCCGGTGGGCGGCGCCGTCGACTCCGTAGGCGCCGCCGGACACCACGACCCAGCCCCGTTCGGCCAGGCCGCAGGCGAGGGCGGCGGCCATGTGGGCGCCGTACTCGGTGCAGGCGCGGGCTCCGACGACGGCGACCGACCGCAGCGCCCACATCCGCAGACTGGGCCGCCCGCGCACCCACAGCCCCAACGGCCGGGCGTCGCCGAGCTCGTCCAGCGTTCCCGGCCACTCGGCGTCCCCCGGGCACACGAACCGCACCCCGGTCTCCCGCGCGGCGGCCAGATCGCGCTCCGGCTCGGCCCGCCCGGCGCGCGCCCGCAGACCGGCCCAGCGCCGGGCGGTCACGCCCGGCAGCGGCTCCCCGTCGCTCCGCAGTCGCCGCACCACCTCCGGCACCCCGCGCTCCCGCACCCACTGCCCGCCCACCTCGTCACCGGGCTCGAGGACCCGCCCGAGGAAGACGCGGGCGAGCCGGTCGTCGGCGGATCCGCCACCGCCGTTCACGTCGCGGCCGTTCACGTCAGGGCCCCGAGGGCCATCGGGACACCGCGTGGCACCCCCGTGCGCAGTTGCAGGGCCAGGGCCACGTCCATCGCGCCGGGGCGGTCGTGTCCGACGAGGTCGGCGACGGTCCAGGCGACGCGCAGCACCCGGTCGAGCCCCCGGGCGGTCAGCACCCCTCGCTCCAGGTTCCGCTCCGCCTCGTCCATGGCCCCGACGGCGGCATGCCAGCGACTTCGCAGCTCGCGTCCCGGCACCTCGCTGTTGGTCCGCCACGGGGTGCCCGCCAGCCGGGCCGCCGCGCGCTCCCGGGCGGCCCTGACCCGGTCGGCGACGGTCGCCGTGGACTCCCCTCCGGGACCGCGGTGCGCGAGCTCGGCCCGGCTGACCGGGTCGACCTCGACGCGCAGGTCGACCCGGTCGAGCAGCGGCCCGGAGAGCCGCGCCTGATAGCGGCGGATCACGGAGGGCGGACACTCGCACAGGCTGTCCCGCTGCGAGAACCGGCCGCACGGGCAGGGGTTGGCCGCGAGCACCATCTGGAAGCGGGCCGGGAACCGGACCACTCCCGCACTGCGCGCGATCACCACATGCCCCGCCTCCAGCGGCTGCCTTAGCGCGTCGAGTGCCTGGCTGCCGAATTCCGGGGTCTCGTCGAGGAAGAGCACTCCCCGGTGGGCCAGCGACACGGCTCCGGGCCGGGCCATCCCCGCCCCGCCGCCGATCAGCGACTGCATGGTGGCCGAGTGGTGCGGGGCGCAGTACGGGGGCAGGTCGATGAGGGGCTTGCCCGGCGGCAGCAGCCCGGCCACCGAGTGCACCGCGGTGACCTCCAGCGACTCCTGCCGGCCCAGTCGGGGCAGCACGGCCGGCAGGCGTTCCGCGAGCATGGTCTTGCCCGCCCCGGGCGGTCCTTCCAGGAAGAGGTGGTGTCCGCCCGCGGCGGCCACCTCCACCGCGGTGCGCGCCGAGCCCTGGCCGACGACGTCCGCGAGGTCGTGCTCGTGGTCGTGCTGGGCGGCGCCGAAGCTGTGCATGCCGGTGGCCGCGCCCGTGCCGGGCATCCGCAGGCCGGCCAGGAGCGGATCCGGGCGGCCCGTGTCGTCCAGCTCCTCCTCGGGCACGGGTTCGTCCGCGAGGACGGCGATCAGCTGGCGCAGGCTGCGCACCCCGAGCACCGAGACCCCCGGGACCAGTGCCGCCTCGGCCGCGGCGCACTCCGGCACGACCACCTGTTCGTATCCGGCGTCGGCCGCGGCCAGCACGGCGGGCAGGATGCCCCGCACCGGGCGCACCCGTCCGTCCAGGCCGAGTTCCCCGATCATCACGATGTCGGTGAGGACCCGCGGGTCGATCCGCTCGGCGGCGCCGAGCACGGCGCAGGCCACAGCAAGGTCAAAACCGCTGCCGCCCTTGGGCACCGAGGCCGGGCTGAGTCCGACGGTGAGCTTCTTCTGCGGCCATTCGCCGCCCGAGTTGACCACCGCCGCCCGTACCCGCTCGCGGCTCTCGGTCAGGCTCTTGTCCGGCAGCCCCACCAGCGTGAAGGCCGCCACTCCCGGTTCGAGGTCGGCCTGGACCTCGACGACGACTCCTTCGACGCCCACCAGCGTCACCGAGCACGTGCGCGCGAACCCCATCTCAGGCCACCCCCCGCGCGTGCTCGACGACGGCCGCTCCGCGGCGGGGCAGGACGACGCCGATCAGGTCGATGCGGACGCCGCCCGGCGGAGCTCCCCCGTGCGCCTGGATCCATCGCTCGGCCAGGCCGCGCAGGCGCTCGACCTTCTCCGGCGTCACCGCCGCCATCGGGTGCTGGAATCCGCCCCCGCTGCGGGTCTTCACCTCGCAGACGACCAGGACGTCGCCGTCCCTGGCGACGATGTCGATCTCACCGGTCCTGCCACAGCGCCAGTTGCGCTCCAGGACCGTCATTCCGGCCTCGGCCAGCCGTCGGGCGGCCAGCTCCTCGCCGTACTTGCCGCGTGCACCACGTGCCAGATCCGCGTTCATGTCGGCACCACCTCCGGCACCGACACTCACGCATCCGCCGCCACCAGAAGGATCTTGGTGGAGAAGTCGGCGGCTGTGGACAACCTGGTCACCCGTGCGAGCGAACTCAGCTCCCCGGAAGCTCCAGGTCGCTCTTGTTCAGCTCCTCGATGTTCACGTCCTTGAATGTGAGCACCCGTACCTGCTTCACGAACCGGGCCGGCCGATACATGTCCCACACCCAGGCGTCCGCCATCGACACCTCGAAGAACACCTCGCCCTGGACCGAGTGCACCTGCATCTCGTAGTCATTGGTGAGGTAGAAGCGCCGTTCGGTCTCGATCACATATTTGAACAGACCGACGACATCGCGGTACTCCCGGTAGAGCTTCAGCTCCATCTCGGTCTCGTACTTCTCGAGGTCCTCGGCGCTCATGGCATGTTCCCCTTCAGCCGTGCGATCCCCCCATTGTGCGCCAGTCCCGTGCGCCTCTAGACGATTTCCGTGTCTAGGGTCACCGGTCCGGCCGGAGGACCTTCGTCGAGCAGCCTGCGCAGCAGCTCGGCGAGTCTGGTCGGATACACCGTCTCATGTGCCCGGGTCAGTTCCTGACACGTCCACCAACGTGCTCCGGCGACGCTGCGCCGCTCCAGCTCGGTCAGGGCCGTCGCGCGGGTCGCCGTCACCGTCGTACGGGCGAGGTAGTACCACTCGTCCTGGTCCCAGCGGCGGCCGGCGAACGGGAAGGAGCACCTCCGCCGCCAGAGCACCGGGCCGAGCTCGACCTCGGCGATCCCGGTCTCCTCGACGAGTTCCCGCAGGGCGGCCTCTTCACGGGTCTCATCGCCCTCGACGCCGCCGCCCGGCGTGAACCACCAGTCGTCGGCCGGGTCGTCGGGCTCATGGCCGTGCAGCAGCAGGATGCGGTCCTGCGGGTCGAGGAGGACGACCCGGGCGACCTTGCGCAGCCCGCCTTCGTACGAGTCGAGAGTCGCGCCCGTCGGCTCGTCCGCCGGGTCAGCGGGCACCGGCCGGCTCCGGCTGGTTGCGGCCGCGGCGGGCCGACGTCCGCTTGGCGATCGGGCCGTACGCTCCGCCGCCCAGCACCAGCACCGCGCCGACGACGATCATCCAGCCCATCGTCCGCAGCGGACCGGGCCGGGAGAGGTCGCCGAGGGTCTCGAAGCCCGTCGGACGCTTCAGCATGCCGTTCATGGGCCAGACGACGGCGTCGACGCGCGCCGTCACGGCGCCCCGTGCGACCGTGCCCTGCGCCGCGTCCGAGAGGTGGGCGGTGGAGTCCAGGGAGCCCTCCCGCTCGTCGCCGAGCAGGAACAGCCTGCCGTCGGGGACGGTCACGGTCGGGAAGTTCTTGATCTCGGCCAGGCTGCCCGCCGGCAGATACGGTTCCTCGATCTGCTTCCCGTTGACGGTCAGCTTGCCGTCGGTGCAGCAGGCGACCGTGTCGCCGCCGATCGCGACCACCCGCTTGACCACGGCCGAGTCGCTCGCCCAGGTCTTGTCGGTGAAGACGACCACATCCCCGCGGCGCACCTCACCGCCGTCGATCCGCTCGGCCAGGACGCGGTCGCCGGCGGCGATCGTCGGGCTCATGGAGGAGGTGGGCACGGTGTACGGCCGGTAGACCAGGGCGCCCCAGCCGAATCCGGCGAGGAACAGCACGAGGCCCAGTGCGACGGCCAGTCCGGACAGACGCTGTCCGGTCCGGCTGCCCACCGGGCCACTGCTGATGCCACCGCCGCTGTGCGGGGCCGTACGCGTAGTGCTCTCGCCACCCATGGATCCGCACCCTACCCGGCGGTACCGAACCGGGGCAGCCCCTCTTCCTCGGCATTCCCGGCCAGGGCCGCAACCTTGGGAAAGGGTTTGCCGAGCGGCAGGGGGAGGGTCAGCGGGTCTCGGCGTCCGCCGTGCGCCGACGGCGCCACAGGACCACCGGCACTACCCCGGCGAGGGCGAGGCCCTGCGGGGCGACCGTCAGGGCCGCGGAGGCCGCGGACTGGTCGCTCAGGCCGGTCTGGTCGAAGGTGTCCGGCACCGGCAGCGTGCCCCAGCGGGTGAGCGGCCAGGCCTTGACGATGGCACGGCCGACGACCTGGTCGACGGGCACCATGCCGTGGTTCTCGTCCGACTGGTTGTAGCGCGAGTCGCGGGAGTTCTGCCGGTGGTCGCCCATCACCCAGACGTACCCCTTGGGGACCTTCACCGTGAACTGACCACCCTGGTCGTCCTGGCTGCAGGGGGTGTTGCCGGGGTACACGTACGGCTCGTTCAGCGCCTTGCCGTTGACCGTGAGCGGACCCGTGCCCTTGCAGGAGACGGTGTCCCCGCCGACCCCGATGACCCGCTTGATCAGGTCCTTCTCCTCCGCGGACGGCATCAGGCCGATCCAGCTGAGGAAGGTCTGGAAGGCGTTCGGGTCGACGGTGGCCTCGCCGGCCAGCCAGTCGTCGGGGTCGTGGAAGACGACGACCTCGCCGCGCTCCGGCTCGGAGCCGAACCACGGGGTCAGCTTGTCCACCAGGACCCGGTCGCCGATCCTGAGGGTGTTCTCCATCGAGGCCGACGGGATGGAGAACGCCTGCACCAGGAACGTCTTGATCAGCAGCGCGAGGACGAGCGCGATCCCGATCAGGATCGGCAGCTCCTTCCAGAAGGAGCGCGGCTTCCTCGGCTTCGGGGCCGAGTCGCCGGAGCCCACCTCGTCGGTCCCGGGCGGCTCGTCCGCCGGAGGGCCGTCGCCGCCCGCCGCGGGGTCACTCCCGGAGGTCACGCCGCCGTCCAGAGCCGGGTCGGCGGCTTCCACGGGGTGTCCGCGATGATCCTCGCCGTCGTGCCCGGACCGTGCGCCAACCGCCACATCCCCCACGCCAACTCCTCACTCTGTGCCGCTGCCTGCCCCACATACGACGCAGGCCCACCACTCCCATAACGAGCGGGAGTTCCGCAGGGCTCGGGAGTTGTCGAATCGATCCGTTCGGATCGCCGGGAGCAACCCTATGCGACAGCTGGGCGGACGCGGTCGTCGTGGCCGTCGAGCCGGACACGGAAGAGAAAGTTTGCGGTTCTTTGAGGCGCACCCAGTGACCCAGCGGCCAGGCGATGACCATGGCCCGCCCCACCACCTCGTCCTCCGAGACGGTGCCGCCGTAGTCGGTGTTCTGATGGGCGCGGGAGTCCGCGGAGTTGGCCCGGTGATCTCCCATCACCCACAGCCGCCCCTGGGGGACGGTGATGTCGAAGGCCGTGGCGGAGGGCTCGTTGCCGGGATACAGATACGCCCCCTCCTCCAGGGGAACGCCGTTGACGGTCACCCGGCCCTGCGTGTCGCAGCACACGACGCGGTCGCCGCCCACTCCGACGACCCGCTTGATGAGGTCCTTCTCGTTGTCGGACGGCAGCAGACCGATGAAGGTGAGCCCTTCCTTGATCTGCTTGACGACGATCGGGTCCTCCTTCTTGGTCGTGGTCTGCTCGTCGTCCAGCCAGCCACCGGGATCCTTGAAGACGACGACGTCCCCGCGCTCGGGCTTCGAGCCGAACCACGGGGTGAACTTGTCGACCAGGACGCGGTCGCCGATCTGGATCGTCTGCTCCATGGAGCCGGACGGGATCACGAAGGCCTGGACGAGAAAGGTCTTCAGCACCAGGGCTATCAGGACGGCGACGCCGACCAGCAGCGGTACCTCCCGGACGGCCGACCGCCTGCGCTTGCGCTTGACCTTGCGCTGGAGCTTGCGCCGCTCCGCGCGCGAGCGGCCGCCGGACGGGCTGGCGGCGCGCCGGACGCCGGTGGGCAGGAGCTGGTCCGCGGCGGAGGTGGGCACGCCGCGCGGCTTGCCGCGGTTACCCATGGGCGCCCTCCGTGCCGGGCACGCGCGCGTAGGCGCCCGGTCGGGGCAGACGCGTGAGGTGGGCGTAGGGCCAGACGACCCAGTCGGCACGGCCGATCACCGCGTCGACGGGGATCATGCCGCCGCCCGGTGAGCCCAGGTGGTCCCGGGAGTCGCTGGAGTGACTGCGATGGTCGCCGAGGACGAACAGCGCGCCGTCCGGCACGACCGCGTCGAAGTCCACCGTGGACGGGCTGTCGCCGGGGTACAGGAACGTCGACTCGTCGACCGACCGGCCGTTCACCTGGATCCTCCCCTCCTTGTCGCAGCAGACAACGTGGTCTCCCCCTACACCCACGACGCGCTTGATGTAGTCGGAGTTCCCGAAGTACCCGGTGCCGTCGAACACGATGACGTCGCCGCGCCGCGGCTCGGCACCGAAACGGTACGCCAACTTATTTACGAGAACCCGGTCACCGATCCTCAATCCGTTTTCCATGGATCCGCTGGGAATCTGGAATGGTTGCGCCACGAAAGCGTTGAGGACCAGCAAAAACACCAGGCAGACCAGCAGGGTGAGACTGATCCGGCCGCCCGGGATCCGCTCCGTGATCCACGCCACCAACGCGAAACGCGACCGGCCCTCCGCGCCCGCTGGTTCAGGGCTGGAGGAGCGGTCGCGCTCCGTCGTCGTTCGAGCTTCGGTGTCCATCGGGGCCAGATGCTATCCGGCCCCTCTATGAACCCCTGAAGGCACTCAGTTGTCGCGCTTCTCCTTGATCTTCGCAGCCTTGCCGCGCAGCTCACGGAGGTAGTACAGCTTCGCGCGACGCACGTCACCGCGGGTGACGAGCTCGATCTTCTCGACGATCGGGGTGTGCACCGGGAACGTGCGCTCGACGCCGACGGAGAAGGAGACCTTGCGGACCGTGAAGGTCTCGCGGACTCCGGCGCCCTGGCGGCGGATCACCACGCCCTTGAACTGCTGCACACGGGAGCGGTTGCCCTCGATGACGCGGACGTGGACGTTGACGGTGTCACCCGGGCGGAAGGCCGGGATGTCGGTGCGCAGCGACGCGGCGTCGACATTGTCGAGCAGGTGAGACATTTCGTCTGCTTTCTTCGCTGATGCCACAGGTCATCAACGGAACTAGATGTTCGAAGATTGAGTGCCGTGTGCCCGTCGAGGCGGGCGTCGTGTCCCCCTGCGGCAGGGGCGCACACCGGACGGCGCACAACAGCGACCTATTCTTCCATGCCCTCGGTCCTGCGCCAAAATCGACCGTACGGCGCACCCTCCGGGTCGGGCATCCAGCCCAGGATGGAGAGCATCTCGCGGTCCTTCTTGTCGAAGGTCTTCGGATCGCAGCGCTCTATCAGGTCGGGCCGGTTGGCCGTGGTGCGGCGCAGGGCCTCGTCGCGTCGCCAGCGGGCGATCTTGCCGTGGTGGCCGCTGAGCAGCACCTCGGGGATCTCCCGGCCGCGCCAGGCGGGCGGCTTGGTGTAGACGGGGCCTTCCAGGAGGTTGGCCATGGCGCCGGGCGCGAAGGAGTCGTCGCGGTGCGACTCGGCGTTGCCGAGCACACCGGGCAGCAGTCGCGCCACGGCCTCGGTGACGACGAGGACGGCGGCCTCTCCGCCGGCCAGGACGTAGTCGCCGATGGAGACCTCGTAGACCGGGATCCGGGTGGCGTACTCGTCGATGACCCGTCGGTCGATGCCCTCGTAGCGCGCCGGGGTGAAGATCAGCCAGGGGCGTTCGGAGAGCTCGACGGCCAGTTCCTGGGTGAAGGGGCGGCCGCTGGGGGTCGGTACGACGAGCGCCGGTGCGTGTGCGCCCCGCTCGTAGCCGTCGGCGAGGACGGAGTCGAGGGCGGCGCCCCAGGGGTCGGTCTTCATGACCATGCCGGGCCCACCGCCGTAGGGGGTGTCGTCGACGGTGTTGTGCCGATCGTACGTCCACTCCCGCAGGTCGTGCACCCGGACGTCGAGCTGCCCGCGCGCGCGTGCCTTGCCGACGAGGGAGACGTTCAGCGGGTCGAGGTACTCGGGGAAGATCGTGACGACGTCGAGGCGCATTACGCCGTGCCCTCGCCTTCGGCCGCGTCCCGTTCGGAGGCGATCTCCGCCCGGTCGTCGATCAGCCCCGGCGGCGGGTCGATGACGGCCCGCTGCTCCTCGAGGTCGATCTCGACGACGATCGCCTCGACGAACGGGATCATCACCTCGGTGCCGTCGGGCCGCTCGACGATGAACAGGTCCTGGGAGGGCAGGTGCGAGATCTCGGTGATCCGGCCGACCTCGGCGCCGTCCTTGGTGACCACGTCCAGGTCCATGAGCTGGTGGTCGTAGTACTCGTCCTCGTCCTCCGGCAGTTCCTCCGGATCGACGTCGGCGATCAGGAGGGTGTTGCGCAGGGCCTCGGCGGCGGTGCGGTCGCGTACGCCCTCGAAGCGCAGCAGGAGGCGACCGCTGTGGACGCGGCCGGTCTCGATGGTGAGCGGGCCGGTGGCGGCCGGATCGGTGGCCAGCACAGCACCGGGAGCGAGCCGGAGTTCCGGCTCGTCGGTACGGACCTCGACGGTGACCTCGCCCTTGATGCCATGGGCGCGGCCGATGCGAGCGACAACCAACTGCACTTCTCTGGATCTCCTGTCGTAACGACTACGGGCCGGGGACGGCCCAGTGGCCCTCCCCGGCCCGAGCCGGTGCTGCGAAACGCGTTCAGCGAACGTGGTCCACGTCGACGAGGTCGACACGGACGCCCCGCCCGCCGATGGCGCCCACGACGGTGCGCAGAGCGCGTGCGGTGCGGCCGTTGCGGCCGATCACCTTGCCGAGGTCGTCCGGGTGCACCCGGACCTCGAGCACGCGCCCGCGGCGCAGGTTGCGGGACGCGACCTGCACATCGTCGGGGTTGTCGACGATGCCCTTCACGAGGTGCTCAAGCGCCTCTTCGAGCATGCTGCTCAGGCCTCGGTCGACTCAGAGGACTCGGCCGCGGCCTCGTCCTTCTTCTCGGCCTTCTTCTTCTGGGTGATGGCCTCACCCTTGCCCGAGTCGTCGCCGCCGAGGGCCTCGAACGACGGACGAGCCTTCTTCGGCTCGGCGACGAGCAGCGGCGCCGGGGCGGGCTCGCCCTTGAACTTCTGCCAGTCGCCGGTCTTCTTCAGGATGGCGAGCACGGGCTCGGTCGGCTGCGCGCCGACACCCAGCCAGTACGCCACGCGGTCGGCGTCGACCTCCATGACCGACGGGTTGTACGTCGGCTGGTACTTGCCGATCTCCTCGATCGCACGGCCGTCACGACGGGTGCGGGAGTCGGCGACGACGATGCGGTAGTGAGGCGAACGGATCTTGCCCAGACGCTTCAGCTTGATCTTGACTGCCACGGGAGTGGGTTCTCCTGGTTTTGACGTGGTTGGGCACGGCAGATTGCCGCGTGGGGTTGCGGTACCCGAGTGCCCGATGGACGCGTCAGCCGGAGGAGAGAGGGGTCCTGTGCGACTGTCGAGTACAGCTAGCCATTGTGCCACACCACCTGGGGCCCTTCCGGCCACGGGTGGTTCAGGGCATGCCTGACAGGCGCCCGGCGCCCGCGGGGAGCCGTCGACAAGGCGACGGCGCCCCGCGCCACGCTGAACCGGCAGCCACGAGATGCCGGTGCATGACCTGCCCGTGACTAGGCCGCGCCGACGATCTCCGGGATCCGGAACGGCTTGCCGCAGCCCCCGCACACGATCGGCGCCTGGGCCAGGACCGAGGGCACGACCCGCACGTTGCGCCCGCAGTCGCAGACGGCCTTCACCCGGACGCCTCCGCCGGAGGAGCCGTGGCGGGCCGCCGGGCCGCGGAACGTGCGGGTGGTGTCGGCGGAGGTGGCCGCCGTGTGGGCCTTGAGGGCCCGCTGGAGGCGCTCGATCGTCGGCCGGTAGCGACGCTTGGCCTCGGGGTTGAGCGTGACCAGGGAGAAACCGCTGCTCGGGTGCGGTTCCTCCGGGTGGTCCAGGCCCAGCTCCTCGGCGATCGCGAGGAATCTGCGGTTGTGGTAGCGGCCGGCACGGGAGGTGTCACGGACGCCTCGGGCGGCGGCGATGCCATGGACTGCTTCGTGAAGCAGTCGCTCGAAGGAGAGCTCGTGACCGCAGGCGGACGACGACTCCCCGATCAGGGACTCTGGCGCGGCGAGATCCGGCAGTTCGGGGTGGTACCGCTGAATGTCGGCCCACGCCTCTGCCAGCTCTGCGGCGAGAACTGGTGGTGTCTGTGTCGTGCTCACGTAATGACAACGAGCGGGAGTGCCCCTGTGTTCCTATTCCGGGGCATCCCAAATAATTTGCACGTACCCGTCAGTTGCCACTGATGCGTGGAGACGAGGGCGGGTGCGCTGATCTGCGGAGAAGCCTCACAGCTCATACCAAGCTGGTGCGTAGACCCCTTACGACCCGGCGCGTAGACCATGTCCGCGCGCCGGGGCAGGGATGATCCGCAGAGGCGCAAGGGGCGTTTCGGTCGCTCTCTCGGGCGGAGGGCGCTGTCTCAGTAAGCGCGCGCGACGATCGCGACGTTACCGGGGGCGTCCCCGTCGTCCGGCACCGACCCGTCCTCGGCGACCAGACACCGTACGGTCAGCGACTGCTCGGCCAGCCTGGCCTCGCCCTCCTCGCCGAGGGTCGCCCACGGGATGCGCGCCCAGCCGCCGGCGACGGCCGCCTCGGCCGCCTCCTCGATCGTCGACACGTCCGTCGTACGGGACTCGCGGCGCTCGCGGGACTGCTGCAGCAGCAGCGCCTGGTCCTCTTCCAGAAGGGCGGGCAGCAGACCGACGATCGTGTCGATCGCCACCGGCTCCTTGCCGCCCGGGATACGGCGGGCCAGCATCGCCGTGCCGTTCTCCAGGTCACGGGGCCCGATCTCGATGCGGACGGGCACGCCCTTCAGCTCCCAGTCGACCGCGCGCCGCCCGAACGGGACGTCGGTGCGGTCGTCGACCCGGACGCGGATGCCCGCCGCCTTCAGCCGGTCGCCCAGCTCGCGGACCTTGGCCAGAACCGCCTCGTCGCCCTTGATCGCCAGGACGACGACCTGGATCTGCGCCAGCCGCGGCGGCACCCGCAGTCCGTCGTCGTCGCCGTGGGTCATCACCAGCGCGCCGATCATGCGGGTCGTCGAACCCCAGGAGGTCTGCCAGACCAGTTCCTGGGCGCCGCCCTTCGACAGGTACCGGGTGTTGAAGGCCTTGGCGAAGTTCTGGCCCAGCTCATGGCTGGTGACCATCTGGAGGGCCTTGCCGTCGCCCATCATGCTTTCGAGGGTCAGCGTGTTGATTGCCCCCGCGAAGCGTTCCTTGACCGTCTTGCGGCCCGCGACGAAGTCGATCGCGAGGATGTTCTCCAGGAAGTCGCCGTAGACCTCGCGATGGATGCGCGCGGCGAAGTCACGGGCCTCCTCGTAGGTGGCGTGGGCCGTGTGCCCCTCCTGCCACAGGAACTCGGAGGTACGCAGGAACAGCCGGGGCCGCAGCTCCCAACGGACCACATTGGCCCACTGGTTGATCAGCAGGGGCAGGTCGCGGTAGCTCTGCACCCACTTGGAGAAGTACTCGTTGACGATCGTCTCGGACGTGGGCCGGACGACCGCCGGCTCCTCCAGCTCCTTGCCGCCGCCGTGCGTGACCACGGCCAACTCGGGCGCGAAACCCTCGACATGGTCCGCCTCGCGCGTGAGGTACGACTGCGGGATCAGCAGCGGGAAGTACGCGTTCTCGGTGCCCGTCTCCTTGATGCGGGCGTCCATCTCCGCCTGCATCCGCTCCCACAGCCCGTAACCGTACGGTCGGATCACCATCGTGCCGCGCACCGGGCCGTTGTCGGCCAGCTCCGCCTTGTTGATCAGATCCTGGTACCAGCGCGGGAAATCGTCTGCCCGCGGGGTGAGAACGGGTGCCTTTGCCATGGCGCGATGGTACGGGCCCAAGTTGCCGGAATGTGAATTCTGGCCACAGGCACAGCAAGTCCACAAGCCGGGCCCCGAGACCTCTGGACGCCGTCGCGTACGGGGAGTTACCTGACATACGGGGGAAGTGCGAGCGCACTGCACGGGGGCCACCTGATCGGTTACTGCGTCGATTCTCGGCGGATTGGGGCGCTTATCCATGACACCTACGCTCGTGCGACAGCACCTGCCTCACGCGGGACCGACGTCCCGCGCGGACCTGGGTGCACGCGCGCGTGACTGGTCGGAGATCCAGGAGCGGATGCTGGTGCCGCTCTACGAGGCCGTCCACGAGCGACTGGACGTGGGAGCCGGCACCCGGCTCCTCGCCCTCGGCTGCGGCTCCGGGCTCGCCCTGCTGATGGCCGCCGCCAGAGGCGCGGCCGCCCTCACGGGTGTCGAGCCCTCCTCCTCCGAGCGGCTGGCCCTCGCACGCGAGCGGCTGCTGCCGAAGGAGCCCGAGGAGCGCGTCACGCACGCGCGTGCGGGAAGCTCCGGCAGCCGCGACAGCGGCGGCTTCCGGCTCACCGACCGCTCGCCGAGGAACGCGGTCGACACGGCGACGCCCGCGTACAACCTGGTGACCGCCTTCGAGCCGATCGGGTGCCGCGCGGGCGACGCGGACCGGCTCGCCGCTCAGCTCACCGAGGCGAAGCCGCTCGCCGTGCGCGGCGCGCCCGTGGTGCTGGTCGGCTGGGGGCCGCCGGAGCGCTGTGCCACGTCGGCGGTGCTGCGGGTCGCGGCGAAGCTGGCGGATCCGCTGCGCGGCGGCACGGTCCGGCTGCGTCCGGCGCTGCGCGACGACCTGGAGGAGGTCGCCGGACGGGCCGGACTGCGGCCGGACGGCTCGGGGCGGGTGGCCTGCCCGTTCGGGTACGCGGACGTGGAGAGCGCCCTCAAGGGCCTGCTGTCCACCGGCCTGTTCGACGCGGCGGTCTCGGCGACGGACCAGGCGCAGGTCGACAAGGAGCTGACGGAGGCACTGCACCCGTACCGGCGCCCGGACGGGACGGTGTGGATGCCGAACGTGTTCCGGTACCTCATCGCGCGCACGCCCTGAACGCACGCCCGCGCACGCCCCCGGAGGGCTAAGCCTCTCCCTTGGTCGGCCTGGCGATCCCGGCGATGCGGTAGGCGTCCGCCTCCTCCAGCGTCTCGTTCTCCAGCAGCGCCTCGGCGAGGGCGTCCAACTGGTCCTGGTGGTCGCGGAGTCTGCGGCACGCCTCCTCGTAGCACTCGTCGACGATCCGGCGCATCTCGTGGTCGATGACGTCGAGGGTGGCCGGCGCGGCGGCGAGACCGTAGGCCTGCTGGGCATCGCTCGGGAGGGCGGAGAGCCGGCCGACCCGCGGGCTCATGCCCCAGCGCGCGACCATCCCGCGGGCGATGTTGCTGACCTGTTCGAGGTCGTTCTCCGCACCCGTGGTGACCACCCCGTAGATCACCTGCTCGGCGGCCATCCCGCCGAGGGCCCCGATGATGCGGCCGCGCAGATACTCCTCGGAGTGCGCGTACCGCTCCACCTCGGGGGTGGACAGCGTCACGCCGAGCGCCCGGCCGCGCGGCACGATGGTGACCTTGCGGACGGGGTCGGCGCCGGGCTGGAGCATGCCGAGCAGGGCGTGGCCGCTCTCGTGGTAGGCGGTGCGCCGGCGGTCCTCCTCGGGCATCACCAGCGTGCGCTCGGCCCCGAGCTGCACCTTCTCCAGCGCCTCGGAGAGATCGGACGCGGTCACCTGCTCCTGCCCTCGCTTGACGGCGAGCAGGGCGGCCTCGTTGGCGAGATTGGCCAGATCCGCACCGGTCATGCCCGGGGTCGTCCGGGCCACCTGGACCAGGTCCACGTCGGCGGCGAGCGGGATCTCCCGGGTGTGGATCCGCAGGATCGCCGCGCGTCCGGCACGGTCCGGCGGGGAGACGTTGACCACCCGGTCGAAACGACCGGGCCGGGTCAGCGCCGGATCGAGGATGTCGGCGCGGTTCGTGGCCGCGATGACGATCACGCCCTCCGAGCCGGAGAAGCCGTCCATCTCGGTGAGGATCTGGTTCAGCGTCTGCTCACGCTCGTCGTGACCGCTGACCGAGGCGCCCGCGCTGCGGACCCGCCCGATGGTGTCGATCTCGTCGATGAAGATGATCGAGGGGGCCACCTTGCGCGCCTCGGCGAACAGCTCCCGGACCCGGGAGGCGCCGACACCGACGATCATCTCGATGAACTCGGAGGCCGAGGCCGAGAAGAACGGCACACCCGCCTCGCCCGCCACCGCCCGCGCCAGCAGGGTCTTGCCGGTGCCCGGCGAACCGGCCAGCAGCACCCCGCGCGGCATCTTGGCGCCCATCCGGCGGTAGACGTCCGGATGCTCCAGGAAGTCGACGACGTCGTCCAGCTCGCCCTTGACCTCGTCGATGCCGGCCACGTCGGCGAAGGTGGTGCGCTGGGTGCCGGGCAGGAGCTCGACCGGCTTGGGCGGCGCCTTGCGGCCGAGCATGCCGCCCGCACCGCCCATGCCGCCGCCGAACCGCCGCGCGAAGAAGATCCACACCGCGACCAGGATCACGATCGGCACCAGCGACAGCAGCAGGTTGGACAGCAGACCGCGCTGCTGCACCACCGGCTGCGCGGTCACGGTGACATCGCGGCGGTCCAGGCTCTGCCAGAGATCGTCGTCCGCGAAAGCCGGCCGCTGGGTCTTGAACTTGGTGTACTCGCCGTCGCCGTCGGGATCGTCCCGGGCCTGCTTGAGCTGGCCCTGGATGGCGTCGCCCTTGGAGTAGATCTTCTCGACATTGCCCTCGTCGACCTGCCGGCTGAACTCCGTGTACGAGATCGTCGGCTCGTCGCCTTGACCGAGGTAGTTCAGCCCCACGTAGACCAGCAGGAAGACGATCACCGCGGTGACCGCGAGGCCCCACCATCGGCCGCGTGGCCTGCGTCCGCCGGGCCGCCGCGGCGGCTCCTCGGGAGTGCCCTCGGTGCGCCAAGGCTGGTCCGGTGCCCTGCGGGACGGCGCGGCATTGCCCATATCTGGACGTTACGGCACGGAACGGTCCCCGGCATGCGCTGAGGGCGCCCTCCCGTGCGGGGAGAGCGCCCTCGGCGTCGGGTGCGGCAGGGCCGTCAGCCCATGAACTTCTTGAACTCGTCCGGCAGCTCGAAGTCCTGTGCGCCCTGCTGCGGCAGCCCGAGCGGGTTGCCGCCCTGGGCCTGGGCCTCACGGCGCTGGGCCGCCTCCAGCTCCTGCTGCTTGCGCTTCATCGGGTTGCCGGAGCGCTGCTTGCCCTTGGCCTGCTTGGGCTGCTTCTTGGTGCGGCCGGGGCCGCCACCCATGCCCGGGATCCCCGGCATGCCGGGCATCCCGCCGCCCTGAGCCATCCGGGACATCATCTTGCGGGCCTCGAAGAACCGCTCGACCAGGCCCTTCACCGCGCTGACCTCGACACCGGAACCCTTGGCGATACGGGCGCGGCGCGAGCCGTTGATGATCGTCGGGTCCTGGCGCTCGCCCGGGGTCATCGACTTGATGATCGCGGCCGTGCGGTCGACGTCCCGCTCGTCGAGGTTGGCGATCTGGTCCTTGATCTGGCCCATGCCGGGCAGCATGCCGAGCAGCTTGCTGATGCTGCCCATCTTCCTGACCTGCTCCATCTGGGCCAGGAAGTCGTCCAGGGTGAAGTCCTGGCCCTTCTTGGACGCCAGCTTGGAGGCCATTTTCTCGGCCTCTTCCTGACTGAACGTCTTCTCCGCCTGCTCGATCAGGGTGAGCAGGTCACCCATGTCGAGGATGCGGGAGGCCATCCGGTCAGGGTGGAAGGCGTCGAAGTCGTCGAGCTTCTCGCCGTTCGACGCGAACATGATCGGCTTGCCGGTCACCGAGGCGATGGAGAGCGCGGCGCCACCACGGGCGTCGCCGTCGAGCTTCGACAGCACGACACCGTCGAAGCCGACGCCGTCCCGGAAGGCCTCGGCGGTGTTGACCGCGTCCTGACCGATCATCGCGTCGACGACGAAGAGGATCTCGTCGGGCGAGACGGCGTCGCGGATGTCCGCGGCCTGCTGCATCAGCTCGGCGTCGATGCCGAGCCGGCCGGCGGTGTCCACGATCACGATGTCGTGGACCTTGGTCTTGGCGAACTCGATGGAGTCCTTGGCGACCTTGACCGGGTCGCCGACGCCGTTGCCGGGCTCCGGCGCGTATACGGCCACGCCGGCGCGCTCGGCGACGACGCTGAGCTGGTTGACGGCGTTGGGGCGCTGGAGGTCGGCGGCGACGAGGAGCGGCGAGTGGCCCTGCCCCTTCAGCCAGTGGCCGAGCTTGCCCGCGAGGGTGGTCTTACCGGCGCCCTGGAGACCCGCGAGCATGATCACGGTGGGCGGCTGCTTGGCGAAGCGCAGCCGCCGGGTCTCGCCGCCGAGGATGGTGACGAGTTCCTCGTTGACGATCTTCAGGACCTGCTGGGCGGGGTTCAGCGCCTTGGAGACGTCCGAGCCGAGGGCGCGCTCCTTGACGTTCTTGATGAACGTGCGGACGACCGGCAGGGCCACGTCGGCTTCGAGGAGGGCGATGCGGATCTCGCGCGCCGTGGCGTCGATGTCCGCTTCGCTCAAGCGCCCCTTGCCGCGCAAGTTTTTGAAGGTCGCTGAGAGGCGATCGGAAAGAGTATCGAACACGGCGGCGTCGGTCCTCGGGGTCGGGGGCGGTCTGAGCGTCTTCCAGGGTATCCGGCCGCGCAAGACATTCGTCCCCGCCTGCTGTATTCAGCGGACGGGGACGGGCCTGACGCGGCGCGAGGTCACGCGCGCAGGGTCTCCTCCAGCTTGCGGGTCACGGAGGCGGCCTCGTCGGCGGGCAGGGGCGCGCCGTCCGCGCCGGTGACGTAGAACGCGTCCACCGCGTTGGAGCCCAGCGTCGAGACGTGCATGCTGCGCACCCGCAGTCCCTCGTCCTCCAGTGCCGAGCCGATGCGGAACAGCAGCCCCGGCGCGTCCTGGGCGCGTACCTCGATGACCGTGGCGTGCCGGGAGGCCGCGGAGGCCACCGTGACGCGCGGCGGCGGCGCGACCCAGCCCCGCCGCCGGGGGTAGGCGGCGTCCCGTTCCGCGAGCCGGCCGGCGATGTCCAGGGAGCCGTCCAGGGCGCGTACGAGGTCGGCGCGCAGCCGGGCGGCCTGGGGCAGCGAGCCGTACTCGGCGGCGACCCGCCAGTTCAGCAGCAGGACGGAGCCCTCGACGCCGGTCGGCAGGTCCTGGGAGCGCAGTTCGGCGGTGCGCACGGTCAGCCGGTGCATGGCGAGGACGCCGGCCACCGCGGGCAGCACGCCCTCCTGGTCGGGCACGGCGATGAGCAGTTCCACGCCGAGCGGCTCGGGGTCGCCGGACGGCTGCTGCTCCCCCGCGGGATCGGCCGGCGCCTCGGTCTGCGCGCGCAGCGCCAGCACGGGGCTGCCGGTGGCGACCGCCTCGATGGCGAGGCGTTCCTGCTCGGCGGTGGGCGCGGCGGCGGCGGGTTCCTCGGGTTCGTTCCCGGCGAGCACCGCCCCGACCCGCTTGACCAGGTCCGCCACGAGCGAACCCCGCCAGGAGGACCAGGCGGCGGGCCCGGTGGCCAGGGCGTCCGCCTCGGTGAGCGCGTGCAGCAGCTCCAGGGTGCCCTGCGAGCCGACCGCCTCGGCGACCGAGCGGACCGTGACCGGGTCCTCCAGGTCGCGCCGGGTGGCCGTCTCGACGAGCAGCAGGTGGTGTCGGACGAGCGTGGCGAGGACTGCGACGTCCGCCCGGTCGAAGCCGATGCGGGCGGCCACGTCCTTGGCGATGATCTCGCCCGCGACCGAGTGGTCGCCGGGCCAGCCCTTGCCGATGTCGTGCAGCAGCGCGGAGACCAGGAGCAGGTCGGGTCGGCTGACCCGGCGGGTGAACTCGGAGGCGCGCACGGCGGTCTCGATGAGGTGCCGGTCGACGGTCCAGATGTGCACGGCGTTGCGCTGCGGCCGACAGCGCACCCGCTCCCAGTCGGGCAGCAGCTGGGTGATCAGCCCTTCGGCCTCCAACGCCTCCCAGACCTCGATGGTGGGCTGGCCGGAGCCGAGCAGGGTCACGAGCTGCTCGCGCGCCTCGGCGGGCCAGGGCGTGGGCAGGGGGCGCACGGTGGCGGCGAGACGGCGTACGGCGTGCAGGGAGAGCGGGAGGCCGGCCTGCGCGGCGGCGGCCGCGGCGCGCAGCGGGAGCACGGGGTCGCGTTCGGGGCGGGCGGCGCGGGCGAGCACCACCTCGCCGTCCTGCTCCACGACGCCTTCGGCGAGCGGGGAGCGCTCGGCGGCGGGCTTGGGGCCGCCGCCCAGCAGGCCGCGCAGCCGCGGCCGCACGGCGCGCGAGCGCAGCACGCGCCCCACTTCGCGCCAGGTGACGTCGCTCGCATACGAGATGACGCGCGCCGCTTCGTACACCTGCCGCAGCAGTGTGTCGGCGTCGAGCAGGCCCAGCTCCGCGGCGACCTGGTCCTGCTCCTGGAGGGCGAGGCGGTCGGTGGCGCGGCCGGTGGTCAGGTGCAGGGCGTCGCGTACGTCGAGGAGCCGGCGGCGGGCGTCGTCGAGGCCCTCGCGGGGCGCGTCGGCCAGCCAGGAGGCGGCGACGGCGCGCAGGGTGGTGGCGTCTCTCAGTCCGCCGCGGGCCTCCTTGAGGTCCGGCTCCAGCAGGTACTGCAGCTCGCCCTGGCGCTCGGCGCGCTCGGCGCACAGTTCCTGGAGTTCGGGGAGGCGCTTGGGCGCCTGGTTGCGCCAGTCGGCGAGGACGGACGTCCGCAGTCCCGCGGTCAGACCGAGGTCGCCGGCGAGGTGGCGGGCGTCGAGGAGGCCTAGCTGGACCTTCAGGTCCTCTCCGGCGGTCTTGCGGGCCTCCGCCGGGGTGCGGACGGAGTGGTCGAGAGCGAGGCCCAGGTCCCAGACGGGGTACCAGAGGCGGTCGGCGAGGCCGGCGATCGCCTTGGGGTCGGCGCCGTCGTGCAACAGGAGAAGGTCGAGGTCGCTGCGCGGGGAGAGCTCGCCGCGGCCGTAGCCGCCGACGGCGACCAGGGAGACCCCTCGGAGGTCCTCGGCCGCGGCGGTGAAGAGCCCCGTCAGCCAGTCGTCGGTCAGTTGTGCGAGGGCTGCACGGCGCGGCGGCCCGGACCGCGCCTCCTCGGTGAGGAGGCGCAGCCGGGCCGCCGCGTAGCCGCTGGGTCCCGAGTCCTCTGCATCCTTGCGCATGTCCGTACTCGTCACCCAGCGACTCCTGTTCTGTTCTGCCGTCAGAGCGCGTCCGGGCCGCGCTCGCCGGTGCGGACCCGTACGGCCGTCTCGACCGGGAGGGACCAGACCTTGCCGTCACCGATCTTGCCGGTGCGGGCCGCCTTGACGATGACGTCGATCAGCTGCTCGGCGTCGTCGTCCTCAGCCAGCACCTCGATGCGGATCTTGGGGACCAGGTCGACCGTGTACTCGGCTCCACGGTAGACCTCGGTGTGGCCCCGCTGACGACCGTAGCCGCTGGCCTCGGTGACCGTGAGACCGTGCACGCCGAAGGCCTGCAGGGCTTCCTTGATCTCGTCGAGCCGGTGGGGCTTCACGACGGCGGTGATGAGCTTCATGCGTCCACCTTCTTGCTCGCGCCGGCGACCGCGGCCGGAAGGGCGGTCGTGCGGGCGGCGCCGCCACCGGCACCGCTGAAGTCGTATGCGGTCTCGGCGTGCTCGGCCTGGTCGATGCCGGCCACCTCGTCGTCCTCGGAGACCCGCATGCCGATGGTCTTGTCGAGGATGAAGGCGAGGATCGCGGAGGCCACCAGCGAGTAGGCGAGGACCGCGAAGACTCCGGCGCACTGCTTCCACAGCTGGTCGAAGGAGTGGTTGCCGTAGAAGACACCGGTCGCCGTGGACTGGCCCTTGCCGCTGGCGAAGAAGCCGATCAGCAGGGAGCCGACGACACCGCCGACGAGGTGGACGCCGACGACGTCGAGCGAGTCGTCGTAGCCGAACTTGTACTTCAGGCCGACGGCCATGGCGCACAGCAGACCGGCGATGGCGCCGACGGCGATCGCGCCGAGCGGGGTGACCGCACCACCGGACGGGGTGATGGCGACCAGACCGGCGACCGCGCCGGAGGCGGCGCCCAGCGTGGTGAACGCGCCGTGGCGGATCTTCTCGTAGACGAGCCAGGCCAGCATGGCGGCGGCGGTGGCGACCTGCGTGTTGACGAACATCAGCGCGCCGACGCCGTCGTCGTTGCCGAGCCACGAGCCGGCGTTGAAGCCGAACCAGCCGAACCACAGCAGACCGGCGCCGAGCATGACCAGCGGGAGGCTGTGCGGGCGCATCGGGTCCTTCTTGAAGCCGACGCGCTTGCCGATGACGAGGATCACGCCGAGGGCCGCGGCACCGGCGTTGATGTGGACCGCCGTACCGCCGGCGAAGTCGATGACGCCCAGCTCGAAGGCCCAGCCGCCGGCGCCCCATACCCAGTGCGCGACCGGGAAGTAGACGACCGTGGCCCACAGGGCGACGAACAGCGCCCAGGCGGAGAACTTGACGCGGTCCGCGAGCGCTCCGCTTATCAGGGCGGGCGTGATGATCGCGAACATCATCTGGAAGATCATGAACACGAAGATCGGGATGGTGTAACCGTCCCACAGCTCCGTCAGCCCGATGTTGCTGAGGCCGACCCAGTCGGAGTTCCAGCCGATGACGCTGCCGGAGTCCGTGCCGAAGGCCATCGAGAAGCCGTACAGCACCCACAGGATGGTGACGATCCCGATGCTGATGAAGCTCATCATCAGCATGTTGAGCGTGCTCTTGACGCGGACCATGCCTCCGTAGAAGAAGGCGAGGCCCGGGGTCATGATCAGCACCAGGGCGGAACAGATGAGCATGAAGCCTGTGTTCGCGGACGACAGCGTGGGTGCGTCCGCCGCAAGCGTGATGGCGGCCTGTGCCATCGGCGTCTCCTCGTCGTAGGTACGGCCCCGTGCGGGCGAAGCCAGAGCGGGTGGTGAGGGGTGGGCCGGTTATGCGCCATGAGATTGACGCAGCGCCGTTTCGGTGGAAGCCCCTCGTTGTTTCGCCGCCGTGACGAAGACGCCTTGTGCGTTACGCCTCGATGAACTGCCTGATGTTCGCCGAGTGGATCGTTATCGTGGCGCAACCTTCATTGAAGGAAGTGGAACCGGCCACGGTCGGCCTTCCGATGACCTGGCATGGGGGAGCCGAGTCGGGCTGTTCGGGAGGGCCGGCCGCGGCCGGGGTTCAAGGGTTTTCTCGTTGCTTCGGAGCGTTCAGACCGCTTCGGCCGTCTCCGGAAGTTCGATGGTGAGCCGCTCGGTCAGGTCCACGACTTCGGTGAGATCCCCGAAATCGCGTACAGCGCTGTCGACGGTCTTTCGGATACGAGTGTTGACGCGCTCGGAGCGCACCTTCTTGGCCTCCTTCATGGCCTGGGTGGCGAGGGTGGCGCTCTGTTCGGGCTCCCGCTGCAGCAGATGGACCGTGGCCATGCCGATCAGGTTCAGCACATACGACCGCTGGTGGTCGGAGTCGCCCGCGAACCGCTCCACGGCCTTGCGCATCAGGGGCTCGGCCAGCGAGGCGTAGGTGGGGCTGCGGCCCGCGACATAGGCGAGGTCGCGGAAGGAGTGGCTGTTCTCGCCGTACAGCTCGGCCTCGGAGAAGAAGCAGATCCAGTCCGGGTCCGGCTCGTCCCACTCGTCCGCCTCGGCGAAGGTGTCCTCGGCCATTCGGACCGCCCGCTTGCAGCGCCCCGGCTGCCCCATGTTGGCGTAGGCGCGGGCCTCCATCGCATACAGCATGGACTGGGTGCGCGGGCTCGCACAGTCCCGGCTGCCGTACTGCGCGAGGTGGATCAGCTCCAGGGCGTCCTCGGGCCGGCCCAGGTGGATCATCTGGCGGCTCATGCTGGACAGCACGTACGAGCCGAGCGGCCGGTCGCCGGCCTCTTTGGCCGCGTGCAGGGCGAGGACGAAGTACTTCTGCGCGGTCGGCTGCAGCCCGACGTCGTAGCTCATCCAGCCGGCGAGCTCCGCCAGCTCGGCGGCGACCTTGAAGAGCCTTCTCGCGGTGGCCTCGGGCTGGGGCTCCTGGAGCAGGTCCGTCACCTCGTGCAGCTGACCGACGACCGCCTTGCGGCGCAGCCCGCCGCCGCACTGCGCGTCCCACTGCCGGAACATCACCGTGGTGGACTCCAGCAGGTCCAGCTCGGGCCGGGAGAGCCGGCCGCGGGCCCGGCTGGTCGGCACCGAGTCGGGTTCCTCGAGCGGGGCGGGCGGCGAGGGGACCAGCCAGCGCTGCATGGGCTCGATGAGGGACGGTCCGGCGCACAGGGCCAGCGAGGTCCCGAGGAAGCCGCGCCGGGCCAGCATCAGGTCGCTGCGCGAGAACTCGCTGAGCTGGGCCACCGTCTGCGGGGCCGTCCACGGCAGGTCGACGCCGGTCGCGGAGGGCGCCTGACGCGCCGCGCGCAGCCCGAGGTCCTCGACGGAGACGACGCAGCCGAACCGCTCGGAGAACAGCTCGGACAGGATCCTGGGGATGGGCTCGCGGGGGTTCTCGCCGTCCAACCAGCGGCGCACGCGCGAGGTGTCCGTGGAGATGTGGTTGGCGCCCAACTGGCGTGCGCGCCGGTTGACTTGGCGGGCCAGTTCGCCCTTCGACCAGCCGCTGCGCACGAACCACGACGTGAGCAGCTCGTTCGGGCGCTTGTCCGCGCTCGCAGCGTTGTTTCCGCTTCCGCCGTTGCCGCTCACTGGAACGCCCCCATCCCTGAGACCACTTGTCACTGAGTGCGCCAAGCCTTATCAGAATGCCGGTAAATACGGCTCTCCGTCCGGTACTTGTCACCCTTCGAACGGAAAGCCGAGTTGCCTCCGGCATACCCACAAGCGCATGTGCCTCCAGGACCCGCACACTCAAAGTAATCCTACGATCACGGCTCCAGCCACGGCGATCCCGGAAACGCCACCATTCGCCACCCCTTCGAATGAACTCCCGATGGCCCGTACGCGATTCACTTGACACAGGACGGCCCGGAGTGAGCGGAGCGAAGCACTCAGGGGCGCGCGCAGCCGAACACACCACCAGAAGCGCTTCCGGACGCTGACTGGATCGAGCGGCCACCGGGAAGCGAAAACACAGAGAGTCACTGAGCGCGACCACTGCGTAACCATCGGCGCGTCGGACCCGTTGGAGGGGGCATGGGCTTCACGATCGGCGGCATTCGCGAGATCCGCTCCGGCGCGCGCAGGCGCGGTCGCTCGTCCGAGTGCACCGCGGTCGCCGAGTTCACGGGGCTGTGGGGCTGGGACGCGGTGCCGGGCGCGCGCGCCGCGGCGGGCGCCTGCTCGTGCGGCCGCCCCGAGTGCCGCGAGCCGGGCGCGCATCCGCTGGAGTTCGCCCCGCGGGTGCCGGCCGGCGCCACCCTCGACGATGTCAGCCGGACCTGGTCGGAGTTCCCCGGCGCCGCGGTGATGCTGCCCGTCGGCCGCGCGTTCGACGTGATCGACGTCGCCGAGCCCGCCGGGCGTCGCGCGCTGGTCCGCCTCGAACGCATGGGCCTCCCGCTCGGCCCGGTCATCGCCACCCCCGAGGGCCGCACCCAGTTCTTCGTCGCCCCCGGCGCCGCCGCCGAGCTGACGGGCCTGCTCTACCGCATGGGCTGGGACGACCCGACCTCCCTCGACCTGCGCGGCCTCGGCCCCGGCACGCACATCACGGCCCCGCCCTCCGACCGCGGCGGTCTGGGCCCGGTGCGCTGGCTGCGCCCACCCGCCCTGGACTCGGCGACCCGCCCACCGGAGGCCCGACTGCTGCTGGGGACGCTGGCGTATCTGGCGCATCGATCCCGGGCCTAGGCCCCTACCGGCCCCTGTACCGGTCCCTACCGACCGCCTTCCGGCCCCTTCCGGCCGCGGACAGCGAAGCGCCCGCTCCCACTGGACCTGGGGGCGGGCGCTTCTCGCGGCCCTGCCGATGTCGGCAGGCGGTCGGTCAGTCCCCGACAAGGGCATCCACGAACGCCTCCGGCTCGAACGGCGCCAGGTCGTCCGCGCCCTCGCCGAGTCCGACCAGCTTGACCGGGACGCCCAGCTCGCGCTGGACCGCGATCACGATGCCGCCCTTGGCCGTGCCGTCCAGCTTGGTCAGCACGATGCCGGTGATGTCGACGACCTCGGCGAAGACCCGGGCCTGGACGAGCCCGTTCTGCCCGGTGGTGGCGTCGAGGACGAGCAGCACCTCGTCCAGCGGAGCGTGCTTCTCGACGACCCGCTTGACCTTGCCGAGCTCGTCCATGAGCCCGGTCTTGGTGTGCAGCCGTCCGGCGGTGTCGATGAGGACGACGTCGACCCCCATCTCCTTGCCCTCCTTCACCGCGTCGAACGCGACGGAGGCGGGGTCGCCGGCCTCGGGACCGCGCACGGTGTGCGCGCCGACCCGCTCGCCCCAGGTCTGGAGCTGGTCGGCGGCGGCGGCCCGGAAGGTGTCGGCGGCGCCGAGGACGACGGTCCGGCCGTCGGCCACGAGCACGCGCGCGAGCTTGCCGGTGGTGGTGGTCTTGCCGGTGCCGTTGACCCCGACGACCATCACGATGCCCGGCTTGCGGTCGTCGGGCTCGGTCTTCACGGTGCGGTCGACGTCGGTGTCGATCAGCTTGAGCAGCTCCTCGCGCAGCAGGCCGCGCAGCTCCTCGGGGGTACGGGTGCCGAGCACCCGCACGCGCTCGCGCAGCCGCTCGACCAGCTCCTGGGTCGGGGCCACGCCGACGTCGGCGGTGAGCAGCGTGTCCTCGATCTCCTCCCAGGTGTCCTCGTCGAGGTGCTCGCGCGAGAGCAGCGTGAGCAGCCCCTTGCCGAGGGCGTTCTGCGAGCGGGAGAGACGGGCGCGGAGGCGGACCAGCCGCCCCTCGGTGGGCTCCGGGATCTCGAGTTCGGGAACCTCGACGGCGGGGCCGGCGGGCGGCTCCTCCACGGCGACACCGGTCGGTCCGCCGTCGGGAAGATCCACCTCCTCGATCGTGCGGCGCGGTTCGTCGCGCGGCGTCTCGGCCTCGTCGCCGACCTGCGGCTCGGCGGGAGGCGCGGTGATGTCGGGCGCGGTGGGGGGCGGCGGGGGCAGCGACTTCCGTCGGCTGCCGACGACGAGCCCGCCGATCACACCGAGCACGACCACGGCGATGACTACAGCAAGGATGACGATTTCCATAACTGCTCCAGTATGCGTGACCCCTCCCCGCCCGGGCGGGGGGCCACACGGGTGTGCCCTACCCCTGGTTACCTGACGAGTCGTCAGCTAACGTCCTGCCGCATCGGCACCCGTCCACCCACCCGGCGAAGGGGGCTTCCCCATGCCCGTCACCGTCGTCCGTTTCAATCTCGTCGCCCCCGGCGCGACCCGCGCCGAGCTGGGCGACCGTTATCGGGCCGCTCTGGAGATGGCCGCGTACGCCGACGAGCACGGGGTCACGACCGTGCAGACCGAGGAGCACCACGGCGTCGAGAACAACTGGCTGCCGTCGCCGTTCGCCTTCGCGGGCGCGGTGCTGGGCGCGACCCGGCGGCTGGCGGTCACGGTCTCGGCGATCATCGGCCCGCTGCACGACCCGCTGCGACTGGCCGAGGACATCGCGGTGCTCGACCTGCTGAGCGGCGGCCGGCTGGTCACGGTCGCCGGGATCGGCTACCGGCCCGAGGAGTACGAGCGGGCCGGCGTGGACTGGAAGCGGCGCGGGCGCCTCCAGGACGAGCTCCTCGACACCCTGCTCAAGGCCTGGACCGGCGAGGAGTTCGAGTTCCGGGGCCGTACGGTACGGGTCACCCCGCGCCCGCAGACCGAGCCGCACCCTCTGCTGCTGGTCGGCGGCTCCTCGAAGGCCGCCGCCCGCCGGGCCGCCCGGCTCGGCCTGCCCTTCTTCCCCAGCGCGCACCTGCCGGAGCTGGAGGCGTACTACAAGGAGCGGCTCGTGGAGTACGGGACGGACGGCTGGACGATGATGCCGACCGCCGAGACCCCGCTGCTGCACCTCGCCGAGGATCCGGACCGGGCGTGGGCCGAGTGCGGCGAGCACTTCCTGCACGAGGCCCGCACCTACGCCTCCTGGCAGTCCGCCGACATCCGCTCGGCGGTGCGGTCGGCGGCGACGAGCACACGCGAGCTCCGGGACGAGGGCGTGTACCGGATTCTCACGCCGGACGAGTGCGTGGCGCAGGGGCTCGACAACCTCGTCCTGCATCCGCTGGCGGGCGGGATGCCGGTGGCGGAGGGGTGGCGGAGTCTGCGGCTGTTCTGCGAAGACGTCCTGCCCCGGCTCGGGGGGTGAGCCGGGGCGGGACGCCTTACGGGGTCGAGGAGCGGGCAGCGGGGACTTGGCCCGGCTCCTCGAGTTCGAGGGCCTCGGGTACGAGGCTCAGCCCATCTCCTCCAGCGCCTTGCCCTTCGTCTCCTTGACGTACCTCAGGACGAACGGGATGGAGAGCGCGGCGAAGACCGTGTAGATCACGTAGGTCGCGGAGAGGTTCCAGTCGGCCAGCGAGGGGAAGCTCGCGGTGATGGCCCAGTTGGCGATCCACTGTGCGGAGGCGGCCACGCCGAGGGCGGCGGCGCGGATCCGGTTGGGGAACATCTCGCCGAGGAAGACCCAGACGACCACGCCCCAGGACAGGGCGAAGAAGAGGACGAAGACGTGGGCGGCGATCAGGGCGACCCAGCCCTGCGTGGCCGGCAGCTTGCCGTCGACCAGGTCGAAGGAGAACGCCCAGGCCTCCAGCGCGAGTCCGACGACCATGCCGACGGAGCCGATGAGGGCGAGCGGCCTGCGGCCGATGCGGTCCACGAAGATCATCGCGATCACGGTGCCGACGATGTTGATGATCGACGTCGTGAAGGAGTAGAAGAACGACTCGGTCGGGTCGACGCCGACCGACTGCCACAGCGTCGAGGAGTAGTAGAAAGCGACGTTGATGCCGACGAACTGCTGGAACACCGAGAGGCCGATACCGACCCAGACGATCGGCTTGAAGAAGAACGTGCCGCCGAGCAGGTCCTTGAAGGTCGACTTGTGCTCGCTCTTCATGGCGTGATCGATCTCGGTGACGCGGGCGTCCAGGTCGATCGTGTCGCCCTCGACCTCCTTGAGCACCTCACGGGCACGCTCGTCCCGGCCCACGGAGATCAGGAAGCGCGGCGACTCGGGGATCGCGAAGGAGAGCAGACCGTAGAGGACGGCCGGGACGACCATGACGCCGAGCATGACCTGCCAGGCCTCGAGGCCCATGATCTCGCCGCGCTGGTCACCGCCGGCGGCGTTCAGGATGCCCCAGTTGACCAGCTGTGAGATCGCGATGCCGACGACGATCGCGGCCTGCTGGAAGGAGCCGAGGCGGCCGCGGTAGGCGGGCGGGGCGACCTCCGCGATGTAGGCGGGGCCGATGACCGAGGCCATGCCGATGGCGAAGCCGCCGACGACCCGCCAGAGGGCGAAGTCCCACAGCGCGAAGGGCAGTGCCGAGCCGACGGCGCTGACCGTGAACAGCACGGCGGCGATCTGCATGACCCGGATGCGGCCGATGCGGTCGGCGATGCGGCCGGCGGTCGCGGCGCCGATGGCACAGCCGATCAGGGCGATGGCGATGACCTGGGCCAGGGCCGCCGAGCCGACGTCGTAGCGGTCCCGGATGGCCTCGACGGCGCCGTTGATCACGGAGCTGTCGTAGCCGAAGAGGAATCCGCCCATCGCGGCCGCCGCCGCGATGAAGACGACGTGCCCGAGATGATCGGGGTGAGCCGTGCCGGCTCCTGATTGCTGTGCCTGCTCTGCGCTGGTCACGTTCGACTCCTCGGACCGCCGCCAGATACGTGGTACCTGAAGGTAAATAGGACGTTGGAGAGACTATGCCTTCAAGTCTCGAAGTCAAGAATCCGGGAAGTGTGAGAAAAGAGGCATGCCGACCGCAGCTCGCACACGAATATGTACAAGCTTTGAAGTGTTGAGGGGGGTCAGCGCAGGCGCTGGCTGATGACCTTCGATACGCCGTCGCCCTGCATGGAGACGCCGTACAGTGCGTCGGCGACCTCCATCGTGCGCTTCTGGTGCGTGATCACGATCAGCTGCGAGGACTCCTGCAGCTCCTGCATGATGCGGATCAGCCGCTGCAGGTTGGTGTCGTCGAGGGCCGCCTCGACCTCGTCCATGACATAGAACGGGCTGGGCCGGGCCTTGAAGATCGACACCAGCATGGCCACGGCGGTCAGCGACCGCTCGCCGCCGGAGAGCAGGCTGAGCCGCTTGACCTTCTTGCCGGGCGGACGGGCCTCGACGTCGACGCCCGTGGTGAGCATGTTGTCGGGGTCGGTCAGGATCAGCCGCCCCTCCCCGCCCGGGAACAGCCGGCTGAACACGCCTTCGAACTGGCGGGCGGTGTCCCGGAACGCCTCGGTGAAGACCTGCTCGACCCGCTCGTCGACCTCCTTCACTACTTGAAGAAGATCGGCGCGGGTCTTCTTGAGGTCCTCCAGCTGCTCGCTGAGGAACTTGTGCCGCTCCTCCAGCGCGGAGAACTCCTCCAGGGCCAGCGGGTTCACCTTGCCGAGCTGCTGATAGGCACGCTCGGCCGACTTCAGCCGCTTCTCCTGCTCGGCCCGCACGAACCGTCTCGGCTGGTTGCGCGGGTCCTCGGGATCCTCCGGCAGCACCTCGCCCTCGGCGGGCGGCGAGGGCGGCACGAGCTGGTGCGGCCCGTACTCGGAGACCAGCCCCGCGGGCTCCACCCCCAGCTCCTCCAGCGCCTTGGTCTCCAGCTGCTCGATCCGCATCCGCTTCTCGGCGCCGAGCACCTCGCCGCGGTGGACCGAGTCCGTCAGCTTGTCGAGTTCGGCCTTGAGGTCGCGCCCGGCGGTGCGGGCCGCGGCCAGCTCCTGTTCCCGCCGCGCCTTGGCGGCGTCGGCGGCGACCCGCTCGGCCTCGGCCCGCCCGACGGACACCTCGACGTGCGCGAGCAGTTGCCGCGCACCGGCGGCCACGGCCTCGGCGACGGCGGCCTCGTGCCGCAGCCGCGCCCGCCGCTGGTCGGCACGCGCGCGTGCCTCGCGTTCCGCCCGCGCGGCCCGGTCCAGCGAGTCGGCCCGCCCGGCCAACCCCTTGACCCGCTCCTCATGGGTGCGGACCTGGAGCCGCGCCTCCATCTCGGTCTGCCGGGCGTTGGCCCCGTCGGCGGCGAGCCGGTCCCGCACGGCGGTGTCGGGTTCCTCCTCGACCGGCATCTCCTCGGCGACGGCGAGCCGTTCCGCGAGCTCCTCGGCCTCTTCGACGGCCCGGTCGAGCGCGTCCTGGGCGCGCGCCGCGGCCGCCGTGGACCGCTCGGCCTCACCGGCGGCGCCCCTCGCCTGCCCCGAGAGCCGCCCGAGCTGCTGGGCCACCGCCGACTTCTCCCGGTCGGCGGCCCGCCGCCGCTCCCCCACCTCCTCGACGAGCGCGGCACACTCCTTACGCCGTTCCCCGGCCAGGGCTTGCCCCTCCGTCAGCTCCGCGCACCGCACGGCCAGCTCTTCGAGCTCGGCGGCGGCCTCGTCGACGGACGCCTGCACCTCCAGCAGACTGGGCGCGCCGGCGGACCCCCCGTGGGCGAAGTGCGCCCCCAACAGGTCGCCCTCGGCGGTGACCGCGGTGAGATCGGGACGGCCGTAGACCAGCTCCTCGGCGTCCTCCAGCGTGCCGACGACGACGATCCCGCGCAGCAGTCGACGCACGGCGGGCATCAGGTCCGCGGGACCTTTGACGAAGTCGGCGGCGAAGGGCGGCCCATCGGTACGCGGCTGCTGCGCCGCCTCGTCCTGCGGACCACCGCTGAGCAGCAGCGCGGCCCGGCCCGCATCCTGCTTGCGCAGCAGGCGAATCGCTTCGGCTGCGGCGGCCGGAGAGGTCGCGGCCAGGGCGTCCGCCGCAGCTCCGAAGGCCGCCGCGAGCGGGGTCTCGTACCCCGGCGTCACCGTCAGCAGTTCGGCCGCCGGGCCCAGCAGGCCGCTCAGCCGATCGCGGGCGCCGAGCAGCACACCGGTGCCGTCCTTCCGGCGCAGGCCCAGGGCCAGGGCCTCGCGGCGGGCCTGGGTCGCGGCGCGGCTGCGTTCGGCCGCGGTGACCGCCTCGCGGGCGGCGGTGAGCGCGGCCTCCGCCTCGGCGAGCTGCCGCTTGGCCGCCTCGTGCTGTGCGCCCAGCTCCTGATCACCGGCGTCCAGGCCGTCGACCTCCGCCTTCAGCTCCTCGTACTCCTCCTGCGCGGTGACGGCCCGCTCCTGGGCCTCGTCCCGGGCGGCGGCCAGCCGGTCGATCTCGGCCTGGGCGGAGGCGGCGCGCGAACGGGCCGCGTTGACCTGGCCGTTCAGCCGGGCCAGCCCCTCGCGGCGGTCGGCGATGGCCCGGGCGACGTCCTTCAGTCGCCGTTCCTCGACGGCGAGCTCGCGCTCCAGGTCGCCGCGGTGGGAGACGGTGTCGTCCAGGGCGTGCTGGGCCGCTTCGAGGGCGGCTGCCAGCTCGGCCTCCTGCTCACGGACCCGGGCGGCCTCGCGCTCCATGTCCTCGGGGTCGCGGCCGCGCCGCTCCTCGGGGGGCGCGGAGGTGGCGCTCTTCACGCGCGCGTCGGCGAGCGAGATCGTGCCGCGGACGCGTTCGGCGAGCTGCGACAGCTCGTACCAGGTCTGCTGGGCCCGCTGCAGCCGCGGCGTCAGCTGCCGCACCTCGTCCTCCAGGAGGGACTCCCGCTGGAGCGCCTTGCGCAGTTCCTGCTCGGCGGCCTCCTTGCGCTCCTTGAGCGCGGCCTCGTCGGCGACCTCGGTCTGCAGGGCCTCCCGGAGCCGTACGAGATCGTCGGCGAGCAGGCGCAGCCGGGCGTCGCGCAGGTCGGCCTGGATGACGGCCGCTCTTCTCGCCACCGCTGCCTGGCGGCCCAGGGGCTTGAGCTGGCGCCGGAGTTCGTCGGTCAGGTCCTGCACGCGCGCGAGGTTGGCCTGCATCGCGTCCAGCTTCCGCAGCGCCTTCTCCTTGCGCTTGCGGTGCTTGAGGACGCCGGCGGCCTCCTCGATGAAGGCGCGCCGGCCCATGGGGTCGGCGTGCAGGACGGAGTCGAGCTGGCCCTGGCCGACGATGACGTGCATCTCCCGGCCGATGCCGGAGTCGGACAGCAGGTCCTGGATGTCGAGGAGGCGGCAGGTGTCGCCGTTGATCTGGTACTCGCTGCCGCCGTTGCGGAACATGATCCGCGTGATGGTGACCTCGGCGTACTCGATGGGCAGCGCCCCGTCGGAGTTGTCGATGGTCAGGGACACCTCGGCGCGGCCCAGCGGGGGACGCCCGGTGGTGCCGGCGAAGATGACGTCCTCCATCTTGCCGCCGCGCAGTGACTTGGCGCCCTGTTCGCCCATGACCCAGCTGAGCGCGTCGACGACATTGGACTTGCCCGAGCCGTTCGGTCCGACGACGCAGGTGATTCCCGGTTCGAACCGGAGCGTGGTCGCGGAGGCGAACGACTTGAACCCTCGGAGGGTCAGGGCCTTGAGGTGCACGCCGCTGGACTCTACCTTTCGGGGGTGTCTCACTCCATGAACCCGCGGTTTCACCCGTGAACGCGCAGGGCACACCAAACGTTAAGAGACTGAAAGGGTGCGCGGGGGAGGCAACGCAGGGGGAGAGCGGGGAAGCCGGGAAACCGAGGGGCGGACAAGAGCGGGAAAGAAAGAAGGGACGCCGAAGCGTCCCTTGCAAACTCTGACAACTTAGCGGTCCGACGCGGGTTCGATGAGCCGCCCGACCACTGCGTATGCCGTTGTGCAGCGGTGCAGCGATCAGGTGAGCGCAGGCTCCGCCTGGCGTGCGTCGATGCTCTCCAGAAGCGATTCGTGAGAAGCGGCAGCCGTCAGCGCGTCGTTCTCGGCCTGGATCCGTCCGAGCTCGGATTCCAGGTCCTGTACACGCTGCTGGAGCCGTCGCATCTCGGCGAGGAGTCGCGGGTCGGAGCCGCCGACGTAACCGAGAAGCGCCTTTGCCATGATGGATGGTCCTCCACACTGAGTGACCGACCGAAGCGGTGTGGGTCGTGAGGGATTCGCACCCGCGGTGCCTGGCAGGATCTTGTTGATGCTGACGTTCATCCATGCCAAACAGCTAAGGTGCGCGGGGTGCTTTCAGCGTCTCACCAAAAAGTTTGACGGTCAACACGATCACGCCCCGTATTGGCGGGCATCCCGGTGGCGCGCGGCCGAAACGGCGGCGCTGCGACTCCTGCGGGGCTCTCGAGGCGTGGCGATCATCCTTACGTGCGGAGCCTCCCACTGCAAGGGATTCTTGGCAACCACCTGGCCCTTTCTGCTCGGGGCACATGCTGGTGGCATGCCCCTCCGCTTCTCCGGGGCCGCCGCGCGCGCAGTCCTCAGCGGATCGCGAAGCCGTCGTAGCCGCCGCGCGGTGTGTCCCATATCTCGGTGACACCGTCCACGCGTCCGGGCGTGTCGTCGCCCAGGAGCCAGCCGAGCAGTCCCTCACAGCCCTCACGGGCCCCCTCGGCGACCACTTGGACCCGGCCGTCGGCCAAATTGAGAGCAAAACCACTCAGGCCGCCGATCTCCAGCGCCTTCGCCCGCGTGAACCAGCGAAATCCCACGCCCTGGACGTGTCCGCGCACCCAGGCGACCAGCCGTACATCCTCGCTCATGGGTGCAACCTAACCGGGCAAAGTCACTCGGAGCACTTCCGCCCCCAGCGCCATGCGGTACCGTCCCCACCCAACGATTCTCATATGAAACTCACTCGATCGGGTGAGTCAGGTTGACCAGAGGGAGCAGGGGGCGCGCGCCGCCCCAGGACCTTGGCCGACCGTGGGAACACCGCTTGGACCAGGAAGGCAAGGACATGGGACGCCACCGACGCTCCGCCGCCGGCCGCGCCGCCACGAGCCGCGCCACGGGGGTCACACAGACGCACGGCTCGCACGCGGACAGTCACACCCCGCAGGACCGGTACGGGAGCGACAGCCCCACGATGGGCATCGCGCCGTATCTGAACCCGGAGGCGTACGCCGACTCCGTCGCAAGAAGCCAGGACTATCTGTTCGCCACGGACGACGAGCGCGCCCGTGCCGACACCGCGGTGCTCGCCGCCGACGGTTTCCCGTCCGGGGGCGGCGCCCTGCGGACGGGCTCGGGCGGCGGCGGTGCGAACCGCCGCCGGAAGAAGAGGGTCGCCACACCGGTCAAGACCGGCCTGCTCGGCGTTTCCGCGGCGGTCGCGATCGGCACCGTCGCGGTGGCCACGGGTGTGGTGCCCGGCCTCGACAGCTATCGGCTCGGTGGCGGCAGCGGCGCGGGCGACAAGGTGCAGGCCGTCGACTCGCCGACCAACTCGGCCGCGGAGCAGGGCGGCGTCTCCGGCTCCGGCCAGACCGGTCGCGGCGGTTCCTCGACCAGCCGCGACGCCGACCGGTCCACCTCGCCGTCCACCTCGCCGTCCGTCTCGCCCTCCGCCTCCGCGACCACTTCTTCGCCTTCGGCGTCTGCGTCCGCCTCGCCGACCGAGACGGCGACCGAGAAGCCCGAGGCCACGCCTTCGAAGAAGCCTGAGACCACTCCGTCCAAGTCGAAGACGGCCACCAGGGCGCCGGCGAAGCCCGAGTCCCCGGTGACGGTCTCGGCCGAGGCGCAGGCCGCGGCCGAGGTGCTGAAACTCGTCAACCAGGAGCGGGCCAAGGTCGGCTGCAGTGCCGTCTCCGCGAACAGCGCGCTGTCACAGCTCGCCGAGACGTTCAGCGACGACATGGCCGCCCGGGGCTTCTTCGACCACACCGACCCGGACGGCGCGAGCCCCTGGGACCGCGCGGCCGAGGCCGGCATATCCGACCTCGGGGGCGAGAACATAGCCCGCGGCCAGGCCGACGCGGCCGCGGTCATGGAGGCCTGGATGAACAGCCCCGGTCACAAGGCGAACATCCTGAACTGCGACTTCAAGACGCTGGGCGTCGGTGTCCACTTCGGGTCCGGCGGACCCTGGTGGACGCAGGACTTCGGGTACTGAGCGCGCGGAACGGAATCCGCAGAAACGATCAAGCAGCCTGGGCCCGGCCGGCCAGGAAGACCTTCGCGGTCTCGGCGACCCGGCGGCCCAGGTGCTCCGCCGTCGCCACGTCGGCCTTGTGGACGGCCTCCGGGCCACCGTCGACGTCGGTCTGCGCGGCCGCGCCCAGGAAGACGCCGAGGCGGTTGAGGTCGTTCTCGGATGCCGTGCTGCTGTTCCAGCCGGGCAGCAGACCGAGGTTGACCCAGTGCATGCCGAGCTGCGCGGCCAGGATCTGGAAGAACTGCAGCGTGTGCAGCTTGTCGCCGCTCTTGGAACCGGAGTTGGTGAACCCGGCGGCCAGCTTGTCCTTCCACGCCTGGGTCGCCCAGCGCGCGGAGGTCGCCTCGGCGAAGGCGTGGAAGGCCCCGGACGCGGTGCCCATGTAGGTCGGCGAGCCAAACACGATCGCGTCCGAGCCGTCGAGCAGCGTCCACTGCTCCTCGGTGATCCCGTCGACGTCGATCAGACGCACCTCGGCGCCGGCCTCGGCGGCTCCGGTGCGGACGGCCTCGGCGAGGACGGCGGTGTGGCCGTAGCCGGAGTGGTAGGCGACGGAGACAACCGGGGCGACGGCGCCGAAGGGCGCGGCGGTGACGGACATGCGTACTCCTCGAAATGGGCAGCTCAAAGGCGGTAACCACAGGAAAGCACTAACTTCTGGTTAGTGCAACCTGCTGGTTAGCGCTGCCCTCGGGTACGCTTGGCGCATGGACATCACCCAGGAGCGTGCGGAGGACCGGGACCTCCCGTTCAACGTGTTCGCCAAGGCCTGCCCGTCGCGCGGCACCCTGGAACACGTCACGGGTCGCTGGGGCGGTCTCACGCTCGGGGCGCTGTACGAGGGTTCGCTGCGCTTCAACGAGCTGCGCCGCCGGGTCGACGGTGTGAGCGAGAAGATGCTGTCCCAGACCCTGCACGCGCTGGAGCGCGACGGACTGGTGCACCGAGAGGCCCAGCCCACCAACCCGCCCCGCGTGGACTACGAACTGACGCCGCTCGGGCACGAGGTGGCCGAGCGGCTGCTGAGCCTCATCCACCTGCTGGAGGGGCGGATGGGCGACGTCCTCGACGCGCGCGAGCGCTACGACGGGATCCGCGGCGCTTTCTGACACTTCGGGCAGAAGTAGCTGGACCGGTTCATCCACGGGCGCCGGCGCATCGGCGTGGCGCACCGCTTGCAGGGCAGCCCTTCACGCCCGTAGGCGTCCAGGGAGCGGTCGAAGTAGCCCGACTCGCCGTTGACGTTGACGTACAGGCTGTCGAAGCTGGTGCCGCCGACGGCGAGCGCCGCGTTCATCACGTCCCGGGCATGGCCCAGGAGTTCGAGCGTGCGCGGGCGCGTGAGGTTCGCGGTCGGACGTTCGTAGTGCAGCCGGGCGCGCCACAGCGCCTCGTCCGCGTAGATGTTGCCGACGCCGCTGATCAGGGACTGGTCGAGCAGGGCCCGCTTGACGGTGGTCCGCTTGCGGCGCAGGGCCTGATGGAACGCCTCGTCGTCGAAGAGCGGGTCGAGGGGGTCGCGGGCGATGTGCGCGATCACGTCCGGAAGGCCGTCGGCGGTGGTGTCGTGCAGCGACAGACCGCCGAAGGTGCGCTGGTCGACGAAGCGGAGCTCGGTGTCCACCTCGTCCGCGAAGCGCACCCGCACCCGCAGATGCTTCTCGTCGGGAGCCTCGTGCGGCTGGACCAGGAGCTGACCGCTCATGCCGAGGTGGGCGAGGATCGCCTGGTCGGTGTCCTCCAGCGGCAGCCACAGATACTTGCCACGGCGGCTCGGGGCGTCGATGCGGTGGCCCTTGAGGCGGTGCGCGAAGTCGTCGGCGCCGGCCAGGTGACGGCGTACGGCACGCGGGTGCAGCACCTCGGCCTCGGCGACCGTGCGATGGGCGACCCACCGCTCCAGACCGCGCCGGACGACCTCGACCTCGGGCAACTCGGGCATGGGCTCCCCTGTACGGAGCGCCCGCCTCCCAGTGGAGGCGGGCGCTCGTCTCGTACTGCTGTTCTACGGCTGGGCCGCTTTCACTGCTTTGTCAGGCGGAGGCGGACTCGGGGTCCGGGCTGCCGTCGGCGGCCGGAGCGGCCTGGGCCGCCTTCGCCGCCTTGGCTCGCTCGTCCGCGTCGGCCCGGATGGACCGCCAAGCGGACTCGGCGGCCTGCTGCTCCGCCTCCTTCTTGCTGCGGCCGGTGCCGGTGCCGTACGAGACGCCTCCGACGCGGGCGGCAGCAGTGAAGGTCTTCTCGTGGTCGGGGCCGGTCTCCGTGACCAGGTACTCGGGGACGCCGAGCCCTTCGGTCGCGGTGAGCTCCTGGAGACTGGTCTTCCAGTCCAGGCCGGCACCGAGGTTCGAGGACTTCTCGATGAGCGGGTCGAACAGGCGGTGCACCAGTTCGGAGGCCGCGTCGAGGCCCTGATCGAGATAGACCGCGCCGATCACCGCTTCAAGGGTGTCGGCGAGGATGGACGCCTTGTCCCGGCCGCCCGTGCCCTCTTCACCCCGGCCGAGCCGGATGAAGGAGCCCAGGTCGAGACCACGACCGACCTCCGCCAGCGCACGTGAGTTGACCACCGCGGCCCGCAGCTTGGCCAGTTGGCCTTCGGGCAGATCGGGGTGGGTGCGATACAGCGTGTCCGTGACGACGAGGCCGAGCACGGAGTCCCCGAGGAACTCCAGCCGCTCGTTCGTCGGCAGACCGCCGTTCTCGTACGCGTAGGAACGGTGGGTCAGTGCACGCACCAGAAGGGCGGACTCGAGCTGATAGCCGAGCCGCCCTTCCAGAAGCGTGTGGGACGAGGCCGTGTTGTCCGCCTGTTTCTTGGCGGTCGTGTCCGCCTTGGCGTCAGACATGAAGCCTCTCACCAGCCGCTCAGACCTCGAGGACCTGGCGCTTGTTGTAGGTGCCGCAAGACGGGCACGCAATGTGCTGCAGCTTGGGCTCGTGGCAGCGCTCGCACGCAACCAGGGTGGGGACCGCAGCCTTCCACTGCGACCGGCGGTGGCGCGTGTTGCTGCGCGACATCTTCCGCTTCGGAACAGCCACGGCTACTTCTCCTGCTTCTCGTCGGCGTGCGCTGAAGGAAGCGCGCCGCCGCTCATCTCGTCCTTCTCGCCGTCTCCGAGTGAACCGGCGAGTCCCTGCAGTGCCGCCCAACGAATGTCGGTGGCATCGTGGTGGTGGTCCGGGTCGTCCGTGAGTCGTGCTCCGCACTCGGAGCACAGGCCCAGACAGTCGTCCTGGCACACCGGCTGCATCGGCAGTGCGAGCACCACCGCATCGCGCAGCACGGGTTCGAGGTCGAACAGGCCGTCCTCGATGAAGAGCATGTCCTCGTCTTCCTCGGCGTCGTCGGCCGGCTCCGCCTTGGGGCGGCCCCGGTCGTCGGCGTCAGGGTACGAGAACATCTCCTGGAAGTCCGCTTCGAGCTCGAGCTCGAGCGGCTCCAGACACCTTACGCACTCCCCCTCGGCCTGTGCACGGACGGTGCCTGTGACGAGCACCCCTTCCATGACCGACTCGAGTCGGAGCTCGAGCTCCAGCGGAGCGCCTTCCGGCACTCCGACGACTCCCGGGATCCCGAGATCCTTGGGAGCGTCGATCTCACGGGTCAGGCGCTGCAGCGCACCAGGCCGCCGCCCCAGCTCGTGTGTGTCGAACACGAGAGGCTTGCGGTGGTCGAGGCGGGCGTTCAGGGCCATTCCTGCTTTCGATCTTCTGAGCTCAGAGGACGCCGCCCCACGGTGTTGCGGGCAGCGTTGATCGCGGACGTACACGCGACCGAAGAGCCAGGATACTGGAGCTTTCGTCCACAGCCCAATCCGGGGCGGATCGAGACCCGTCGGGGGCCGGCGCGGGGCTGCTACAGCCCGCGCTCCTGCTCATAGGCGCGCAGCTGCTCGGCGCTGATCATGCCGGTGTCGAAGAGACTGGTCTCGTCGAGGGCGTACCCCTGCTGGGCCTGCTGGTGCGCCTGCGGCTGCTGCACGGCCTGGTTCGGGTCGTAGGGGGCCTGCTGGGTGTCGTAGCCCTGGTACGCGTAGGGATCGGCCTGCTGATAGCCGTACGCGTCCTGCTGGCCGTAGACCTGCTGCTGCCCGTAGCCGCCGCCGTACGGGTCCGGCTGCGGCTGCTGGTAGGCGTAGGCCTCCTGCGGCTGCTCGTACGGCTGCTGGACGGGCTGCTCGGCCGCCGTGTCCCGCTCCGCGAGGGCGGTCAGGTCGGCGAGGTAGTCGGCGTCGGAGGAGTGCTGGAACGTGGAGAGGTCCTCGGAGAGGGCGCCGAGGTCGTCCGAGGCGATGCGGCCGTGCAGCTTCTGGCGGCCGCGGCCGACCGCCTCCAGGGTCTTGGCGAGCACCGCCTCGAAGGCGCCCAGCTTGGTGTCGACGTACGCGTCGGCGTCGCGGCGCAGGGTCTCCGGGTCGTGGCTGCGCTCCGGGGCGTCCTCGTCGTCGTAGCCGTTCTCGTCGAGGCCGGGACCGGTGCCGAGGAGCTTCTCGCGGCCGCGGCCGACGGAGCCGAGCGTCTTGGTGAGGACGACCTCGAAGTTGGCGAGCTTGGAGTCGACGTAGTCGTCGGCGTCCGCGCGGACCTCCTCGGCCTCCTTGCGGGCCTCCGCGAGGATGCGGTCGGCCTCGGCCTGGGAGCGGCGGGCGATCTCGGTGTCGGAGATCAGGGAGCCGCGCTCGGCGTGGGCGGTGGAGATGATCCGCTCGGCCTCCTGGCGGGCCTGCTCGACCATCTGCTCACGGCCGCCGATCAGCTCCTGGGCCTGGGCGAGCGAGTCGGGAAGGGCCGCGCGCACCTCTTCCAGCAGGGCGAGCAGGTCGGCGCGGTTGACCACGCACGAGGCCGACATCGGCATCGACCGGGCACTGGAGACCGCGGTGACGATCTCGTCGAGCTTCTTCTGCACGTCCACCGGTTGCTCGCCACTCTCTACAGCTGTGTTGGAGACGGACGGGACGACTGTAGCCCCATCAGTCCCTGCGGAGGCGCTTGTTCAGGGCTTCGAGAACCAGCGGCGGGACCAGGTGGGAGACGTCTCCGCCCCAGGTCGCGACCTCCTTGACGAGGGAGGAGGAGAGGAAGCTGTAGGTGGGGTTGGTGGGCACGAAGAGCGTCTCGACGCCCGAGAGGCCGTTGTTCATCTGGGCCATCTGCAGCTCGTAGTCGAAGTCGCTGACCGCGCGCAGGCCCTTGACGATGGCCGGGATGTCGCGCTGCTTGCAGTAGTCGACGAGGAGGCCGTGGAAGGCCTCGACCCGGACGTTGCCGTACTCGGCGGTGACCTGGCGGATCAGGTCGATCCGCTCGTCGATCTCGAACAGGCCCTTCTTGGACTTGTTGATCATGACCGCGACATAGACCTCGTCATAGAGACGGGAGGCGCGGGAAATGATGTCGAGGTGTCCGTTGGTGATCGGGTCGAACGACCCGGGACAGACGGCACGGCGCACTTGTGGTCCCTCGCTCTCCAGTCCGGTCATCGTGCGTCTTCACACGTAGAGGCGGCGCGACCGTACCAAAACGTTCCCTCGCCGTAGCGACGGGCCCTAAGCGCTTCGAAGCCGTCCGGCCAACCGAACTCTCCGCCTCTGGTGCTGCGCTCCACGGTGACGAGAGCATCGGCCACGAGCCAGCCCCCCGTGCGGAGTGTGAGCAGAATCTCCCGAAGATCGTCGTCCGTGACGGCGTAGGGAGGGTCGAGGAAGACGAGGTCGTAGGGCGCGGCAGGCTCCGCCTGGATGACCTGTTGGGCCTTGCCCGCGCGGACCTCGGCGCCGGGGAGGCCGAGGGTCTTCACGTTCTCCCTGATCGTGCGGGCGGCTCTCGCGTCGGCCTCGACGAGGAGGGTGTGGCTCGCGCCGCGGGAGAGGGCTTCCAGGCCCACTGCCCCCGATCCGGCGTAGAGGTCGAGGACTCGTTCGCCGTCCAGGGGGCTGCCGAGCAGGGACTGCCAGGTGGAGAAGAGTCCCTCGCGGGCGCGGTCGGAAGTGGGGCGGGTTCCGTTGCCCGGGGGGACGGCCAATCGGCGTCCGCCGGCTGCGCCGGCGATCACGCGGGTCATCTTCGATCCTTGGTTGTGGACGGCTTTGGGTCCAGTGTGGCTGGTCGCGCACGCGCGGCGGTAGCCGCATGTCCAGTACAGCCCCGTGCCCCTGCGTTGCACAGCTCTAGCCCTTTTCCAGGTATTGCTCCCTCTCCTCGTCCAGAAGGGCGGCCAGGGCTGTTCGCAGGCCTGGGTAGGCGCTGAGCTCCGGGTCTGCCGCCACCACGCTCGCCGCCTCCTCCCTCGCCTCCGCGATGACCTCTTCGTCCTCGATGACGGCGAGCACTCGCAGGCTCGTCCGGGCGCCGGACTGGGCCTGGCCCAGGACGTCGCCCTCGCGGCGCTGTTCGAGGTCGATGCGGGAGAGCTCGAAGCCGTCGAGCGTGGCGGCGACGGCGTTCAGGCGCTGGCGGGCGGCGCTGGCCTCCGGCATCTCGCTGACGAGGAGGCAGAGGCCGGGCGCCGAGCCCCGGCCCACGCGACCGCGCAGCTGGTGCAGCTGGGAGACGCCGAAGCGGTCGGCGTCCATGATCACCATCGCGGTGGCGTTCGGGACGTTGACGCCGACCTCGATGACGGTCGTGGCGACCAGGACGCCGGTCTCGCCGGCGGCGAAGCGGCGCATGACGGCGTCCTTGTCGTCCGGGGGCATCCGGCCGTGCAGGACTTCGACCTCGATGCCTTTGAGGGGGCCGCCCCTCAGTTGCTCGGCGATGTCGAGGACGGCCAGCGGGGGGCGCTTTTCAGCCTCGTCCTCCGGGGACTTCTGCTTGGCCTTGCCGGGCTTCTTCGGGTCGCCGGGTTCGTCCACGTCGTCCCCGATGCGCGGGCAGACGACGTACGCCTGATGGCCGCCTTCCACCTCCTCGCGGACGCGCGCCCAGGCGCGGGCCAGGAAGTGGGGCTTGTCGGCGGCCGGGACGACATGGCTGGCGATGGGCGAGCGCCCGGCCGGGAGCTGGTCGAGGACGGACGTCTCCAGGTCGCCGAAGACGGTCATGGCGACGGTGCGCGGGATCGGCGTGGCCGTCATGACGAGCAGGTGCGGGGGTTGCCTGCCCTTGCCGCGCAGGGCGTCACGCTGTTCGACGCCGAAGCGGTGCTGTTCGTCGACCACGACCAGGCCGAGGTCGTGGAACTGGACCTTGTCCTCGATCAGCGCGTGCGTGCCGATGACGATCCCGGCCTCGCCGGTGACGAGGTCGAGCAGGGCCTGCCGGCGGGCGGCCATGCCCATGGACCCGGTCAGCAGCACGACCTTGGTGGCCTGTTCGGATCCGCCGAGCATCCCGCCCTCGGCCAGATCGCCCATCATCTCGACGACGGAACGGTGGTGCTGCTGGGCGAGGACCTCGGTGGGGGCGAGCATCGCGGCCTGACCGCCGGCGTCGACCACGGCGAGCATGGCGCGCAGCGCGACCATCGTCTTTCCCGATCCGACCTCGCCCTGGAGGAGGCGGTGCATCGGGTGGTCCGTCGCCAGGTCGTCGAAGATCTCCTTGGAGACCTTCTGCTGGCCTTCGGTGAGGGTGAAGGGCAGGCGGGCGTCGAAGGCGGTGAGGAGGCCGTCGGGGGCGGGCCTGCGGGGGACGGCCGGGAGTTGGGCGTCGGCGTGGCGGCGGCGGGCGAGGGCGACCTGGAGGACGAAGGCCTCGTCCCACTTGAGACGGGTGCGGGCGTCGGCGATGTCCGCCTTGGTGTGCGGGCGGTGGATCTTCACAAGGGCCTCGGGGAGGGAGACCAGGCCCCGGCCGTCGCGCAGGGAGTCGGGGAGGGGGTCGACGGCCTCCTGCGCGTTGGGCAGGACGGTCTGGATCGCCTTGCCGATCTTCCAGGACTCGAGTTTCGCGGTGGCGGGGTACAGCGGGATGAGGGCGCCGGCCCAGGTCTCGACGGATTCCTCGGTGTCCGCGCGCAGCAGTTCGTAGGCCGGGTGGGCCAGTTGGAGACGGCGGTTGAAGACCGAGACCTTGCCCGCGAACATCGCGCGGGTGCCGGGCAGCAGTTCCTTGTGGGGTTTGTGCACGCCGCTGCCGAAGAAGACCAGCTGAAGCCGGCCGCTGCCGTCGGTGATCGTCACCTCCAGGCGCTGGCCCTTGCCCCGGGGGGCCTTGGCGGAGGCGAAGCTGTGCAGGCGGGCGTCGGCGACCTGGGCGACCACGGTGACGTGCTCGTCCATCGGGAGGTCGGCGAGGTGGGTGAGCTGGCCGCGCTCCTCGTATCTGCGGGGATAGTGGTGCAGGAGGTCGCCGACGGTGTGCAGGCCGAGGTGCTCGGCCATCACCTTCGCGGTGGCGGGGCCGAGCACTTTTTTCAGTGGTTCTTCCAGTGCGGGCACGAGATCCATTGCACACCACGCCACTGACATTGCCGTATACGTGTCCTGAAACCCCTGGTCAGACGGCTCGTTCGGGCTCTAGGATGACGCGCTCCGGCCATCATCCGCGGTCACCGCCCCACCGGGACCGCCCGACCCCGCGCCGTGCTCATCCCCCAGCCCGCGGCGCTGCAGCGATGGACTCCCAGACCTCACAGTCATCCCAGGCACCCCAGCCGCCCCATACGTTCCAGGTCGACCTGCGCGGTCTGGTGGACCTGCTGTCCCATCACCTCTACTCCAGCCCCAAGGTCTATCTGCGCGAACTGCTCCAGAACGCCGTGGACGCCATCACCGCCCGGCGGACCGAGGACCCGGACGCCCCGGCGCGGGTACGGCTGTTCGCGGCGGACGGCCGGCTGCGGGTCGAGGACTCCGGCATCGGGCTCACCGAGGCCGATGTGCACAGCCTGCTGGCGACCATCGGACGCAGTTCCAAGCGCGCCGAGGGCCTGCAGGACATGCGTTCGGACTTCCTCGGGCAGTTCGGCATCGGGTTGCTGGCCTGTTTCGTGGTCGCCGAGCGGATCCGGGTGGTCAGCCGCAGCGCCCGTACGCCCGACGCGCCGCCCGTGGAGTGGACGGCGTGCGACGACGGTTCGTACACCGTGCGGACGCTGCCCCACTCGGAGCGCCCCGAGCCGGGCACCACCGTGCATCTGGTGGCGCGGGCCGGCGCCGGGGAGTGGCTCACCGAGGCGCGGGTGCTGGCGCTGGCCCGGGACTTCGGTTCGCTGCTGCCCTACGACGTCCGGGTGGGCGAGGAGGCGGTCACCGATCTGCCCGCGCCCTGGGACCGGGCGTACGCCTCCCCCGCCAACCGGCGGGTGGCGCTGGCCCGGCACTGTCATGAGCTGTTCGGGTTCACGCCGTTGGACTCGGTCGAGCTGGACGTGCCGCTGGCGGGGATCCGCGGGGTGGCGTACGTGCTGCCGGCGGCGGTCAGTCCGGCGCAGCGGGCCACGCACCGGGTGCATCTGAAGGGCATGCTGCTGACCGAGCGCGGCGAACAGCTGCTGCCCGACTGGGCGTTCTTCGTGCGCTGCGTCCTGGACACCGACAGTCTGCGGCCGACGGCCTCGCGGGAGTCGCTGTACGAGGACGAGACGTTGGCCGCGGTCCGGGAGGCCCTGGGGGAACGGATCCGGTCGTGGCTGACGGGTCTGGCGGCCGGTGATCCGGAGCGGCTCGCGGCGTTCCTGGCGGTGCACCACCTGGGCGTGAAGTCCCTGGCCCGGCACGACCGGGAGATGCTGCGGACGATGCTGCCGTGGCTACCCTTCGAGACGACCGACGGACGGCTGTCGCTGGAGGAGTTCGCGCAGCGGCACCCGGTGGTGCACTTCACGCGGACGGTGGAGGAGTACCGGCAGGTCGCGCCGATCGCGTCCGCGCAGGGCATCGGGGTGGTCAACGGCGGTTACACGTACGACAGCGAGCTGGTCGAGGCGCTGCCGTCGGTACGGCCGGGGACGGTCGTCGCCGAGCTGGACGCGGACACCGTGACCGCCCACCTGGACGCCGTCGACGCGGCCGACGAGCTGGCGCTGGCGGGCTTCCTGGCCGCCGCGCGGGCGAAGCTCGACCCGCTGGGCTGTGACGTCGTCCTGCGGGCCTTTCATCCGCTGTCGGTGCCCGCGCTGCATCTCGACGACCGGGGGGCTCGGCACGAGCAGGCACGCGCGCAGGCCGAGACACAGGCCGACGATCTGTGGGCGGGCATCCTGGGCTCGCTGCGCGGGAGCGCCCCGCGCGCGCGTCTGGTGCTGAACCATCTCAACCCGCTGATCCGGCGGATCAGTTCGTTGAACGATCCCGAGCTGATCGGCACCGCCACGGAGTCGCTCTACGGGCAGGCGCTGCTGATGGCGCAGCGTCCGCTGCGGCCGGCGGACTCGGCGCTGCTGAACCGGGCGTTCATCGGGCTCCTCGAATGGGCCACACACGGGCAGTCGGCGGACGGGCAGGGGGACACTGATGGGTGAGATCACGGACTTCGACTCCCTGCGCCGGGCGATGGCGGAGAACGGCGAGCAGCCGGAGGGGCCGGCCCGCAACGCGCGCGCGGAGCAGCTGCTGGTGGACGCCGAGCAGCTGAAGATCCCGCTGGCCGTGATCGAGGCGCTCGGGCACCAGCTGAAGGTCTACAACTACAGCTCCGAGAAGGCGAAGATGTTCGTCCCCTTCGCGCGGCTGCTGCGTATGTGGGACGAGCGGCCCGAGGACTTCGACGAGTTCGAGACGCACTCGCTGCACTGGGTCTTCAAGTGGATGTCGGCCGGCATGCTCGACCAGCCGCATGTGCCGCTGGCGTCGGTGGAGAAGTGGCTAGGCGAGATGGAGCACCGTTACCGGCTCGCCGGGCACTCCGAGCGGGCGGTGCGCAGCGCCGAGTTCAGCGTGGCCGCGCACGTGGGGGACATGGAGCGGGCCGAGCGGGCGTTCGCCGCCTGGCTGGCGGCGGACCGGGACGCCATGGCCGACTGCCATGCGTGCGAGCTGCACGGGCAGGGCTGGTGGCAGACGGAGCGGGGGCGTGACGCGCAGGCGCTCGAGGTGTGGGCGCCGGTCCTGGACGGCGAGTACTCGTGCGCGCACGAGCCGCACACCGTGCTCGCGTCGTCCTTGCTGCCGTTGCTGCGGCTGGGGCGGCTGGAGGAGGCGCGCGCCCACCATCTGCGGGGTTTCCGGCTGGTGCGGCCCATGGAGAGCATGCGGGGCGCCTACGCCGACCACGTGGAGTTCTGCGCGCTGACCGGTAACGAGGCGCGGGGCCTGGAGCTGCTCGCGGAGCGGCCGGCGTACTTCACGGACGAGGGGCAGCCGCGCAGCAGGATGGAGTTCCTGAGCGTCGTCGTGCTGCTCATGGAGCGCCTTTCCGAGCTCGGGCTCGGCGGTCGGCAGGTGCCCGGGGCGGCCGGGCGGGAGTGGACGGCCGTCGAACTCGCGGCGCACGCGCGTGTGGAGGCCCTCGCGCTGGCCGCGCGCTTCGACGAGCGCAACGGCACGACGCACGTCAGCGAGCGGACACGCGCGCGTATGGAGCAGCGGCCCTTGGTGGAGCGACTGCCCCTGGGGGTGCGGGCCGCGCGCCCGGCGTCCGCGGTGGCCGCGCCGGCGCCCGTGGCGCCGACTCCGGCCGAGGCGTCCGGTGAGCCGGATCTGTCTGCTCTGCTCGTCGAGGCCCGGCGGCTGTCGGACACCCTGCGGCCGCAGGCCGTCGAGGCGTGGGCGCGGGTGGCCGAGGTGGCCGCGGGGGCGGAGGGCGCGGAGCCGGTGGAGCTGGCGGCGCGTGACCGTGCGGAGATCGCCGACCATGAGGCGATCGGGCTCGGCCCGGAGGGCGCGGAAACGTTCGAGCACGCCGCCGGGCTGTACGCGGAGGCGGGCGACCCCGGAGAGGCCCTCGCGGCACGCGCGCGTGCGGCGTACGTCCGTGCGCTCGCGGGCGAGGTCGACGAGGCGCTCGCGGCGGTCGCCGACCCGTACGACCGGGTCCTCGCGCTGTACGCCGAGGGCGGCACGGAGGTGCCCCAGGCGGCGGGCGTGCTGATGGGGCGGGCGAGGATCCTGATGCGCCGCGTCCACGAGGCCGAGGGGCCGGTGGACGAAGCCGTTCTGACGGAGGCCGAGGCGGCCGTGGGAGAGCTGCTGGCGCTCGTGGACGGGCGGGCCGGGAACGACGTGCGGCTCGCCGCCCGGGTCGCCGAGGGGCACGCGATGCTCGCGGAGCTGGCGACGCAGTCCGGGGACCCGGAGGCGGGCGCGGAGCTGCTCGCGCGGGCCGCGGCCGAGTTCGTCGAGGCGGGTCTGCCGTGGTTCGCCGTGGAGTACGAGGCCCGGCTGGCCGGTCTCGCCCACCAGCTGGACGACATGGTGGAGGCGGAGCGGGCGCTGCGGGCGGCCCTGGAGCACGGCGGACCGTTCCTGGAGGCGGTCGGGCGGGCTCAGCTGCATCTCCAGCTCGCCGAGGTCGTCGGCGGCCGGGGACAGGCCGACGAGGCCGCGGAGCACGCCCTGGAGGCGGCGCACTGGGCCGACGAGGCGGGCGCGGGCCCGACGTTCGGCGCATGGGCGCGGCACCAGCTCGGCGGGTTCCTGGTCCGGCTGGGCCGCTGGGCCGAGGCCGCGGAGGTGCTGGAGTCGGCGCTGGCGGACCTGACCGTCGAGACGCACGGCGACGGTGCGGTCGTCCAGACGCAGTGGTGGCTCGGGGACTGTCTGAGCGAGCTCGGGGAGCACCGGGACGCCGCCGAACGTCGCCTCCAGGCCGCCGAGATCGCCCGGCACTGGCCCGAGCAGCACGACCACGCGACCCTCGCCCATCTGGCCGCGGAGTCGCTCGGCCACGCCGGCCTGCACGTCGAGGCGGACCAGGCCTACGCGCGCGCGGGCGAGCTGTGGCGGGACCTCGGCAATGTGCACGGGCTGGTCCGCTCCCTGCGCGCCCGCGCGTGGCTGGCGTTGCGCACGCAGGACGCTCCGGACGCCGCGTGCGATCTGATGACGCGTGCGGTGGAGGAGTGCGCGGACGCGTTCGACGCGGCGGACGACGACGAGGCCCGTCGCCGGTTGGTCGCCGAACTCGGCCACACCCACCGCCAGTTCGGGGACCTGCTCGCGCGTTCCGCCGCCGAGGACGCCGACGACGACTCGATCCGGGCCGCCCTGGACGGGGCGCTCTCCCAGATGTCCGAGGCCGTCGCGGTGTTCGTCGCCCTCGGGGACGACGCCCTGCACGCCCGGACCGGCGCGGAGCTGGCCGCGGGCTGGCTGGAGACGGACCTGGGACGCCCCGCGGACGCGGCGGCACGCGCGCGTGCGGTGCTGAGGTCCTACGCGGACGTCGACGCCGCCGCCGAGGCCGACTCCGTCGGCGGCAGCGGCGATCAGGAGGAGGACGAGACCGTGCGGGCGCGGCGGGCCGAGGCGGAGCAGTTGCTGCAGGCGGCGGAGGAGCAGAGGGATCGTTGAACGATCCCTTCGCCGCCTACTCGCTCACTCCACGCCGATCAACAACAACGCACCCTGCCGGCCGCCCCGGTACACCACCGTGTCGACGGCGAGGTATGCCTCCCGCACCCGCGCCTCCAGGTGCTCGGCGACGCCTTCGGGGGCCTCGTCGCCGAGCACGAGGGTGACCAGTTCGCCGCCGGCCGACAGCATGCGGTTCAGGACGGACTCGGCGGTGGCGGTGACCTCGGAGCCGATGACGGCCACATCGCCGTCGACGAGCCCGAGGACGTCGCCGGCCTGGCAGATGCCGGCCATGGTCCACGACTGGCGCTCGGCGACGACGACCTCGGCGTAGCGGGTGGCGCCGGCCGCCGAGGTCATCGAGACGACGTCCTCGTCGAAGCGGCGGTCCGGCTCGTGGACGGCGAGCGCGGCGATCCCCTGGACCGCGGAGCGGGTCGGGATCAGGGCCACCCGGATGCCCTCCGTGCGGGCCTGCTCGGCGGCCGCGGCGGCGGTGTGCCGCAGGTCGGCGTCGTTGGGCAGCAGCACGACCTCGCGCGCGTGGGCCCGTCGTACGGCCTCGACGAGCTCGCCGCTGACGGGCGGCTCCCCGGGGCGCGCGAGCACGGTCGTCGCGCCCGCCTCGGTGTACAGCCCGGCCAGGCCCTCGCCGGGCACGACGGCGACGACCGCGCGCTGGACGCGTTCGCGGGGCGGACGCTCACCCCCGCGCGTGTGCGCGTCGCCGACGCCGAAGTGCGTGATGCGGATCCGGTAGGGCCGACCCGCCTCGACGCCGGCCTCCACGGCGGCGCCCGCGTCGTCCACGTGCACGTGGACGTTCCACAGGCCGTCGCCGCCGACCACGACGAGCGAGTCCCCCAGGGCGTCCAGGCGCTGCCGCAGCCGTGCCACCGCCGCATCCTCGGCCTCCAGGAGGTAGATCACCTCGAAGGCGGGACCGCCCTCGCCGTCAGCCCCGTCAGCCCCCGCCCCGTCGGCGCAGTCCTCCGCATCCGCCGCGCCCGCCGCCCCGGCCGACTGCACACGCGTGTGCGACCCGGCGGACGCGGACACCGCGGCGGAGAGCCCCGGCGTCTCTCCCGTGAACGTCTCCACCAGGGCCGCGAGGACCGCGACCAGCCCCCGGCCGCCCGCGTCGACCACCCCGGCGCGCTCCAGTACGGCCAGCTGACCCGGGGTCGCGGCGAGCGCCGCGCACGCGCCCTGGTAGGCCGCCCGGGCGACCGTCCCGCAGTCCCCCTCCGCTCCCCCGGCCGCGTCGGCGGCGGCCGAGGCGACCGACAGGACGGTGCCCTCGACGGGGTGGGCGACGGCCAGACGGGCGGAGTCGGCCGCCTGCCGAAGGGCCAGGCGCAGCCCGTCCCCGTCGGTGTGCGGGGCCTCGCCCTCGGCGGCGAGCACCTGGGCCATGCCGCGCAGCAGCTGCGCGAGGATCGTCCCCGAGTTCCCGCGCGCCCCGATGAGCGCACCGTGCGCCATCGCGCGCGAGGCGTCGGCGAGCGAAGGCTTCTCGACGGACGCACCGCCCGAACAGGAACCGAACTCGTACCCGGCGAACACCGCCTCGACCGCGGTCGCCGCCGACTCGACGGTCAGATACAGGTTGGTGCCGGTGTCCCCGTCCGCGACCGGGTAGACGTTGATCGCGTCGATCTCCTCGCGGGCCCGGCCCAGCGCCGTGAGCGCGAGGCCGCACCAGGTGCGCACCGCGAGAGCATCGAAGAATGTCTGCGGCACCTGCGCCACCTGCGCCTCCTTGAGCTGCTGGACTGGACGCAGCGTAAACCCAGCGCCGGCGTCCGCCGGAAAACGGGCCGGGACCGGACCCGGAAGACCGGCCGGCACCACCGGGGCCGGGGGCAGGGGCCCTGAACAGCCATGGTAGTTTCGTTGTACTGGCGCAGTCGTTGTATGCTGCTCCGGTTGCCCGATCCCGTCGGGCTTTCCCCCTGGCACCGCCACTCAGATCCTAGATCCTGATCCCGGCATGCCGGGATCAACCGTAAGTGCATCTGAAGTCTTTGGAGTGACCCGTGGCTGCCAACTGCGACGTCTGTGGCAAGGGGCCGAGCTTCGGCAACAACATCTCGCACTCGCACCGCCGTACGTCCCGTCGCTGGAACCCGAACATCCAGCGCGTGCGTACCGTGGTCGGCGGGACGCCGAAGCGCGTGAACGCTTGCACCTCGTGCATCAAGGCCGGCAAGGTCTCGCGCTGACGCACAGCTAAGTGCGCGGCCACTGCTGGTTCGCTGCATTGAGCCGGTCCACCTCGTGTGGGCCGGCTTTCTGCTGTGCTCTGCCTGTTCAGGAGCATCCGGCCGGTCCATGGGCAGGCCCCGGGATCCCGGCGCCTGCCAGACTCGGGTGAATGCGCTTCGGCATCCTGGGCTCCCTCGATCTCCGCACCGACGACGGCGCCCCCGTCGACCCCGGCGGTCCCCGCCCCCGGGCCCTGCTCACCCTGCTGCTGCTCGACGTGGGGCACGGCGTCTCGCTGGAGCGCCTGACCGACGGTCTGTACGGCGCCGAGCCGCCCGCCGGAGCCGCGAACGCGCTCCAGTCCCAGATCTCCCGGCTGCGCCGCCGACTGGCCCCGCACGCCGAGATCGAGGCCACGCCCACCGGCTACCGCCTGGCCGTCCCGCCCGACGCCGTCGACCGCCACCGCTTCGAGCGCCTGGCCGAGGCGGGGCGCACCGCGCTCACCGCCGGGGACCGTCTCGCGGCGGCCGGCCTGCTGCGCGAGGCTCTCGCCCTGTGGCGCGGCCCGGCCCTGCCCGACCTCCCCGACGCGCACGCCGAGCGGGCCCGGCTCGACGAGTTGCGGCTGGCGGCCGTCCAGGACCGCGTCGAAGCCGAGCTCGGGCTCGGCGGCGGGCCCGAGCTGGTGCCCGAGCTGCGGGGGCTGCTGGCGGCGCACCCGCTGAGCGAGCGGCTGTACGGACAGCTGATGCGGGCCCTGCACGCGGGCGGGCGGCCCGCCGAGGCGCTCACGGTGTTCGAACAGGCCCGGCGCACCCTCGCCGACGAGCTGGGCGCCGACCCGTCGCCCGAGCTGGCCGCGCTCCACCTGGAGCTGCTCCGGGGCGACGGACCCGCGCGGCCCTCCGTCCCCGTGCAGCTCACCCGGTTCATCGGCCGGGAGAGCGAACTCGCCCGGATCGCCGAGGCCCTGTCCGACGCCCACGCCCGGCTCGTCACCCTCACCGGACCGGGCGGCGCCGGGAAGACCCGGCTGGCGATCGAGGCGGCACGCACGCGTGCGGACGTGTGCTTCGTCGAGCTTGCGCCGCTCACCGACGGGGCGCGGATCCCGTACGCCGTCCTCGCGGCGCTCGGGGTGCGGGAGGGGTTCCGCACACCCGCCGGGGACGGCACGGACCGGCTGCTGGTCGCGCTGGAGGACCGGGAGCTGCTGCTGGTCCTCGACAACTGCGAGCACCTGATCGAGGACGCGGCCCGGCTGTCCGCCCTGCTGCTCGCGGCCTGCCCGGGGGTGCGGGTGCTGGCGACCAGCCGGGAGTCCCTCGGGATCACGGGCGAGGCCCTGGTGCCCGTGCCGCCGTTGCCGCCGGATCCCGCGGTGCGGCTGTTCCTGGACCGGGCGCGTGCCGTGCGGCCCGGTTTCGAGGGCCACGCGTGTGTGGCCGACATCTGCGCGGCCCTCGACGGACTGCCGCTGGCGATCGAGCTGGCGGCGGCCCGGCTGCGCACCCTGACCCCGCAGGAGCTGGCCGACCGGCTCGACGACCGGTTCCGGCTGCTGTCCCGCGGCGACCGTTCCAAGGCGCCCCGGCACCGCACGCTGCGCGCGGTCGTGGAGTGGAGCTGGGACCTGCTGGACGAGGAGGAACGGGAGCTGGCCCGGCGGTTCACGGTGTTCTGCGGGGGCGCCACCCTGGACGCGGTGGAGGCGGTGTGCGCGGTGCCGTACCCGGAGGATCTGCTGGCCTCGCTCGTGGAGAAGTCCTTCCTGGAGGTGACCGAGGGCCGCTACCGCATGCTGGAGACGATCCGCGCGTTCGCCGCCGAGAAGCACACCCGCGAGCACACCCGCGAGCGCGCCGATGGGCGCACCGCCGAGTCGGCCACGCAAGCGGCGCACGCCAGGTACTTCCTGCGCCTGGCCGAGGATGCGGAACCGTATCTGCGCGGCCGGGAGCAGCTCCCCTGGCTGGCCCGGCTGGACGCCGAGCTCGGCGACCTGGACGCGGCCGTGGGCCATCTGACCGTCGTCGACCCCGGCGCGGCGCTGCGGCTGACGGCGGCGCTGACCTGGTTCCGACGGCTGCGTGGGCTGCACGGCGCGCAGGTGCCGCAGGCCCGCGCGCTCCTCGCGGCCGTCGGCGACGAGCCGCCCGAGGGACTGGCCGAGGAGTACGCGCTGTGCCTGATGAACACCGTCACCGGGCGCGGCGACGACCCCGCCGAGGCCGACCGCATCGCGCGCGTGCAAGCGCTCATGGAGTCGCTGAAGGGGCCGCTGCGGCTGCCGTTCACGATGGTGCTGCGGTCGCTGACCGGCGGCCCCATGTCGACGGCCCTCAACGACCATGTGCGCGTGCAGCTGGGCGAGGGCGCCTGGCGGCGCGCGCTGCTCGACCTGGGGACCGCCTACCAGCACCAGTTCTCGGGCGAGGCGCCCGCCTCCGAGGACGCCTTCACGCGCGCGCTGGCCGGCTTCCGGGAGACGGGCGACCGCTGGGGCATGGCCAACTGCCTCGATCCGCTGGGCGGGTACGCGAACCGGCGCGGGGAGTACGCACGCGCCCTGGAGCTGCTCGACGAGGGCCTGACGTACGTGCGCGAGCTCCAGGCTCCGGAGGAGACGGCGGACCTGCTGCGCTCGCGCGGGTTCGTGCTGCTGCACCGGGGCGACGCCGAGCACGCCGCCGCGCACTTCACACAGTCCGCGGCCCTCGCGCGCACCGCGGGCGCCTCCGACAAGCTGGCGGCCGCCCGGCGCGGGCTCGGCGACACGGCCCGGCTGTCCGGGGACACCGCTCACGCGCGCGTGCGCTACGAAAGCGCCCTGGAGGCGTGCTCGGCGAACTGGTTCAGCCGCGGCGAGACCGTCCTCATCCTCGTCGGGCTGAGCCGTACGGCCGCCGCGGAGGGAGACGTCGAGCAGGCCCGTGAGTGGTGCGCGCAGGCTCTCGCCATCGCCGAGGAACAGCCCGGCGCCGAGGCCGTCGCCGTCGTCGCCGAGGCGCTGGCGGAGGTCGCCGCGGGACCGGAGCGGTCGGCCGAGCTGCTGGGCGCGGCGGCGGGCCTGCGGGGCGCGGAGACCCATGGCGACCCCGATGTCGTACGCCTCGAACGGGACGTCCGTACGAAGCTGTCCTCGAAGGCGCACGGCCAGACGCACGGCCAGACGTACAGCCAGGCGTACGACGAGGCGTTCGAGCGAGGGCGCGCGCTGCGGTCAGCGGCGGTCAGCGAACGGTAGGCGGACGGTCAGCGGCCGCCGCGAGGCTTGCGCACATGACGAACGCACAGCGCAGCCTCAGCCATCTCGACGTCCTGATCTCCGGCGCGAGCGTCGCCGGCCCGGCGCTCGCGCTGAACCTCCAGCGGTACGGCGCCCGCGTCACCGTCGTCGAGAAGTCCACGGACCTGCGCGCGGGCGGCTTCGCGGTCGACTTCCGCGGGCACGTCCACCGCGAGATCCTCACCGCCATGGGCATCTGGGACGAGATCCACGCCCGGCAGACGCACATGGGCCGCCAGATCGTCGTCGCCGCGGACGGCTCGCCGCGCGTGGACCTGCCGTCGGAGATGATGAGCGGCGACGTCGAGGTCCCTCGCGGCGAGCTCGCGCAGATCATGTACGAGCGCACCCGGGACGACGTCGAGTACGTCTTCGGCGACTCGATCGCCACCCTCACGGACACCGCCGCCGGTGTCGACGTGACCTTCGAGGCGGGCGCCCCGCGCCGCTTCGACCTGGTGATCGGCGCCGACGGCCTGCACTCGAACACCCGGCGGCTGGTCTTCGGCGACGAGTCCCGCCACCTGCGCTTCCTCGACCACTACGTGGCCGGCTTCGAGGTCCCCAACGACCTGGGGCTGGACCGCACCGGCCGGCTGTACAGCGAGCCGGGCCGCGCGATCGCCCTCGGCAACTACGACGGGGACCCGGACCGCGCGGGCGCGCTGCTGGTCTTCCGGTCGGAGCAACTGTCCTACGACCGGCGGGACATGGCCGCGCAGAAACGGATCCTCGCCGAACGGTTCGCGGGGATGGGCTGGGAGGCCCCGAACGTGCTCAAGGCGCTGGAGGACGCCGACCGGGTGTACTTCGACGAGATCGCCCAGATCCATGTCGACCGCCTCGCCCAGGGCCGGGTGGCGCTGCTCGGGGACGCCGGGTACGGCGCGACCATGGGCGGCATGGGGACGGGCGTCGCGATCGTCGGCGCGTATGTGCTGGCGGGTGAGCTGGCTCTCGCGGGCGGCGACCATGTCACGGCGTTCGCCGAGTACGAGAGCAGGATCCGGTCCTTCGCCAAGGGCTGCCAGAAGATCTCCGGCAACGTGGGCCCGTTCTTCGCCCCGGCGACCGAGCGGCGCATCCGCAGCCGGGACCGGATGTACCGGCTGCTCAGCTCGCGCCTGATGGGAGGCTTCTTCAAGCGGCTCACCGAGAAGGCGGCGACGGACATCAAGCTCCGGCCGTACCCCGTGTGAGATCCCACCCGTGGTCCACGGGACCGATCCCCGCGCCGAGGGCGAACCCGGCGGCGATCGCCCCGGTGACGTACCTCTTGGCCGCCGACACCGCCTCCGGCACGGACTGTCCCCTCGCCAGCTGCGACGCGATCGCGGACGCGAGCGTGCAGCCCGTGCCGTGCGTGTGCCGGTTGTCGTACCTCGGCGCGCGCAGCCAGTGCTCCTCGGCGCCGTCCGTCAGCAGGTCGACCGCGTCACCGGGGAGATGACCGCCCTTGACCAGCACCCAGCGCGGCCCGTACGCCAGCACGGCGTCCGCCGCGGCCCGCAACTGCTCCTCCGACTCGACGTGCACGCCGGTCAGTTGGGCCACCTCGTCGAGGTTCGGGGTGGCGACGGTGGCGACCGGCAGCAGCTTCTTGCGTACGGAGTCCAGCGCGGAGGCGGCCAGCAGACTGTCCCCGTGCTTGGAGACGCCGACCGGGTCGACGACCACGGGAGCGCCCGTGCCCGCGATCAACTCGGCGACGGCCTCGACGAGTTCGGCGGAGGCGAGCATGCCCGTCTTCACCGCCTGCACGCCGATGTCGTCGACGACGCTGCAGTACTGCGCCCGCACGGCCTCCACCGGCAGCTCCCAAGCGCCTTGTACGCCGAGGGAGTTCTGCGCGGTGACCGCCGTGATCACGCTCATGCCGTGCACGCCCAGCGCGAGCATCGTCTTCAGGTCGGCCTGGATCCCGGCCCCGCCGCCGGAGTCGGAGCCGGCCACCGTCAGGACGCGAGGCCTCACTGTTCCAGGTCCCCGAAGTGGTCCCAGCCGCCCTTGCTGGTCCAGGGCGCCCCGTCGACCGTCACCTGGGGCAGGGCGGAGGGGTTGAGGACCTCGCCGATCACCTTCCAGCGGGCGGGGAGTTTCACGTCCGGCGGGAAGGTCGCCACGATCGCGTGGTCCTCGCCGCCGGTGAGCACCCACTGGATGGGGTCGACGCCGACGGCCTGCCCGATGTCGTTCATCTGCGTCGGGATGTCGATGGCGCCGGAGCGGATGTCGATGCGGACCTTGCTGGCCTCGGCGATGTGCCCGAGGTCGGCGATCAGCCCGTCGCTGACGTCGCACATCGCCGTCGCGCCGAGCCCGGCGGCGGCCGGACCGGCGTGGTACGGCGGCTCGGGGCGGCGGTGGGCCTCCACGAAGGCGCGGGGCGAGCGGAAGCCGCGGGAGAGGACCGCGTACCCGGCGGCGGACCAGCCCAGCCAGCCGGTCACCGCGACGAGGTCGCCGGGCTGGGCGCCGCCCCGGGTGACCGGTTCCTGGTTGCGCAGATCGCCGAGGGCGGTGATCGACACCATGATCGTGTCGCCGCGTACGACGTCGCCGCCGACCACGGAGGCGCCGGCGACCTGGCATTCGTCGCGCAGGCCGTCCATCAGCTCGGACGGCCAGGTGACCGGCAGTTCGGCGGGCACCACGAGGCCGAGCAGCACGGCCGTCGGCACCGCGCCCATGGCGGCGATGTCGGCGAGGTTCTGCGCGGCGGCCTTGCGGCCGACGTCGTAGGCGGTGGACCAGTCGCGGCGGAAGTGCCGGCCCTCCAGCAGGATGTCGGTGCTGGCCACCACCCGCCGGTCGGGCGCGGCGACCACCGCGGCGTCGTCGCCGGGGCCGACCCGGACCGCGGGGGTGGTGGTGAGACGGGAGGTGAGCTCCCTGATGAGCCCGAACTCCCCGAGCTCACCAACAGTGCCCTTCATTGCCCTTTCGCCCCTTCTTTACCTGTCCGTGCCCGGTCGCGCATAACCAGTGTCCTCGATACGGTCGAGAGAGCCGTCAAGTTCTGCCGTGCCCGCACCCCGGCGCGCGAGCCGCCGTCCCCGCAGGTCTCCCCGCGGTGAGCGGCGACGCGATACCGTGGCGTTTCCTTTCCCCACATGATCCTCGTGGCCGCACTGGAGGTTCCGTGGTACAGGCGTACATCCTCATCCAGACGGAGGTCGGCAAAGCGTCGACCGTCGCCGAGGAGATCAGCAAGATTCCTGGCGTGGTCCAGGCCGAGGACGTGACGGGACCCTATGACGTGATCGTGCGGGCCCAGGCCGACACGGTGGACGACCTCGGCCGCATGGTGGTCGCCAAGGTCCAGCAGGTGGACGGGATCACCCGTACCCTGACCTGCCCGGTCGTGCATCTGTAGCCCCCGTCTAACCTTGGCCGGTGAACCTTTTCCGTCACCGGCCCATCGGCCTGCCCTCGCTCGCCCTCCTGCTCGCTGCGGTGGGCTGCTCCTCAGCAGACGGTGACACGTCGGCGGCGGTTCCCAGCCCCTCGGCAACGGTCGTCGAGCTGTGCCGAAACCTGGACAAGGAGCTGCCGTCCACCGTGGACGACCAGGGCCGCCGGGATCCCTCACCCGCGTCCGCGCTGACCGCGGGCTGGGGGAACCCGGCGATCATACTGCGCTGCGGTGTCGAACGACCCGAGAAGATGAGCGACGAGAACGCGGACGCCGTCGAGGTCGACGGCGTCGGCTGGCTGCTGGAGGAGCAGGACGGCGGCTCGTTCCGGTTCACCACGACGCTGCGCAGGGCCTACGTCGAGGTGACGATCCCCAAGGACCGCACGGGAGACGGTATGGCACCGCTCGTCGACGTCGCCGCCTCCGTCAAGAAGGCGATCCCCGAGGGGATCGCCGACTAGACGCCGGGTCGGTCAGCGCAACCCCGTCGAACGGCGCAGGGCCGCCTGGACCAGGCGGTCCACCAGCTCCGGGTACTCGATGCCGCTCGCCTGCCACATCGCCGGGTACATCGAGATCGGGGTGAAGCCGGGCATCGTGTTGATCTCGTTGATGACGAACTCGCCCTCCTCCGTGAGGAAGAAGTCCGCACGGACCAGGCCCTCGCAGGACGCCGCCTCGAACGCGTCCACCGCGAGGCGCTGCACCTCGGCGGTCTCCTCGGGCGTCAGCGGCGCCGGGACGATCCCCGGGGTCGAGTCGATGTACTTGGCGTCGAAGTCGTAGTACGCGTGCGTGTCCGGCGGCGGGATCTCCGCCGGGGCGGAGGCGCGGGGGCCGTCCTCGAACTCCAGGACGCCGCACTCGATCTCGCGGCCCCGCAGCGCGGCCTCGACGAGGATCTTCGGGTCGTGGCGCTGGGCCTCGGCGATCGCCTCGTCGAGGCCGGACAGGTCGTCGACCTTGGTGATGCCGATGGACGAGCCCGCGCGCGCGGGCTTCACGAAGAGCGGCCAGCCGTGCTCGCCGGCGAAGTCGATGATCTTCTTGCGGGCGGCGGACTCGTCCTGCGCCCACTCGCGCGGCCGGATCACCACGTACGGGCCGACCTTGAGCCCGAAGGAGGTGAACACCCGCTTCATGTACTCCTTGTCCTGGCCGACGGCCGAGGCGAGCACGCCCGAGCCCACGTACGGGACGCCGGAGAGCTCCAGCAGGCCCTGCAGGGTGCCGTCCTCGCCGTAGGGGCCGTGCAGCACCGGGAAGACGACGTCGACCTCGCCGAGCGCCTTGGGCACGGATCCGGGCTCGTAGTAGACGACTTCGCGGTTGGCGGGGTCGACGGGGAGCACCACGCCGCCGTCCCGCGACTCGGCGAGTTCGTCGACGTCGGGCGTGCGGCGGTCGGTGATCGCCATGCGCTCGGGCTCGTCGGCGGTGAGGAACCAGCGGCCCTCGCGCGTGATGCCGATCGGCAGGACCTCGTACTTGGTCCGGTCGATGGCCCGCAGGACCGCGCCGGCCGTGACCACGGAGATCCCGTGCTCGGAGCTGCGTCCGCCGAAGACGACGGCTACCCGCGGCTTGCGAGAGGGCGCTTGAGGGCTCTGGGGGAGGTTCTCGGTGCTCATATCGGCATGAGAGTACCCGGTGGTAGGGCCGCAAGTCAGCGTCCGCCCACCGGGTTCGCTCAGCGTCGTTCGGGCTTCGCGCTGCGCGACATCAGCTCCTTGAGGGCGACCACCGGAGGCTTGCCCTCGTGGACGATGTCGACGACCGTCTCGGTGATGGGCATGTCGACGCCGTGCCGGCGGGCCAGATCCGCCACGGACTCGCAGGACTTGACGCCCTCGGCGGTCTGCCGGGTGACCGCGATGGTCTCCTGCAGGGTCATGCCCTTGCCGAGGTTGGTGCCGAAGGTGTGGTTGCGCGACAGCGGCGAGGAACAGGTCGCCACCAGGTCGCCGAGGCCCGCGAGTCCGGCGAAGGTGAGCGGGTCCGCGCCCATCGCCAGGCCCAGCCGGGTGGTCTCGGCCAGGCCGCGCGTGATCAGCGAGCCCTTGGCGTTGTCGCCGAGCCCCATGCCGTCCGCGATGCCCACCGCGAGGCCGATGACGTTCTTGACCGCGCCGCCCAGCTCGCAGCCCACCACGTCGGTGTTGGTGTACGGGCGGAAGTACGGCGTGTGGCAGGCGGCCTGGAGCCGCTGGGCGACGGCCTCGTCGGTGCAGGCGACGACGGCCGCGGCCGGCATGCGCGAGGCGATCTCCTTGGCCAGGTTGGGTCCGGTGACCACGGCGATCCGGTCCTGGCCCACCTTGGCGACGTCCTCGATCACCTCGCTCATCCGCATGGTCGTGCCGAGCTCGACGCCCTTCATCAGCGACACCAGGACGGTGTTCGGGGCGAGCAGCGGCGTCCAGTCGGCGAGGTTGGCGCGCAGGGTCTGCGAGGGCACCGAGAGGACCGTGTAGTCGGCGTCGGCGGCGGCCTCGGCGGGGTCCGTCGTGGCCCGCAGGTTCTCCGGAAGCTCGATGCCGGGGAAGTAGTCGGGGTTGGCGCGGCTGGTGTTGATCGCCTCGGCCACCTCCGGGCGCCTCGCCCACAGGGTGACCTCGCACCCCGCGTCGGCGAGCACCATGCCGAAGGCCGTCCCCCACGAACCGGCGCTGAACACCGCCGCCTTCACGGACTTGCTCACTTGCTGTTCTCCCCCTCGTGCTCGTGGCTGATCTCCGCGTGCCCGGGCTCCGCACCGGCCTCCGCGTCGGTCTCGGCACCGGCCTCGGCGCCGGTCTCCTCCTGGGTGCGGCGGCGCTGCTCGATCCGCTCCAGGCGCGGGTCGTAGGGCGTCTCGGGCGCCTTCTCGCCGCGGATCTCCTCCAGCTGGCCGGTGACGGCCGCCATGATGACCTCCGTCGCCTCCTTGAGGAGCTCGGGGGTCATCTCCTGGCCGTAGAACCGCGCCAGGTCCACGGGCGGGCCCGCGAGCACATGGTGGGTCTTGCGCGGAAGGACGTTGAGTTTCTTGGCGTACGGCGGCAGAAGTTCGTTGGCGCCCCACTGGGCGACGGGGATCACCGGGCACTTGGTCGTCAGGGCGACGCGCGCGGCGCCCGTCTTGGCGACCATGGGCCACTGGTCGGGATCCCGGGTGATGGTGCCCTCCGGGTAGAACGCGACGCACTCTCCGCGTTCCACGGCCTCGATCGCGGCCCGGAATGCGCTGAGCGCGTCCGTGGTCTCGCGGTAGACGGGGATCTGTCCGGTGCCGCGCATCGCGGCGCCGACAAATCCCTCCTTGAAAAGCCCGCTCTTCGCGAGGAATCGCGGCACCCGCCCACTGTTGTACTGAAAGTGCGCGTATGCGAAGGGATCGACATGCGAATTGTGGTTCACCGCGGTGATAAATCCACCCTCGGCCGGAATGTGCTCCATTCCGCGCCAGTCCCGCTTGATCAGAACCACCAGCCAGGGTTTGCAGAGGACCGCTGCGAAGCGGTACCAGAAGCCGATTCTGCGGCTGGGCACGCGGACACCTTCCTCTAGGACTTCCCAAGCCTGCTCCGGGGCCTGGGGCCGCACAAGTGTCGCCCCGGGCCGCCGGTCTGTCGAGAACACGGTACGCCCGCCCGCCCGACCGGCGGATGGACCGGGTGACAATGGCCGCGACAAGAGAGGAACGGTACGCCGGTGCAGTGGACCTTGGTCATACCCCTCAAGCCCTTGGCGCTGGCCAAGAGCAGGCTCGCGGACACCGCTGCCGACGGGCTGCGCCCGGGGCTCGCCCTCGCCTTCGCCGAGGACACCGTGGCGGCTGCGCTGGCCTCGTCCGCGGTGCGGGATGTGGCCGTGGTCACGGACGACACGCTGGCCGGGCGCGCCCTGGCGGCCCTGGGCGCGCGGATCGTCGCCGACGAGCCGCGCACGGGCCTCAACGCCGCCCTGGCCCACGGGGCGGCCGCGGTGCGCGCCGTGCGCCCCGATTCTGCGCTCGCCGCCCTCAACGCCGATCTCCCTTCCCTGCGCCCATCGGAATTGGCCCGGGTTCTGGAAGCGGCCGCGGAATTCCCGCGCGCTTTTCTCCCGGACGCGGCCGCAATCGGCACCACGCTGCTCGCCGTCGCCCCGGGCCGTGAATTGCTCCCCGCATTCGGCACGCATTCCCGCGCCCGTCACCAGGCCTCCGGAGCCGTGGAACTCCGGCTCGACGCGGTGGATTCCGTACGCCAGGACGTGGACACCGGCGAGGATCTGCGAGCGGCGCTGGCGCTGGGCGTGGGGCCCCGGACGGCCGCGGCGGCCGCGCGCCTGCTGATCCCCGGGCAGTAGGCTGCCGCCATGCAGGCGACCGCATACACGTACGACCCCGACACGCGCAGCGGACAGGTGCTGCTGGACGACGGGACACCGGTGCCCTTCGACGCGCCGGCGTTCGACGCGGGCGGCCTGCGGCTGCTGCGGCCCGGGCAGCGGGTGCGGATCGAGGTCGAGGGGCCGCAGGCGAGTCCCCGGATCACCCTCGTGACGCTCCAGACGTTCTGAGGCGGCTCCCGGCGGGGGCTTCCCGGACACGCCGCGGGCCGGACTCCGAGAGGGAGTCCGGCCCGGCGCGTGAGTGCCCCTGCTGCCCTACGCCTGGCGGGCGGTGGCCTTCTTGGCGGTGGTCTTGCGGGCGGTCGACTTCCTGGCGGGGGCCTTCTTGGCCGTCGCCTTCTTCGCCGGGGCCTTCTTGGCCGTCGTCTTCTTGGCCGCGGCGGACTTGGCGGTGGTGGTCTTCTTGGCCGCCGCCGTCGTCGTCTTCTTGGCCGCGGCCTTCTTCGTGGTCGTCTTCTTGGCGGTGGCCGTGGTCTTCTTGGCGGCCGCCGTCGTCTTCTTCGCCGGGGCGGCCTTCTTCGCGGCGGCCGACGCCCGCTTGGCCGGGGCGGCCTTCTTCGCCGCGGCCTTCTTGACCGTCGCGGAAGCACCGCCGGTCAGGCTGCCCTTGGGGGCCTTCTTGACGGCGACCTCGCCACCGCGCGGGAGCTTCTTCGAGCCGCTCACCAGGTCCTTGAAGCCCTGGCCCGCGCGGAAGCGCGGCACGGACGTCTTCTTGACCCGAACCCGCTCGCCCGTCTGGGGGTTGCGGGCGTAGCGGGCCGGCCGGTCGACCTTCTCGAACGAACCGAAGCCGGTGACCGACACCCGGTCTCCGGCGACGGTCGCGCGGACGATGGCGTCCAGGACCGCGTCGACCGCCTCGGCGGCCTGCTGGCGGCCGCCCAGCTTGTCGGCAATCGCTTCTACGAGCTGCGCCTTGTTCACGTCTTCCCCTTCGGAGACATTAGCCAGAACGAAAGTGTTCAAGCTTTTTCGCACGTTAGGCAGATATATACCGCAAATCAAACACGAAACGGGCTAATCACCCTTGTGCCGCAACGAAATCGGCTGCTCCGGAGGCGATCAGCGGTCCTCTTCGGGCATTCGCCCCTCGTCGAGGTCCGCCATGAACCGCTCCAGACGCCTTGTCGCATCGGCGAGATCGTGCTTGGCCGCGGCCGTAATGACCAGCAGCTTCCGGGTCAGCGCCATCCGTACGCCCTCCGGGACTTGCAGTGCGCGCACGGTTGTGTGCGCTTCCTTGAGTCGGTTCGCGACCGCCGTATAGAGCTCGAGTTGGCCGTCGTGTTCCATGCACAGATTGTGCCATCTGGGGCGAGTTGTCGCCCGCTCAGGGGGCAACTGCCGCCTCAAACGGCCGTCCGAGCCCTTCCGGCGGTTGCGTCCGCACAGGGCGCGTACCCCGGCAACACCGGCTCTAACGTGGGAAGTTGGGAGAAACAGCGAAGGTTTTCGGGGCCGAACGGGTGCAGACACAGCCGTACCCCCGATCGGTCCGATCGGGGGTACGGCGGGGGTGTCGCGGTGGCCGAAACTCGACCTGCCCAGGTCTTCCGGGGCCTCCGGGTCAGACCTGGAGCGTGCTCGGCTTGTACGACGGGCGCTTGGCCTCGTACGCGGAGATGTCGCCCTCGTTCTGGAGGGTGATGGAGATGTCGTCCAGCCCGTTCAGCAGCCGCCAGCGGGAGTTCTCGTCCAGCTCGAAGGAGGCGGTGATGCCCTCGGCGCGCACCTCGCGGGCCTCGAGGTCGACCGTGATCTCGGCCTGCGGGTCCTGCTCGGTGAGTTCCTGCAGCGCGTCCACGATCTTCTGCTCCAGAACCACGGTGAGCAGGCCGTTCTTCAGCGAGTTGCCGCGGAAGATGTCGGCGAACCGCGACGAGATCACGGTCTTGAAGCCGTAGTTCTGCAGCGCCCACACGGCGTGCTCACGGGAGGAGCCGGTGCCGAAGTCGGGGCCCGCGACCAGGACCGTGGCGCCCTGCCGCTCGGGGCGGTTGAGGATGAAGTTCTCGTCCTTGCGCCAGGCCTCGAACAGCCCGTCCTCGAACCCGTCCCGCGTGACCTTCTTGAGCCAGTGAGCAGGGATGATCTGGTCGGTGTCGACGTTGGAGCGGCGCAGCGGGACGGCCCGGCCGGTGTGCGTGGTGAATGCTTCCATGACTGATCAGACTCCAGCGGGCGTACGGGTCTCGGCGTCGGACAGATCGGCCGGGGAGGCCAGGTGGCCCAGGACGGCCGTCGCGGCCGCGACCTGCGGCGACACCAGGTGCGTCCGACCGCCCTTGCCCTGCCGGCCCTCGAAGTTGCGGTTGGAGGTCGACGCGGAGCGCTCACCCGGGGCCAGCTGGTCGGGGTTCATGCCCAGGCACATCGAGCAGCCCGCGTGCCGCCATTCGGCGCCGGCCTCCTTGAACACGACGTCCAGACCCTCGGAGACGGCCTGCAGACCGACCCGCACCGAGCCGGGGACGACCAGCATCCGTACGCCGTCGGCGACTTTGCGGCCCTCGACGATGGCGGCGGCGGCCCGCAGGTCCTCGATCCGACCGTTGGTGCAGGAACCTACGAAGACGGTGTCCACGTTGATGGAGCGCAGCGGCTGACCGGCCTCCAACCCCATGTATTCCAGGGCCTTTTCGGCGGCGAGGCGCTCCGAAGCGTCTTCGTACGAAGCAGGGTCGGGGACGTCGGCCGAAAGCGGCGCGCCCTGGCCCGGGTTGGTGCCCCAGGTGACGAACGGCGCCAGCGCAGCGCCGTCGATGACGACCTCGGCGTCGAACTCGGCGTCGTCGTCCGTCCTGAGCGTCTTCCAGTACTCGACCGCCGCGTCCCAGTCCTCGCCCTCGGGGGCGTGGGCGCGGCCCTTGATGTACGCGAAGGTGGTCTCGTCGGGGGCGATCATGCCCGCGCGGGCGCCGGCCTCGATCGACATGTTGCAGATGGTCATCCGGGCCTCCATCGAGAGCTTCTCGATGGCGGAGCCGCGGTACTCCAGGATGTAGCCCTGGCCGCCGCCGGTGCCGATCTTGGCGATGATCGCCAGGATCAGGTCCTTGGCGGTGACGCCGTCGGGCAGCTCGCCCTCGACCGTGATGGCCATGGTCCTGGGGCGGGCCAGCGGCAGCGTCTGGGTGGCCAGCACATGCTCGACCTGCGAGGTGCCGATGCCGAACGCCAGCGCGCCGAAGGCGCCGTGCGTGGAGGTGTGCGAGTCACCGCAGACCACGGTGGTGCCGGGCTGGGTCAGACCCAGCTGCGGGCCCACGACGTGGACGACGCCCTGCTCGACGTCACCGAGCGGGTGCAGCCGCACGCCGAACTCGGCGCAGTTCTTGCGCAGCGTCTCCAGCTGTGCGCGGGAGACCGGGTCGGCGATCGGCTTGTCGATGTCGAGGGTCGGGGTGTTGTGGTCCTCGGTGGCGATGGTGAGGTCGAGCCGGCGCACCGGGCGGCCGGCCTGCCGCAGCCCGTCGAAGGCCTGCGGGCTGGTCACCTCGTGCAGAAGGTGCAGATCGATGAAGAGGAGGTCGGGCTCGCCCTCGGCGCGCCGGACGACGTGGTCGTCCCAGACCTTCTCCGCGAGTGTCCTACCCATCGCTTTCCCTCCGGCCGGCAGAACTGCGCCGGCCCAACTAGAGATCTTGTGGAGGCGACGCCCTCGCCCCTGTACCCGGGCACCCGCCGCCGGGCCCGTTGGTCCGCGGGCCGCCATGTGTCCAAGGGTTGCGCGTCTCACGGAAAAATGAACTTGCGTTTCACAGAGTGAGACGGGAGTATCGTTGCATGGACAACAGTAGCGGCGTCGGCGTCCTGGACAAGGCAGCCCTTGTCCTGAGCGCCCTGGAGTCCGGTCCGGCCACCCTCGCAGGCTTGGTCGCTGCCACCGGACTCGCACGACCCACGGCCCACCGGCTGGCCGTGGCTTTGGAACACCACCGTATGGTGGCGCGCGACATGCAGGGCCGTTTCATTCTGGGCCCCCGCCTCGCCGAGCTGGCCGCGGCCGCGGGCGAGGACCGTCTGCTGGCCACCGCGGGCCCGGTGCTCACACATCTTCGTGACATCACGGGCGAGAGCGCGCAGCTCTACCGCCGCCAGGGCGACATGCGCATCTGCGTGGCCGCGGCGGAACGCCTGTCCGGCCTTCGGGACACGGTCCCGGTCGGCTCCACGCTCACGATGAAGGCCGGCTCCTCGGCGCAGATCCTGATGGCCTGGGAGGAGCCCGAGCGCCTGCACCGCGGCCTCCAGGGCGCCCGCTTCACGGCGACGGCCCTGTCGGGCGTGCGCCGCCGCGGCTGGGCGCAGTCCATCGGCGAGCGCGAGCCGGGCGTCGCGTCCGTCTCGGCCCCCGTCCGCGGCCCCTCCAACCGCGTGGTGGCCGCCGTCTCCGTCTCGGGCCCGATCGAGCGTCTGACCCGCCACCCGGGCCGGATGCACGCCCAGGCGATCATCGACGCGGCGGCGCGGCTGTCGGAGGCCCTGCGCCGCACGGGCTGAGCGCACACCCCCGTTCCGGGCGAGAGCCGGCCTCAACGCCGCGGCAGGCTCTTCCCGAAACCGGGCTCGGACGCGCTTCGCCCGCTCAGACAGTCTTCGAGGACCGGTACGCGTACCGGTCCTTCGCGTATCGCCCCCGCTCCCCCAACGGCACCTGCCCGTGCGCGGCCGCGAGACCGAACGCCGGCATGTCCCCGTAGATCGACTCGTAGGACCCCTCCGGCGCGATGTACGCCTCGTGCCAGATGCCCACGTGACCCCGGACCTTCCCGTCCCGGTCCAGGCGGTTGACCTTCGCCCACGCCTTGTGGTGGAACGCGTCGGGCGCGCTCGCGTAGGCGTAGAGCTTCTCCTTGGACTCCCAGTACTGGACGACGTAGTACGTCCGCGGCGAGGCCGTCAGCAGCACCCGGGAGAGCAGCCCGCGCCCCGGATCCTTCTTCAGCTCCGCGAGCATGCGGAACATCGCCAGCATGACCGGCACCCACTGGTGCACGGCCCAGAAGTGGTTGACGCGCATCCCGATCAACAGGACGACCGCGTCCCCACGGGCGTTCGCGGTGGTGAGATTGACAGACATGCTTGGATAGTGCCGCTAGCCAACGAAGGGCGCAAGACATGCGACTGGCCGAACTGAGCGCACACAGCGGGGTGTCCACCGCGACGATCAAGTACTACCTGCGCGAGGGCCTGTTGCCGCCCGGCCGCCAGATCAACCTGACGACCGCCGAGTACGACGAGGAGCATCTGCGCAGGCTGCGGCTGGTGCGCGCGATGATCCAGGTGGGCGGCCTGCCGGTGGCCACGGTCCGTGAGGTGCTCGGACACGTCGACGACGACTCCCTGGGCCGCACGATCCGTCTCGGCGCGGCCCTGTGGGCGCTGCCCCAGGTCCGCGAGCCGGACACGGAGGACGACCATGTGCGCGCCGCCCATCTGGAGGCCGACGAACTGCTGCGCACCCTGGGCTGGTCGAACGCCCGGCTGCTGACGACCATCTCCCCCGCCTACCGTTCACTCGTGGTGTCGGTGGCCGCGCTGCGCCGGCTCGGCTACGAGTGGGACGCCGAACTCCTCGTGTCCTACGCCGAGTTGATGCACCGGGCGGCGGTGCTCGACCTGGACTTCGTGGAAACGCGGGAGTCGGAGGCGGAGCGGATCGAGGCGGCGGTGCTGGGCGCGATCCTCATCGAGCCGATGCTGCAGGCGTTGCACCGGCTGGCCCAGGAGGAGGAGTCGGCCCGGCGGTACGGCTTCGAGTGAGGGGGCTCTTGGGCCCACGACCGGGGCCGCGAACAGGGCCGCGAACAGAGGGCTGTGAACAGCGAGAAGGCCCCCCACCGAAGTGGAGGGCCTTCTCTGTCGCGTACCCCCGACCGGATTCGAACCGGCGCTACCGCCTTGAGAGGGCGGCGTGCTAGGCCGCTACACAACGGGGGCGTGGACACTGCGTTTCCGCAGGTCTGAGCTGGTCTACCTGGACTCGAACCAAGAATGACGGTACCAGAAACCGTAGTGTTGCCAATTACACCATAGACCAATGTGGTTTAAACCAGTTCAGTACCCCCGACCGGATTCGAACCGGCGCTACCGCCTTGAGAGGGCGGCGTGCTAGGCCGCTACACAACGGGGGCCCTAGCAGTTCCGATGTGATCCTGCAAGATCGGAACCAGTACCCCCGACCGGATTCGAACCGGCGCTACTGCCTTGAGAGGGCAGCGTGCTAGGCCGCTACACAACGGGGGCTTTGTGGAGTCGATCTCCACGTGCGCAGATGAGCTCTGCGAGCTGGCCTACCTGGACTCGAACCAAGACTAACTGAACCAGAATCAGTCGTGCTGCCAATTACACCATAGGCCACTGGAACGCAAGCCCCGTAGGGGTTCTTGTTCTAGTTTCGCTCCTCCGGTTCCGGCCTTTCGGCCCGCTCTCCGGCGGCGCAGGAAGAACATTACCCGAAGGTGGACTGCGCTCCAAAACGGGTATCCGCGCCGAGGAGCGCGGGGAGTTCGGCGAGGCTGGCGATCCGGTGCCGTCCGGCGGGGACCTCCACGGTCGCCGTACCGCCGTAGCGGTCGATCCACACCGAGAGCAGTCCGGCGTCGGCGCTGCCCCGTCCGTCGATCTCCGGGTGGTCGCCCACGTAGGCCACCTCGTGCGGGGGCAGGGACAGCGCCTCGCAGGCGGCGAGGAAGGCGCCGGCCTCCGGCTTGGAGACGCCGAGCTCGACGGCGCACAGGATGGTCTCGAAGCGGTCGTGGACGCCGAGAACGCGCAGCTTGTGGTTCTGGACCTCCAGGCTGGAGTTGGAGAGCACCGCGTGGCGGTGGCTGGCGGCGAGGACGTCGAGGACGGGCAGCACGTCCGGGAAGAGCGACCAGGCGGCCTCGTAGTGGGCGCGGTAGCGCAGGAACCAGTCGTCGGCCTCCGCGTCGGTCATCTCGCGGCCCAGGAACACCCGTACCCGGTCCCGGCGCTGGTCCTCGAAGGTGATCCCGCCCGCCGAGAACCGCTGCCACTGCTGGTCGGTGACCTCACGCCACCGCGTCAGCGCCTGCTCCACGGTCCCGAACCCGTCCAGCAGCCCCTCGGCCGTCAGATAGGACCGCATGCCCTCACGGTCCGCGGAGGTGTAGTCGAACAGCGTGTCGTCCACGTCCCAGACCACGGCGCGAATGCTCATGGCTCCGACGGTATCTCGGGCTGGCATAGCGAGGGGGCATGACCGAGCACCGCGTGCAGTTCACCGTCGAGGCCCGGGCGGCCTACGACACCCTGCCTGGCGAGCGTCGAGCCCAGTTGGACAGGGCCGTGCGGATACTGGCGCGTGATCCCTTCCGCAAGGTCGCGACCGCGCCCATCGGTCCCGACGAGCATCTGCGGAAGGCGTACGTGGCCCCGGCATGGTGCTGGAGTACGTGGTCGCCGGAACCTTCATGGTCGTCGTCGTGCTGGAGATCTTCGACGAGTTCGCGTACCCGATCGACGAGAGCGACGCAGGCTGAGGCGAATGCCGAAGGGGCGGCACCCGGAGTTCTTCGGGTGCCGCCCCTCTCCTGTGTCCGCCGGTTACGCCGCCAGCTTCGCCAGGGCCGCGTCGATTCGTGCCAGGGTCTTCTCCTTGCCCAGGATCTCCAGGGACTCGAAGAGGGGGAGGCCGACCGTGCGGCCGGTGACGGCCACGCGGACGGGGGCCTGGGCCTTGCCGAGCTTGAGGCCGTGGGCCTCGCCGGCGGCCAGGACGGCCTCCTTCAGGGATTCGGCGGAGGACCAGTCGGCCGACTCCAGCTTCTCGCGGGCCGTGGTCAGCAGGGCGTCGCTGCCCTCCTTCATCGCCTTCGTCCAGCTCGCCTCGTCGGAGACCGGCTCCGGGAGGAAGAGGAAGTCGACGTTGTCGGTGATCTCCGACAGCACCTTCAGACGGGTCTGGGCGTGCGGGGCGATCGCCGCCCACTCGGCCTCGTCGAAGTCCTCCGGGGACCAGGGGGCGAAGGGAGCCTTCAGCCAGGGCGCACAGCGCTCCGTGAAGTCCTTCACGTCCAGCAGACGGATGTGGTCGGCGTTGATCGCCTCGCACTTCTTCAGGTCGAAGCGCGCCGGGTTGGGGTTGACGTCCGCGATGTCGAAGGCCGCGGTCATCTCGTCCATCGTGAAGATGTCCTGGTCGGCCGAGAGCGACCAGCCCAGCAGCGAGAGGTAGTTGAGCAGCCCCTCGGGGAGGAAGCCGCGCTCGCGGTAGAGGTTGAGGGACGACTCCGGGTCGCGCTTGGAGAGCTTCTTGTTGCCCTCGCCCATCACGTACGGCAGGTGGCCGAACGCGGGGACGGACTGCGCGACGCCCAGTTCGATGAGCGCCTTGTAGAGGGCGATCTGCCGGGGGGTGGAGGAGAGCAGGTCCTCGCCGCGCAGGACGTGCGTGATCTCCATCAGCGCGTCGTCCACCGGGTTGACCAGCGTGTACAGCGGAGCGCCGTTCGCGCGGACGATGCCGTAGTCGGGCACGTTCTCCGGGGTGAACGTGAGCTCGCCGCGGACCAGGTCCGTGAAGGTGATCGTCTCGTCGGGCATCCGGAAGCGGACGATCGGGGTGCGGCCCTGGGCCCGGTACTCGGCTTCCTGCGCCTCGGTGAGGTCGCGGCAGTGGCCGTCGTAGCCGGACGGCTTGCCGGCGGCGCGGGCGGCCTCGCGGCGGGTGTCCAGCTCCTCCTGGGAGCAGTAGCAGCGGTAGGCGTGGCCGGCGGCGAGCAGCTTCTCGGCGACGTCCTTGTAGATGTCCATGCGCTGCGACTGGCGGTAGGGCGCGTGCGGGCCGCCGATCTCCGGGCCCTCGTCCCAGTCGAAGCCCAGCCAGCGCAGCGAGTCCAGGAGCTGGTTGTAGGACTCCTCGGAGTCGCGGGCCGCGTCGGTGTCCTCGATGCGGAAGACCAGGGTGCCCTGGTGGTGCTTGGCGAACGCCCAGTTGAACAGGGCCGTCCGCACCAGGCCCACGTGGGGGTTGCCGGTGGGCGAGGGACAGAAACGGACGCGTACGGGGGAGCCGGGTGCGCTAGCCACGCTTGACAACCTTGTTGGTGAGAGTGCCGATGCCTTCGATGGTGACGGCGACCTCGTCGCCGACAGCCAGGGGGCCGACCCCTGCCGGGGTGCCCGTGAGGATCACGTCGCCGGGGAGCAGCGTCATGGCCTCGGTGATGTTGACGATCAGATCCTCGATCGAGTGGATCATCTCGCTGGTGCGGCCGAGCTGCCGCTGTCCGCCGTTGACCGTGAGCTGGATGGTGAGGTCGCTCGCGGTCTTCAGGTCCAGGCCGGTCTCCACCCAGGGGCCGAGCGGGCAGGAGGTGTCGAAGCCCTTGGCCCGGGCCCACTGCTTCTCGCGCTTCTGGACGTCGCGGGCGGTGATGTCGTTCGCGCAGGTGTAGCCGAGGATCACGTCCTTGACGCGTTCGCGCGGGACCTCGCGGCAGAGCCGGCCGATGACCACGGCGAGCTCGGCCTCGTGGTGGACGTCCGCGGAGAAGGACGGGTACTGGATGTCGTCGCCGGAGCCGATCACCGAGGTGGACGGCTTGAAGAAGGCGAACGGGGCGTCCGGCACCTCGTTGCCCAGCTCGCGCGCGTGGGCGGCGTAGTTGCGGCCGAAGGCCACGACCTTGTTGGGCAGCACGGGCGGGAGCAGTCGAACCTTGCTCAGCGGCACCTTCGTGCCGGAGAGCTCGAAGTCCGCGAACGGGATGCCCTTGATGATGTCGAGGACGAGCTCGTCCGGCTTGTCGCCCTCGACCGCGCCGAAGGCGACGTTCCCGTCGATGGAGAACCTGGCGATGCGCACGGGTTGGTTGGCCCCTTGACTGAGCTGGCTGGAGTGTGACGCTCCAGGCTAACGCGGAAGGGCGTCCCCGGCCGGGGACGCCCTTGACATCCGTGTGCGGCCGCCCTGAGCATTCGGCGGCCGGTGCGCGTACTTACCGGTCAGGAACTACTGCGGCGCGGCGGCCGCGACCGGGATCTCCATGAGGATGGTGCGCTTGGGGTTGGCAGTCTGGGCAGGGAGGTCGACGGAGTGCTCCGCCTGCTCCGGGAGCTGCAGTTCGTCGGCGTCCTTGAGGTGAGCCAGCGTCGTGCGTCGCGGGTTGGCGATCTTGTGGAACATCGTCGTCGTCTTCACTGTTGTACTTGACCCTGTCGTTTCCGGGCGCCGGGCGGGCCGTCAATGGGCATCGCACAGGCGCGGCTTGTCGGGTTTGCCATCCCTGTAAAGCGTCAGGCTAAACACGCGATTCCCGGTGAACGCGTGAAGGTCCCATGATCACCGTGTGAGTTTGCTCACGAATCCATGGGCAAAGCGGTCAATCCAGGCATCCAGTCGATCGCTACGAAACGGACATTGGCCACCTGAAGCGCTCATTCCGCTCCTGATCATGGCGACTGGGACACCCACCACACCCCCCTCCTTCGCCCCTTTATGTCCGCCTTATGTGGGAACAGTTTCTACATCCCGTAACTTGACCCTTACGTGGTGTCACGGATGTCACAGCCTGGCCAACGGGCCTTGTTGGAGATCCTGCACTGTGCTGGAATTCCTCGGACCGCCGCGGGATCGAGCCGGCGCACAGGGGCGCACTACGCGCCCGGTGGCGGCGAGACAGGGGGAGCGAGCGCCGGTCACTCACGACCATCCGGGGGGCGTATTCAGGACGCTCCCCAACACGCCGACACCGTCTTTCCGTTCACGCGGAGAGGCGCCTGGTCCAGAGGTTGCGACGCTAGTGCAGGGACGTTTCAAGAGGGATGGCAGCGCTTCGGCCGAGCCGGAGCCGCACGGCGGGACTGGCCCGATGGCAGTCGGCTCCTCGCCCCAGCACGCCCAGAACCCGGGCCCGGCAGCGTCCGGCGACGGCGGTGAGCGCTCCGGGCGCCCCGGCGCGTCCGCGTCGCCGAGTTCTCTCCCCCCGACTCCGACGGCCAAACCGCAGACCGGTCCCCCCGGTCCCGGCGCGCGGGTCGCGCTGCGCAACTGGCGCATCTCCACGCGTCTGGTGGCGCTGCTGACCCTGCCCGTGGTCGCGGCCACCACGCTGGGCGCGATCCGTATCAACCAGTCCATGGACGACATCCAGCAGCTCGACAACATGAAGCTGCTGACGGACATGACCAAGCAGGCCACCGAGCTGGCCGTCCAGCTGCAGAACGAGCGCGACCGCTCCGCCGGCCCGCTGGCGCACGGCAGCTCGGCGACCGACTTCGGCGTCAAGGGCTACCGCGACAAGACCGACAAGGCCCTGACCGCGTTCCAGGACGCCTCGGAGGAGATCGACGCCGCCAGTACGGACGGCAACCTCCAGGGTGTCCGCGACAGCCTCGTGGGCCTCCTCAGCGACCTCGGCAACCTCGCCAAGATCCGCACCACCGCCTACGCGGACAAGGGCAACTCCACGCAGACGGTCGAGGCGTACCACCGCCTCATCACCAGCCTGCTGGACCTCTCCCAGGACATGGCGCAGGCCACGAACAACCCGGAGATGATCCAGCGCACGCGTGCCCTGGCCGCCTTCTCCTCCGCCAAGGAGTACGCCTCCATCCAGCGCGCCACCCTGGCGGCCGCGCTGCCCGTGGGCAACACCGCGGAGGGCAGCCTCAACGAGAACGACCGGCAGTACGCCGAGGCCGCTCTCGAGAACCAGGACACCGAGCTCGCGAGTTTCCGCAGCATCTACGGCGACGACGGCTCCGAGGAGCTGCTGAAGCCCATCGAGCAGGGCAACCCGGTCATCGAGGAGGCGGACACCTACGCCACCCGGGCGCTCAGCTCCTCCAGCGGTCTGCAGTCGCTGGACAAGCGGTCGTACCAGGACTGGATCGACGACAGCTCGACCAAGATCCAGCAGATGAACAACATCGAGCACACGCTGCTCGAGCAGATGGAGCAGAAGGCGCGTGAGCTGCGCGCCGAGTCGGAGCGCGAAGCGATCATCTCCGGTGCGCTCATCCTGCTCGTCCTCGGTGTCTCGCTGGTGGGCGCGTTCGTCGTCGCCCGATCCATGATCCGCTCGCTGCGCCGCCTCCAGGAGACCGCCACCAAGGTCGCCCAGGACCGACTGCCCGAGCTGGTCAAGCAGCTGTCCGAGTCCGACCCGCAGGACGTCGACACGTCCGTGGAGTCGGTCGGTGTGCACTCCCGGGACGAGATCGGCCAGGTGGCCGCGGCCTTCGACGACGTGCACCGCGAGGCCGTCCGCCTCGCCGCCGAGCAGGCCCTGCTGCGGGGCAACGTCAACGCGATGTTCACCAACCTCTCGCGCCGCTCCCAGGGTCTGATCCAGCGCCAGCTGTCGCTGATCTCCGAACTGGAGTCCCGCGAGGCCGACCCGGACCAGCTGTCCTCCCTCTTCAAGCTCGACCACCTCGCGACCCGCATGCGCCGTAACGGTGAGAACCTCCTCGTCCTCGCGGGTGAGGAGCCCGGCCGCCGGTGGACCCGTCCGGTCCCGCTGGTCGACGTGCTGCGTGCCGCCGCGTCCGAGGTGGAGCAGTACGAGCGCATCGAGCTCTCCTCGGTGCCGACCACCGAAGTCGCCGGCCGGGTCGTCAACGACCTCGTGCACCTCCTCGCCGAGCTGCTCGAGAACGCGACCTCGTTCTCCTCGCCGCAGACCAAGGTCAAGGTCACCGGTCACGCGCTGCCCGACGGCCGCGTCCTGATCGAGATCCACGACACCGGCATCGGCCTCTCCCCCGAGGACCTCGCCGCGATCAACGAGCGGCTCGCCTCGCCGCCGACCGTGGACGTCTCCGTCTCCCGCCGCATGGGCCTCTTCGTGGTCGGTCGACTGTCCCAGCGACACGGCATCCGCATCCAGCTGCGCCCGTCCGACTCCGGTGGCACGACCGCGCTGGTCATGCTGCCGGTGGACGTCGCCCAGGGCGGCAAGAAGCCCCAGCCCAAGCCCGGTCAGGGCGGCGGCGCGAGCGGTCCCGCCGCCGCGCAGGCCGCCGCGGGCGTCGCCGCCGCGCGACGCAACGGTCCGCAGGGCGGCCCCCTCGGCGCCGGCGCACCGGCCGGCGCGGGCGGCAGGCTCGCCGCGGGCCAGGGTCCCCGGGCCGCGCTGCCCGGCCGTGACGGCGGTGGCCGTCCCGGCGGCCAGCCGCCGCGTGGACCGCAGCAGCCTCCGGCCTCCCCCCAGCAGGGCCGACCGGCTCCGGCCGGTGCGGGCGCCGGCTTCGGCGGGCAGGCGCCGGGCGCGCCGCAGGGTCTGCAGGCGGCCGGCACCACCCCGCAGGGCACCGACATGTTCGGCGGCGGACGTCCGCCGCAGCGGGGCAACAAGTCCGAGCAGGGCGGCCGCGGCCGTCAGCCGCAGCTGCCGCCGCGCGGTGGTCCGCGCGCCGAGCTGCCCGGCGGCAACCCGCAGCCGCGCGTGCCCAGCTGGGGCGACGAGAACGCCCAGCCGCCGGTGCCGCGCACCCCGCTGGACGCCCCGCGCGGCCACGAGGAGCCGGACGTCGCCCAGACGTCGCGGATGCCGCGCATCGACGACCGTTCCGGTCCCGCGGCCACCGCCGAGATACCGGCGATCCCCCGGATGGACGAGCGGCAGGGGCCGGCCGGTCCCGCCGACTTCGGCCGGGCCACCGCGAACGGGCTGCACAGCACGGGCCAGTTCCCGGCCGTGACCGACAACTTCCAGTCGGGCCAGTTCCAGCGTCCGGGCACGAACGGACGGCCGGACACCGGCCAGTTCGAGCGGCCCGGCACCAGTGGCCGGCCGGACGAGAACGGCTTCACCCGCTCCGACGTCTTCGGCGCCCCGGGCGGGCAGAACGCTCCGGCGAACCCGAACCAGTTCGCTCCGCAGGCGTACGACAACAGCTCCACCGGCCAGTTCGCCGCCCCCGGCTACGACGGCTCCTCGACCGGACAGCACTCGCTGCCCGGCCGCCAGGACCCCTCGTCCACCGGCCAGTTCGCCGCTCCGCAGCAGGGCGGCTACGGCACTCCGCCGCAGCCGGCGGTCCCGCCGCGGCCCAACCGCCGTCCCGAGCCGGAGGCGCTTCCGCCGGCCCCCGGTCCCGGTGACGGGCGTACCCCGCTGTACGACACGCTGGAGACCAACTGGTTCCACGGTCAGCAGGCGGCGGGCGGTTCGGCTCCGGATCCCCAGCAGCACCAGCAGCAGCACCAGCAGCCGCAGGCTCCGGCTGCTCCTCAACGTCCCGTGGCCGCCACTTCCTCCTGGCGCACCTCGCCGAACGACGAACTCGTCCGGCAGGCCGAGCGCGTCAGGCAGCCGGCCGCGGGCGGCGTCACCACTTCCGGGCTGCCGCGCCGGGTGCCCAGGGCGAACCTCGTCCCGGGCACGGCTCAGCAGCAACAGCACCAAGCCGGTCCGCAGGTCTCGCGTGCGCCTGACGACGTACGCGGACGGCTGACCAATCTCCGTCGGGGCATCGCGCAGGGTCGTCAGGCCGGCAACGGTCAGACCGGCAGTTTCCCGAGCCCCACTCACCAGCAGGAGCGTTAGTTGAGCCAGATGAGCCAGGCAGCACAGAACCTGAACTGGTTGATCACCAACTTCGTGGACAACACCCCTGGGGTGTCCCACACCGTCGTGGTGTCCGCCGACGGGCTCCTGCTCGCGATGTCAGAGGGCTTCCCGCGCGACCGTGCCGACCAGTTGGCGGCCGTCGCTTCGGGACTGACCTCGCTGACGGCCGGAGCCTCCCGGATCTTCGAGGGCGGCAGCGTGGCGCAGACCGTCGTCGAGATGGAACGAGGCTTCCTCTTCCTCATGTCCGTCTCGGACGGCTCTTCCCTCGCCGTACTGGCGCACCCCGAGTGCGACATCGGCCTCGTGGGCTACGAGATGGCACTCCTCGTCGATCGCGCGGGCGCGGTGCTCACGCCCGACCTGCGCGCCGAGCTCCAGGGCAGTCTGCTCCACTGACCCGCCCCAGTACCACCCACCTCACGAAATCACCGTCTGGCCGACACAATCCCCCCACCCGGCCTCGACGGACGGCACGACTGACCGAGAATGCTGTCCCGCCCGGAGGATCCATGACCCCGCCCACCGCCCATCATGATCCGTACGCGGAGCCGTACGGGGATGAGGGCGACCAGCCGCTGGTGCGTCCGTACGCGATGACCGGTGGCCGGACCCGGCCGCGCTATCAGCTCGCCATCGAGGCGCTGATCAGCACGACGGCCGACCCGGCAGCGCTCATGGGGCTGCTTCCGGAGCATCAGCGCATTTGTCATCTGTGCCGCGAGGTGAAGTCGGTCGCCGAGGTCTCGGCGCTTCTGGCCATGCCGCTGGGTGTGGCGCGGATCCTCGTCGCAGACCTCGCCGAGGCAGGCCTGGTGGCCATCCACCAGCCGGGCGGCGACGAGAACAACGGCGGCGCTCCGGACGTGACGCTGCTCGAAAGGGTGCTCAGTGGACTTCGCAAGCTCTGACGGGGGGCGGGCCACCACCTCCGCGAAGATCGTGGTGGCGGGCGGCTTCGGCGTGGGCAAGACCACGTTCGTGGGCGCCGTCTCCGAGATCAACCCGCTGCGCACGGAGGCCGTGATGACGTCCGCGAGCGCGGGCATCGACGACCTCACCCACACCGGGGACAAGACCACCACCACGGTGGCCATGGACTTCGGCCGTATCACGCTCGACCAGGACCTGATCCTCTACCTGTTCGGCACGCCCGGCCAGGACCGGTTCTGGTTCATGTGGGACGACCTGGTGCGCGGTGCGATCGGTGCGATCGTGCTGGTGGACACGCGCCGCCTCGCCGACTGCTTCCCCGCGGTCGACTACTTCGAGAACAGCGGACTGCCGTTCGTCGTCGCCCTCAACGGCTTCGACGGTTCGCAGCCCTACCAGCCCGAAGAGGTGCGCGAGGCGCTGCAGATCGGCCCGGACACCCCGATCATCACGACGGACGCCCGGCACCGGTCGGATGCCAAGAGCGCGCTGATCACCCTGGTCGAGCACGCGCTGATGGCACGACTGCGGTAATTTGCAAATACTCGGCGCCATACGGCAGTTGTCGTAGACGCTTCGGAGCCGGCTGTGGCCTTTGACACGGCCGGCTCCGGTGTTCATAACGTTTCGGCAGAGGAATCGGGTGGTACCGCCACGCGTCGCGGTCACTTGGTCTCGCTGTGCTCACGAAGGCCCCGCCTTTTGGCGGGGCTCGTTCTTTTTGACCGTTTTATCTGGGGTTTACATCACGTCCAACCAACTCTTTCCCATGTTTGGAAGAGGGCTGGTCGTCGTGCTGGAATGCCTGAACTGCCCAATAGTCAATGACGTACTCATGGTCGATGGCTGGCCGGGCTCTGAGACACTGCGGCACGACGAAGGTGCCGACCGCCGAGAGGTTGTTGGTCGAGTGAGGCGAAGCAAGAAAAGTCCCGAGCCGGCGGCCCGGGGCAACTTCACGCCGCCGCCGCGCGGAGCGGCGTCCGCCCCTGTGCCCGGATCCGAGCCGACGGCCGCACCTCCCAAGAGCGGCGGCCGTCTCTCCCCGCGCAACTGGCGGGTGCCGACCCGGCTGAACGCGATCCTGCTCATACCCGTGGTGGTCGGCCTGGTCATGGGCGGCTTCCAGGTGAAGAGCTCGATCGACACCTGGCAGGAGGCCGAGGACGCGGAGAACACCGCGCGCCTGGTCCGGGCCGCGCTGAGCTACGGCGACGCCCTCTACAAGGAGCGCGACATCTCGGCCGCGCCCCTCCTCGCGGGCAAGCGGACCGACGCGACGGTCACCGCGGCCCGCAAGGCCACCGACACCGCCGCCGACGCCTTCGACGAAGCCGCGCAGAGCATGCCGGCCACGGCCGGACTGGAGCGCCGACTGCAGCTGTTCCGCACCGCGGAGACCAAGCTGACGACGCTGCGCGCGGCCGCCTACACCGCCAAGCTCACCGGCGTGCAGACCGAAGAGGGCTACACCCAGGTCGCCCACCCTCTGATGGAGTTCTCCAACGAACTCGGTCTGGGCACCGGAAACATCACTTCCTACGGTCGTACCGTCTACGCGATCGCGCTGACGAAGGCCTCGCTGTCGCTGGAACGCTCGATCGGCATGCACCTGCTGATCAAGCCGGGTCCCGAGGACACCGACTTCGCCAAGCAGAAGGTCTCCCTCTCCTCCTACGCCTACCTCGAGGGCATCGCCGTCGAGGAGTACATCGGCGGTGGCACCGAGGCCGACGCGCAGAAGCTGAGCGAGGCCTCGGCGAAGATCAAGTCCGACGGCGCCGCACAGGCCGCCGAGGCGAAGCAGAAGGACCCGGACTACGTTCCGCCGCCGTCCGACCCGACCACGATGGTCGGCGCCATCTCCACGATGGAGACGACCTCGGGCGCCGAGCGCGCCGGGCTCGCCGAGAAGGGCATCAGCAAGGAGAACTGGTGGGCGGTCACCACTCTCAAGTACGACGCCTACCGGCAGATCGAGTCGGACATGGCCGACAAGGCCGTGACCGAGGCCTCGGACATCGCCGCTGACGCCAAGACCTCCGCGATCATCACCGGTGCCGCCGTCGTCGTCGCCCTGCTCCTGGCGTTCATCCTCGCCGGCGCCGTGGCCCGCCAGATGAGCCGGGCGATGCGCCAGCTGCGCAACGCGGCCTTCGGCATCGCCGAGCAGCGGCTGCCGATGCTGGTCGACCAGCTCTCCCGCACCGACCCCGGCCGGGTCGACACCCGGGTGGCCCCGATCCCGATCACCACCACGGACGAGATCGGCGAGGTCGCCCGCGCCTTCGACCAGGTCCACCGTGAGGCGGTCCGGCTGGCCGCCGAGCAGGCCCTGCTGCGGGGCAACATCAACGCGATCTTCACCAACCTGTCGCGCCGCAACCAGTCCCTGATCGAGGGCCAGCTGACCCTGATCACCGACCTGGAGAACAACGAGGCCGACCCCGACCAGCTGGAGAACCTCTTCCGGCTGGACCACCTGGCCACCCGTATGCGCCGCAACGGCGAGAACCTCCTGGTCCTCGCCGGCGAGGAGCCCGGCCGCCGCTGGGACCAGCCGGTGCCGCTGGTCGACGTGCTGCGCGCCGCCTCCTCCGAGGTGGAGCAGTACGAGCGCATCGAGCTGTCGGGCGTCCCGGAGGCCGAGATCCACGGCCGTGCCGTGACCGACCTCGTGCACCTGCTCGCCGAGCTGCTGGAGAACGCGACGACGTTCTCCTCCCCGCAGACCAAGGTTCGGGTCACGGCCACCCGTCTCCCCGACGGTCGGGTCATGATCGAGATCCACGACAAGGGAATCGGCCTCACCGCCGAGGACTTCGCCGACATCAACCACAAGCTGGCCAACCCGCCGACGGTGGACGCCGCGATCTCGCAGCGCATGGGCCTGTTCGTGGTCGGCCGGCTGTCCGACCGGCACGGCATCCGGGTCCAGCTGCGCCCCTCGGGCGAGCAGGCCGGCACCACGTCGCTGGTCATGCTGCCGGACGCCATCACCCACGGTGGCGGCGGCGACCAGCAGCAGCCGCGCGACGAGTTCACGGTCTCGCAGATCATCCCGGAGCAGCAGCAGGCGCAGGGCTTCGGCGGCGAGGACTTCAGCAACGGTCTGCCGATGCGCACCGCCGCCGAGCTGGGCTTCGACGACAGCCGCTACGAGGTCCCCGACGACATCCGCGAGCTGGACCCGGTGGGGCGCTCCCTGCAGCGCGAGGAACGCCGTGCGGCCCTGGAGACCCCCACGGGCCAGCCGGACCAGCAGAGCGCGCAGCCGCAGTCCGGCGAGGCGCCGGCGTACGGCGAGGGCTTCGACGCCAACCGTCAGCCGTCGGCCTACGACGTCGGCGCGAACGGCTACGACCCCGCTCAGAACGGCGCGCGGGCCGGCTACGACAGCGGTGCGACCGGCTATGCCGAGGCGCCCGGCTCGTTCGACCAGCAGACGGCGTACGAGGAGCAGCAGCGCCCGGCGTACGACGACCAGTACTTCGCGCCGAACGGCGGTGCGCCGCAGGGCGGCGACTCGTTCACCGCGAACGGCGGCTACCCCGACCCGGCGTATGCGGAACCCGTCCAGGAGGACCGGACGGCGGCTCCCGCGGGCGCCCAGGAGAGCTTCCAGCCGTACCAGGAGCAGCAGCCCTACCAGGACGACTGGCCCCAGCAGAACGGCCACACCAACGGCCACTCCAACGGTTACCAGAACGGCTACCCGGACCAGTACGCTCCGGAAGCGGAGTCCACGGCGGTCGCTGACGCGGCTGAGCACAACCGCGTAGGCTTCGACCGTCCGGGACCGGCCCCCTCCGCCCCCCATGCGCTGACCGACGCCGGTCTGCCCCGCCGCGGATCCACCGCAAGCGGTTCTAACGGCGCCCGGCCCGCGAAGCAGGAAGCGCCGGCCTCCACCCCGGAGAGCAACGGCGGCGGCGACGTCTGGCGTTCGGCGAACGACGAGCGCTGGCAGCAGGCCTCCGCTCTGAAGAAGCCCAAGGCGGGCGGGGTCACCTCCTCCGGTCTGCCGCGGCGGGTGCCCAAGGCCAACCTGGTCGAGGGCGCGGCCGAGAACACCCCCCAGGGAGGCCCACAGGTCTCCCGCGCTCCGGAGGACGTCCGGGGCAGGTTGAGCAACCTGCGTCGCGGCGTGCAGCGCGGCCGCAGCGCAGGCAGCAGTGAAACGAACGGCCAGGGCCTCGGTCCTGACAGCACCTACAACCAGGAGCGTTAGTGTGAGCCCGATGAGCCAGGCGGCACAGAACCTGAACTGGGTGATCACCAACTTCGTGGACAACACCCCGGGGGTGTCCCACACGGTGGTGGTCTCCGCCGACGGACTCCTTCTGGCGATGTCCGAAGGCTTCCCCCGCGACCGAGCCGACCAGCTCGCGGCCGTGGCCTCCGGTCTGACGTCCCTGACGGCAGGCGCCTCCCGGATCTTCGAGGGAGGCAGCGTGAACCAGACGGTTGTGGAGATGGAGCGGGGATTCCTCTTCCTCATGTCCATCTCCGACGGTTCCTCGCTCGCCGTTCTCGCCCACCCGGAGGCGGACATCGGCCTCATTGGGTACGAGATGGCACTTCTGGTGGACCGAGCAGGTTCGGTCCTGACGCCCGACCTTCGTGCGGAGCTCCAAGGGAGCCTTCTCAACTAACAGACGGACGGTGCGTTTTGGCGTCCCGAGGCCGTAGGGTTTCGGGACGCGGCGTCCACGTGATGGGTGCCAGGCACAGTCGGAGGAGGAGAGAAAGTGGCAACACCCCCAGGCGGTTCGAATTCGGGTAACTGGTCGTACGGCCCTGCCCAGGGCCAGGGCGACGGTTCCCAGAACCCGAACCGTTACAACTTCCCCTCCGCGCCCAGCCAGCAGCGGCCGTACGCACCCCAGAGCCCGCAGGGCCCCGGGCCGTCGCCGTACGACCAGCCGCAGGCACCGCGTATCCAGCCGGTGCAGCCGCAGCGCCGCTCCCCCGAGCCGGCGCCCGCCGGAGCGGCGCACAACCCGCTGGTGCGTCCGTACGCCATGACCGGTGGCCGGACCCGCCCGCGTTACCAGCTCGCCATCGAGGCGCTGGTGCACACCACTGCGCAGCCGCACCAGATGCAGGGCCAACTGCCCGAGCATCAGCGGATCTGCAACCTCTGCCGAGAGATCAAGTCGGTCGCCGAGATCTCGGCGCTGCTGACCATCCCCCTCGGCGTGGCCAGGATCCTCGTCGCCGACTTGGCGGAGGCGGGCCTGGTCGCCATCCATCAGCCCGGCGGCGACGAGAACGCCGGCGGCCAGCCAGACGTGACACTGCTCGAAAGGGTGCTCAGTGGACTTCGCAAGCTCTAGCGGGGGTCCGTCCCGCTCCACCACTTCCGCGAAGATCGTGGTGGCGGGCGGCTTCGGCGTGGGCAAGACCACGTTCGTCGGGGCTGTTTCGGAGATCAATCCGCTGCGTACCGAGGCCGTCATGACGTCCGCGTCGGCGGGCATCGACGACCTCACCCACACCGGGGACAAGACGACCACGACGGTCGCCATGGACTTCGGCCGCATCACCCTGGATCAGGACCTGATCCTGTACCTCTTCGGTACGCCCGGCCAGGACCGCTTCTGGTTCATGTGGGACGACCTGGTGCGCGGTGCGATCGGCGCGATCGTCCTGGTGGACACGCGCCGTCTCGCCGACTGCTTCCCCGCGGTCGACTACTTCGAGAACTCGGGTCTGCCGTTCGTGATCGCCCTGAACGGCTTCGACGGGAACCAGCCGTACAACCCGGACGAGGTGCGCGAGGCGCTGCAGATCGGCCCCGACACACCGATCATCACGACGGACGCGCGGCATCGTGCGGACGCGAAGTCGGCGCTCATCACTCTCGTGGAGCATGCGTTGATGGCTCGCTTGCGGTAGGTGTTCCTGCGGCCACTGGGCTGCCTCTGACGGTTGTGTGCCGTCTGCGGGCAGCCCTGTGGCTGGTCGCGCCCGCGCGGCGGAGCCGCATATCGATACAGCCCCGCGCCCCTTAAAAGCACAAGCACGACGGAAGGGCCCCTCTCTTGCGAGAGGGGCCCTTCCGTCGTTTCACACTCAGTGCCAGCTGTGCGGGGCGCGGAAGCCGCCCTCGCGCTCCAGGCGGCGCCAGCCGGCCTTGGGGCGGCTTCGGTGGGTGTCGGCGGTGGAGGGCTGGGCGGCGGCGCGGGCCAGGAGGATCGCCGTGATGGCGGCGACTTCCTCGGGCTCGGCGTGGCCCTTCTCGACGCGAATGTCGGGAGCGTTCATGTGTGTAAGTCTCCGTGGATGAGGTTTCCGCAGGGGATCCGTCGGGTTACTGCGGGGGGTTGCCGTGCTTGCGCGAGGGCAGATCCGCGTGCTTCGACTGGAGCATGGCCAGGGACTTGATGAGGACCTCGCGGGTCTCGGCGGGGTCGATGACGTCGTCGACCAGACCGCGCTCCGCCGCGTAGTACGGGTGCATCAGCTCGGACTTGTACTCCTTGACCATGCGGGCCCGCATGGCGTCGGGGTCCTCGGCCTCGGCGATCTGACGTCGGAAGATGACGTTGGCGGCGCCTTCGGCACCCATCACGGCGATCTCGTTCGTCGGCCACGCGTAGGTGAGGTCGGCGCCGATGGACTGACTGTCCATGACGATGTAGGCGCCTCCATACGCCTTGCGCAGGATCAGCGAGATCCGCGGCACGGTCGCATTGCAGTAGGCGTAGAGCAGCTTCGCGCCGTGCCGGATGATTCCGCCGTGCTCCTGGTCGACGCCCGGGAGGAATCCGGGGACGTCCAGGAAGGTGACGATCGGGATATTGAAAGCGTCACACATCTGGACAAAGCGTGCAGCTTTTTCCGACGCCTCGATGTCCAGGACGCCCGCGAGGGACTGCGGCTGATTGGCCACGATGCCGACGACCCGGCCGTCGAGCCGGGCCATCGCGCAGATGATGTTGCGGGCCCAGCGCTCGTGGATCTCCACGTACTCGCCGTCGTCGACGATCTCCTCGATGACCTTGGTCATGTCGTACGGACGGTTGCCGTCCGCCGGGACCAGGTCGAGCAGGACGTCGCTGCGGCGGTCGGCGGGGTCGCTCGACTCGACGCGCGGGGGGTTCTCGCGGTTGTTCTGCGGGAGCAGCGAGAGGAGGTAGCGGACCTCCGCGATGCAGGTCTCCTCGTCGTCGTACGCGAAGTGGCAGACGCCGGAGGTCTCAGCGTGCACATCGGCGCCGCCGAGGCCGTTCTGGGTGATCTCCTCGCCGGTGACCGCCTTGACGACGTCCGGGCCGGTGATGAACATCTGCGAGGTCTCGCGGACCATGAAGACGAAGTCGGTGAGGGCGGGGCTGTAGGCCGCGCCGCCGGCGCAGGGGCCGAGCATCACGCTGATCTGCGGGATCACACCGGAGGCGCGGGTGTTGCGCTGGAAGATGCCGCCGTAGCCGGCGAGGGCGGAGACGCCCTCCTGGATACGGGCGCCGGCGCCGTCGTTGAGGGAGACCAGCGGGGCGCCGGCCGCGATGGCCATGTCCATGATCTTGTGGATCTTCGTGGCGTGGGCCTCGCCCAGCGCGCCGCCGAAGATGCGGAAGTCATGGGCGTAGACGAAGACCGTGCGGCCCTCGACCGTGCCCCAGCCGGTGATGACGCCGTCGGTGAACGGCTTCTTGGACTCCAGGCCGAAGCCGGTCGCCCGGTGCCGGCGCAGCTGCTCGACCTCCTGGAAGGACCCCGGGTCCACGAGGAGCTCGATCCGCTCCCGGGCGGTCAGCTTGCCCTTGGCGTGCTGCGCCTGGGTCGCCCGCTCGCTCGGGCCGGCCAGCGCCTGGGCACGGATCTCCAGCAGCTCGGCCACCCGGCCGCGCGCGTCCGTGGGTTCCCCGGTCGGCTCACCCGTCGTCTCTTCCAAAACGGTCATGTAGCGACCTTACGAAGCTCGCCAAGGAAAGAGAGACGTCGACTCCGTACAGTCTCCGGAGCCATTTCCTGGTACCCCTGAACAGAACCCGACCGGCATGCAGCCGTTCCGACTGCTCAGAGGGCCAAGAGCTTGTAGGGGTCGAACAAACCCGGACGCTGAGACCCAGCTCACAATTCCTGCCCGCGGATGCCATCCCCGGGGTGAACCGAGCCCCGGACGACGATTCACGGGCACCGACCTTAGTGCAGGAGAGGCATCCTCGGAAGCAACAGGAGACACTCCGCGGATTAAGTTGAATGTTGAACGGAATAGGTCTACGGTCTCCCATGTTGACCTCGTTGAAGATTAAACATCAACGATCTTCCCCGTCCCCGAAACGATCTTCCCCGTCCCCAAGGAGCACGTCATGGGCATCTTCGGCCGCAAGAGCACCGACGAGACCACCACCGCCGCCGCCACCCCCGCGACCGGCACGGTGAACCCCGAGCTCGCCGCCCTGACCGGCGAGTACTCGATCGACCCGGCGCACTCGGCGATCGGCTTCGTCGCCCGCCACGCGATGGTCACCAACGTCAAGGGCAAGTTCGGCGACTTCACCGGCACGCTGCACCTGGACGGCGCCGACCCCTCCCGCTCGACCGCCACCATCGACGTCACGATGGAGAGCGTCGACACCGGGTCCGCCGACCGCGACGGCCACCTCAAGAGCGCTGACTTCTTCAAGACCGACGAGTTCCCGACGATGACCTTCCGCTCCACCTCCGCCGAGGCCCTGGGCGGCGACGACTACCGCATCACCGGCGACCTGAGCATCCTCGGGGTCACCAAGCAGCTCAGCATCGACCTGGAGTTCAACGGCGCCGCCACGGACCCGTTCGGCAACGAGCGCGTCGGTTTCGAGGGCAAGGCCGAGATCCTGCGCTCCGAGTGGGGCCTGACCTGGAACGCCGCGCTGGAGACGGGTGGCGTGCTGGTCTCCGACAAGATCAAGCTGAACTTCGACATCTCGGCGATCAAGAACGCCTAAGCATGCGGCCCATTTCAGAAGAAATCGGCGGATAGGGGCCGGAAGCGAAGAGCTTCCGGCCCCTCGCTGTGTTCCGTGTCACAGTCACGAGGCATGAGCACCAGGACCGGACCCCAGCACTACCCCGGCGCCAACCGCGACCACTGGTACCAGGACGACTTCGGCGGCGACCGCATGGAGGTCAACGCCATCGTCCTGCACACCACGGAAGGCGGCTCGCTGCCCGACTACCAGGGCGGCGCCGTCGCACCCAACCTGACGGCGGTGCCGGACTTCGCCGCCAGACGGCTGAAGTGGTACCAGCACTTCGACATCGACGTCTCCTCGCGTGCGCTGGCCAACCGCAAGGGCGGCGTCGAGACGAACACGCTGAACGTCTGCCAGGCGGAACTCGTCGGCACCTGCGACCCCGATCTGCACGCCAAGTGGAAGGCCCGCGGGCAGGCCCACATGTACTGGCCGAAGGCCCCGGAGTGGGCGCTGCGCGCCGTCGCCCAGTACCTGGCGTGGATGCACATCCACCACGACGTGCCGCTGCGCGGGCCGACGCTGTGGCCGGCGTACCCGAAGTCGGCGGGGAACGGCGGCGGGCAGCGGATGACCGGGGAGCGGTGGAACGGGTTCAAGGGGGTGTGCGGGCATATGCACGTCCCCGAGAACGCGCACGGGGATCCGGGGGCGATCGACTTCGAGGCCCTGCTCGGTTTCGCCAAGGCGGCGGCCCAGGACTGACGGCGGTCCGCCGAGAACCGCGACCCCGCTCACCCGGAACCGGCGGCCGCCTCCGCCGACTTCGCGAGCGCGGCCGCCGGTCGGGCCTCGCGGACTTGCGACCTGTCCTCCAGAGGCCTGGAACCGTCCTTCTGGACCAGCCGCCGCGGCTCCTCCGTCCGAGGGGCGGAATTGCGTGGACACGGCTCGCGGCGGTCGCCCATGATCCTGCGCATGATCCGAGCCGCCACCCCGAACGACGTACCGGAGATCCGCGCGATGATCCGGGAGCTCGCCGCGTACGAGAGGGCGGTCGAGCAGGCCAGGGCCGGCGAGGAACAGTTGCGCGATGCGCTGTTCGGGGAGCATCCCGCGGCCTTCGCCCTGATCGCCGAGGACGACGGCGGCACGGGCGAGGTGCTGGGGTTCGCCCTGTGGTTCCCCCGCTTCTCCACCTGGACCGGGACCCGGGGCATGCATCTGGAGGACCTCTACGTCCGGCCGCAGGCCCGCGGCGGCGGCCACGGCAAGGCTCTGCTCGCCGCTCTCGCCGCGCTCTGCCGGGAGAAGGGTTACGAGCGCTTCGAGTGGTGGGTGCTGGACTGGAACCAGCCTGCGATCGACTTCTACAAGTCGCTCGGGGTGGAGTTCCTGGAGGAGTGGAAGGTCTGCCGGCTGAGCGGTGAGCCCCTCGGCGCGCTCGCCGGTCTCGCTCCTGCCCCCGCCCACGGCCCTGCCGCCCCCGCTGCCGGGCGTGGCTGAATCAGCCCCCTTGTGCAAGGGCTCACAGCCTTCTCATAATCCAACAACAGATTTGACCTGACCATGCCAGCGCATGGGCATTTCTTTGTCCATCGATTTGACATGATCACGCCAAACTCAACCCCCCACGGAAGGCAGCACCTTGAAGAAGCTCCTCACGGCGTTCAAGAGATTCGCCGCCGTCGGCGCGGCCGCCCTCGCGATCGCCAGCCTCCAGCCCGTCTCGGCCGCACAGGCCGCCCCCTCGCCCGTCGTCGGCGGAACCCGTGCCGCGCAGGGCGAGTTCCCGTTCATGGTCCGGCTCTCCATGGGCTGTGGCGGGTCCCTCCTCACCCAGCAGATCGTGCTCACCGCCGCGCACTGCGTCAGCGGGACCGGCGCCAACACCAGCATCACCGCCACCGCCGGCGTCGTGGACCTGCAGTCCACCACCGGCCGGGTCCAGGTCAAGTCCACGTACGTGTACCGGGCCCCCGGCTACAACGGCAACGGCAAGGACTGGGCGCTGATCAAGCTCGCCTCGCCCATCACCACCCAGTCCACCCTGAACATCGCCACCACCACGCAGTACAACACCGGCACCTTCACCATCGCCGGCTGGGGTTCGGCCACCGAGGGCGGCGCCCAGCAGCGCTACCTGCTCAAGGCCACCGTGCCGTTCGTGAGTGACGCGACCTGTCGTGCGTACAGCGGCTACAGCGGGCTCGTCGCCAGCGACGAGATCTGCGCCGGTTACGCGGCCGGCGGCACCGACACCTGCCAGGGCGACTCGGGCGGCCCGATGTTCCGCCGGGACGCCGCCAACGCATGGGTCCAGGTCGGCATCGTGAGCTGGGGCATCGGCTGCGCCCGGGCCAACGCCCCCGGCGTCTACTCCGAGGTGTCCACCTTCGCCTCGGCGATCACCGCCGCGGCCGCCACGCTCTGACGCAGGCACCGTCGCTGCCGTGAGCCGCGCTCACCAGCGAGAACCTCGTACGAAGGCCACGGGCCCGGCGCCGACCTGCGCCGGGCCCGTGCCCGTTCCCCGGGTCCTGCCCGGGTCTTCAGAACCCTCCGCCGAAGTCGCCCCCGCCGCCCCCGCCGAAGTCCCCTCCCCCACCGCCGAAGCCGCCGAAGTCGCCCGCGTCGAAGTCGGCGCCGGAGACGTCGCCGCCCTCGTATCCGCCGCCGAAGTCGCCGTAGCCGGCGCCGTAGTCGGAGGCGTACGACGGGGTGGCCATGAGGGAGCCGAGCATCGTGCCGACGAGCAGGCCGGGCAGGATGCCGCCGCCGAAGTAGCCGCCCGCCCAGGGTCCGTAGGCGGGGCCGGCCTCCCAGTACGGGCGGCGGCCGTAGTCGCTGTCGACCTCGCGGATCACGGGGTCTCGGCCGTCGGCCAGCCGGGTCGCGTCCGCCGCGCAGACCGGGACCTCGCGGGTCGCGCCGCCGGACGGCGTCCAGGTGGCGTCGGTGACCGAGGGCCCGTGGCGGGGGTCGAAGAAGCAGGGCGGACGGCGCTCCGGCAGCGGCCGGCCCGCACGGCGGGCGGCGAGCTGGGCGAGGGAGAAGCGGCCGCCCTCCACGGCCTCGGTGACGGCGCGGACGTCCTCCGGTCTCGTCGCCGCTCCCATGAGCGACTTCGCCTGCTCGTAGGAGTCCAGGGCGCGTTCGTAGTCGGCGCGCATCAGGTCGTCGGCGCCCGGCTCGGAGGGGTGGAAGTCCAGCCGGTCGAGTTCCTCGCCGAAGGCCGTGATGTCCTCGTCGACGACGACCCGCAGCCGTTCGAGGGAGGCCCGCTGCTCCTGCTCGTGACGCCGGCGGTTGCGCCGCACGAGGGTGTACGCGCCCGCGCCGCCGGCCACCAGGACCGCGCCCGCGGCGATCAGCGCGGTGGTCGAGACGCCGTCGCCGCCCGAGGAGCTCCAGCTCGCGGGGGCCGAGCCGCCCATGTTGGCCAGCGCACGGTCGGTGAAGTCGTCCAGCTGGGTCTTGGCGTCGCTCTCGCCCCGGACGCTGGTGACCAGGTTCTGCACGGCCGTGCGCGACATGACGGAGGAGTCGGCGCGGGCGTCGAAGCGGTCGCCGAGGCGGATCGCGTAGAGGCCGGTGACGCCGGTGGCGGTGCGCAGGTCGGTGAAGAGGTCCGCCGTGGGGTGACCGGCGGGCAGGACGGCGATGAACAGGGGCTTGTCCGCGTCCTCGATCTGCTTCTGGAGCGCGTGCGCGTCCGCCTGGGACAGCTGGGCGCTCGCGTCGGGGTCGACGTAGACCGGGCTCTTACGGAGCGAGTCGGCGATGGTCGAGAGGTCGGTCGAGGCCGCGGTGGCTCGCGGGGCGCCCGCCGACAGCACGGTCAGGACCGTCAGGACGGCGAGCGCCAGTGCGAACAGCAGTCCGGTGAGGCCTCGGGGAGGCCGGGTCGAGGTCGCGACCTTCATACCTCGAAGCTACCCGAAACCCACCGATACCAGACATGCCGTGGACGGGGAACTACTCCGCCGGGTCCACGCCCGCCTTCAGCAGCCCGTAGGTGCACGCGTCCTCCAGGGCCTGCCACGAGGCCGCGATGACGTTCTCGGCGACGCCGACCGTGGACCACTCGCCGGCGCCGTCGGTCGTGGAGATCAGGACGCGGGTGGTGGACTCGGTGCCGTGCACGCCCTCCAGGATGCGGACCTTGTAGTCGACCAGCTCGAGCTTGGCCAGCTGGGGGTAGATCTTCTCCAGGGCCACGCGCAGCGCGCGGTCCAGGGCGTTGACCGGGCCGTTGCCCTCCGCCGTCGCGACGATCCGCTCGCCCTTGGCCCACAGCTTGACCGTGGCCTCGTTGGCGTGGGTGCCGTCGGGGCGGTCCTCGACGATGGCGCGCCAGGACTCGACCTCGAAGTACTTCAGCGGCTTGCCCTCGACCTCGGCGCGCAGCAGGAGTTCGAAGGAGGCGTCCGCGGCCTCGTAGGTGTAGCCCTTGAGCTCGCGCTCCTTGACCCGCTCCACGACCCGGCCGACCACTTCGCGGTCGTCGCCCAGGTCGACGCCGAGTTCCTTGCCCTTGAGCTCGACGGAGGCGCGGCCGGCCATGTCGGAGACCAGCATCCGCATGGTGTTGCCGACCTGCTCGGGGTCGATGTGCTGGTAGAGGTCGGGGTCGACCTTGATGGCCGAGGCGTGCAGGCCCGCCTTGTGGGCGAAGGCCGAGACTCCCACGTAGGGCTGATGCGTGGACGGCGTGAGGTTGACGACCTCGGCGATCGCGTGCGAGATCCGGGTCATCTCGCGCAGCCGGCCCTCGGGCAGCACCTTCTTGCCGTACTTCAGCTCCAGGGCGGCGACCACCGGGAACAGGTTGGCGTTGCCGACCCGCTCGCCGTAGCCGTTCGCCGTGCACTGGACGTGCGTCGCGCCCGCGTCCACCGCGGCGAGGGTGTTGGCGACCGCGCAGCCGGTGTCGTCCTGGGCATGGATGCCGAGGCGGGCGCCGGTGTCGGCGAGGACGGTGGAGACGACCGCCTGGATCTGCGCGGGGAGCATGCCGCCGTTGGTGTCGCAGAGGATGACCACGTCCGCGCCGGCCTCGGCGGCCGCCCGGACGACCGCCTTGGCGTACTCCGGGTTCGCGCGGTAGCCGTCGAAGAAGTGCTCGCAGTCGACGAAGACCCGGCGGCCCTGGCTCTTCAGGAAGGACACCGTGTCGCCGACCATCGCCAGGTTCTCGTCCAGCGTCGTGCGCAGGGCCAGCTCGACATGCCGGTCGTGGGACTTCGCGACCAGGGTGATCACCCCGGCGCCCGACTCCAGCAGCGCCCTGACCTGCGGGTCCTCCGCCGCCTTGGCGCCGGCCCGGCGGGTCGCGCCGAAGGCGACCAGCGCCGCGTTCTTGAAGTCGATCTCGGCCTGCGCGCGGGCGAAGAACTCGGTGTCCCGGGGGTTGGCGCCGGGCCAGCCGCCTTCGATGAAGCCCACTCCGAAGTCGTCCAGGTGCCGGGCGATGGCCAGCTTGTCGGCGACGGTGAGGTTGATGCCCTCACGCTGCGCGCCGTCGCGCAGGGTGGTGTCGAAGACGTGGAAGGAGTCGTCGAGTTCGCTGGTTTCGGTCATGGTCTGAAGGCTCCTGTGTTGGATCTCGGTCGTTACCGGAATGACCGGCTCCACCATCCCCCCATGGTCCCTCGCGCTCTCGCTCCCGGCTGCGGGTGGGCCAGAAAAGCGAAAAACCTCTCGCGGGTGCGAGAGGTCTGCGCGCGGGTCGAGGACACGATGTCCGCTCGTACCGTGTCGTACGGAGCGGTCACTGCGGACCGGCGCGCCTGCTGCCAATAATCATGGCGAACGAGAGCACGGGGGCAGTCTGGCACAGACCGCCCCCGCGCTCACGGGTGTCTCAGAATGCGAGCAATGCGCCCACCGGCGATCACCCGTAAGGGTGTCAGCCCAGCTCGTGCATCCAGCCGTGCCGGTCCTCGGCCGTGCCGCGCTGGATGTCCAGCAGGGCCTGGCGGAGCTTGAGGGTGACCTCGCCGGGCTCGCCGTCCGACTGCCGCCACTCGCCGCCGGTGCGCTTGACCGTGCCGACCGGGGTGATCACGGCGGCGGTGCCGCAGGCGAAGACCTCCTTCAGCGTGCCGTTCTCGGAGTCGCGCTGCCACTGGTCGACGGAGACGCGGCCCTCCTCGGCCGGGTAGCCGAGGTCGCGGGCGACGGTGAGGAGGCTGTCGCGGGTGACGCCCTCCAGGATGGAGCCGGTGAGGGACGGGGTGACGATCTTGTCCTCGTACACGAAGTACAGGTTCATGCCGCCGAGTTCCTCGACCCACTTGCGCTCGACCGCGTCGAGGTAGCAGACCTGGGCGCAGCCCTGTTCGGCGGCCTCGGCCTGGGCGAGCAGGGAGGCGGCGTAGTTGCCGCCCGTCTTGGCGTCGCCCATGCCGCCGGGGACGGCCCGGACGTGCTCCTCGGAGACCCAGATGGAGACGGGCTTCACACCGCCCGGGAAGTAGGCGCCGGCGGGCGAGGCGATGACCAGGAAGAGGTACTCGTTGGCCGGCTTCACGCCCAGCCCGACCTCGGTCGCGATCATGAAGGGGCGCAGGTAGAGGGACTCCTCGCCGCCGTGCGCGGGCACCCAGTCCTTGTCCTGGCCGACGAGGGCGTCGCACGCCTCGATGAACGTCTCGACCGGTAGCTCGGGCATGGCCAGGCGGCGGGCGGAGCGCTGGAAGCGCTTGGCGTTCTGGTCCGGGCGGAAGGTGGCGACGGAGCCGTCGGGGCGGCGGTAGGCCTTCAGGCCCTCGAAGATCTCCTGCGCGTAGTGCAGGACCATGGTGGCCGGGTCCAGGGGGATCGGCGCGTACGGAACGAGCTGGCCGTCGTGCCAGCCGCGGCCCTCGGTCCACTTGATCGTCACCATGTGGTCGGTGAAGTGGCGGCCGAAACCGGGGTTCGCCAGTATCGCCTGCCGCTCGGCGGTGGAGGTCGGGCTGGCGGAGGGCTTGAGCTCGATCGTGGGCGTCGTCATGAGTGGTTGTCCTTCACCGGTTGTGTAGTGACGGGCCGCGCTCACGTCCGAACGGCCGGTGGCCGGTGCTAGGACGTCCGAGCATTCCCTCATACCGCGGCTCCGCGTTCGATTATCGCAAGCGGGGTCCGAGGAAGAAAACGGCGTGAATGCGACCCAGGGTTGATGGTGGCACCCGGCCGGACATACGAGAAGCCGCCGGGTGCGGATGCGACCCGGCGGCTTCGAAAGGTTTCGTGCAGCGCGGGGTCAGCCGGCTACTCGTACGGAGAGCGCGTCACCGATCTCGGAGGTGCTGCGCGCGGGCAGCGAACCGCGCTCCGCCAGGTCGGCGGAGACGGCTTCCTCGATACGGACCGCTTCCGCCTCGTGGCCGAGGTGACGCAGCAGCAGGGCGACGGACAGGACCGTGGCGGTGGGGTCGGCCTTGCCCTGGCCGGCGATGTCCGGGGCCGAGCCGTGCACCGGCTCGAACATGGACGGGAACTCGCCGGACGGGTTGATGTTCCCGCTCGCGGCGACGCCGATGCCGCCGGAGACGGCCGCGGCGAGGTCGGTGATGATGTCGCCGAAGAGGTTGTCGGTGACGATGACGTCGAACCGGCCCGGGTCGGTGACCAGGTAGATCGTGGCCGCGTCGACGTGGATGTAGTCGGTGGTGACCTCGGGGAACTCCTCGGCCACCTGGTTGAAGACGTTCGTCCACAGGTGACCGGCGAAGGCCAGCACGTTGTTCTTGTGGACCAGCGTCAGCTTCTTGCGGGGGCGGGCCTGGGCGCGGGCGAACGCGTCCCGGACGACGCGCTCGACGCCGAAGGCCGTGTTCACGGAGACCTCGGTGGCGACCTCGTGCGGGGTGCCCTTGCGGATCGTGCCGCCGTTGCCGGTGTACGGGCCCTCGGTGCCCTCGCGGACCACGATGAAGTCGATCTCGGGCTGGCCGGCCAGCGGGGTGGCGACACCCGGGAGGAGCTTCGAGGGACGCAGGTTCACATGGTGGTCGAAGAGGAAGCGCAGCTTGAGCAGGAAGCCCCGCTCCAGGACGCCGGACGGGACGCTCGGGTCGCCGATCGCGCCGAGCAGGATGGCGTCGTGCTGCTTGAGCGCCTCGGCGTCGGCGTCGGTGAGGGTCTCACCGGTGGCGTGGTAGCGCCGGGCGCCGAAGTCGTACTCCTTGGTCTCCAGCTTCACATCCTGCGGGAGGACGGCGGAGAGGACCTTGAGACCTTCGGCCACGACCTCCTGGCCGATGCCGTCACCGGGAATCACTGCGAGATTGAGGCTGCGAGACATGCGGGAACCCTACTCCTCCGTCCCATGGGATGACATGAACTGTCCGCCATACGGACGGCGGAGTCGAGGTGCGGCGCGGGTCCCGAAGTCCCGTTCGGGGCCCGCGCCACACCCCGTGCGGGTGCGGCTCCCGGACTTGCGGCCGACTCGACTCGACTCGGCTCAGCGCCGATCGGCGCGTATCGGCTCAGCTCTGCCCAGTTCGGCTCAGTGGCCGGTCTCGCCGCCGTTGTCACGGCGGTCGAGGGCGCGCTGGAGGGCGGCGGCGGCGTTCTTGCGGTCGGACTCGCTCGTACCGGAGACGTGACGGACTCGGCGGCGGACGGTCGTCTCGGCCATGGGAAATCGACTCCTTCGAATTCCAGGGAGTGCTGAAGGGGGGTGCGAGACGCCGGTGGGCGGGGAGCGGGCCGCAGGGGTTGCCTGCACGGGGCCCGGCTCACGACCGCCATTCGCTTGATCGAGCGAGACGTTCGGCTCCTACAAAGCTAAGCGAGGAGCGCGCGCCTGTCTCTACAAATACTCGGACTTCCTACTATCTGAGACGGCGCCCCCGTCGAGGGCCGCCGCCACGGCCTCCCGGAAGCCCCTCGGCTGCTCCACCCACGGCAGGTGCCCGGCCTCCGGAAAGATCACCCGCCGTCCCCGCGGCAGAGCCCGCTTCAGCGAGTCGACCGCCGAACGCGGCCGGATGTCGCGGGCGCCGTCGACGATCGTCACGGGCACGTCGAGCGCCTGGCAGGCGGTGTACAGCTCGGGGGCGCCCCAGGCGCGTCCGGTCTCGGCGTTCAGGGCGTCGTTGCACTCCACGTTGATCCCGAACCAGGGGTCGGCCATGCGTCCGGCGTGCTCCAGCGCCCGGTCCCGGTCCTCGAACTCGATCGACCACTGGAGCACGGCCCGCTCGGGGTCCTCCTTCGGCAGCTCCCGCCAGCGGGCGAGCCGTTCGGGCGCCTCCCCGAGCCGGGCGAGGAAGTTCTCGCCGAACGGCCCGTGCCAGGAGGACACCGGGTCGATGCCCGTACCGCTGACGTACAGCAGCGCGCCGACGCGTTCCGGGTGGGCCAGCGCATAGCTCAGCGCGAGCTGCGCGCCCCAGGAGTGACCGAGCAGCGCCATCCGTTCGAGGCCGAAGTGCCGTCGTACGGCGTCCAGATCGGCCACGAAGCGCTCGGTGGTCCACGGTCCGGCGCAGCGCTCCGACCGCCCGCAGCCGCGCTGGTCCCAGCGGATCACCGGCGCCAGGTCGTCGAGCAGGGCGGCCACGTCCTCGAACATGTCCCACAGCCCGGGCCCGCCGTGGCACAGCACCAGGGCTTCGCCCGCCTCGCCGCGGCCCGACCGCGCGGCCCACAGCCGCACTCCGTCGTCGGCCTTCACGGTCACGCTCTCCGTCATGTCTGTCATGTCTGTCATGGCGAAGAGTGTGACCGGCGACCGGGTAGGGCTGAGTGGGTGTCAGCCCATGTGCGGGTACGTGTAGTCGGTCGGCGGGACCAGGGTCTCCTTGATGGCGCGGGTCAGCGTCCAGCGCATCAGGTTCTGCGGGGCGCCGGCCTTGTCGTCGGTGCCGGAGGCACGGCCGCCGCCGAAGGGCTGCTGGCCGACGACGGCGCCGGTCGACTTGTCGTTGATGTAGAAGTTGCCGGCCGCGTAGCGCAGCTTCTCCATCGTGTACGCGGCGGCCGCGCGGTCGTTCGCGATGACCGAGCCGGTGAGCGCGTAGTCGGACACCGACTCCATCTGCGTCAGCATCTCGTCGTAGGCGTCGTCCTCGTAGACGTGCACGGCGAGGAACGGGCCGAAGTACTCGGTCGTGAAGACCTCGTTCGCCGGGTCGGTGCACTCGACGACGGTCGGGCGGACGAACCAGCCGACCGAGTCGTCGTAGGAGCCGCCCGCGACGATCGTGCAGGTCGGGTCCGCCTTCGCACGGTCGATGGCGGCCTTGTTCTTGGCGAAGGAACGCTCGTCGATGACGGCGCCGATGAAGTTGGCGAGGTCGGTGACGTCACCCATGGTGAGGTGGTCGACCTCGGCGGCGAACTCCTCCTTGAAGCCGGAGTTCCACATCGACGCCGGAATGTAGGCGCGCGAGGTCGCGCTGCACTTCTGGCCCTGGTACTCGAACGCGCCGCGCGTGAGGGCGGTCTTGAGAACCGCGCGGTCGGCGCTCGGGTGGGCGACGACGAAGTCCTTGCCGCCGGTCTCACCGACCAGCCGCGGGTAGGAGCGGTACTTCTCGATGTTGGCGCCGACCGTCTTCCACAGGTACTGGAACGTCTTGGTCGAGCCGGTGAAGTGGATGCCGGCCAGGTCGCGGTGGTTCAGGGCCACGTCGGAGACCTCGATGCCGTCGCCGGTGACGAGGTTGATGACGCCCTTGGGCAGCCCGGCCTCCTCCAGCAACTGCAGCAGCAGGACGGCCGCGTGGGTCTGGGTCGGCGACGGCTTCCACACGACCACGTTGCCCATCAGCGCGGGCGCGGTCGGCAGGTTGCCGGCGATGGCCGTGAAGTTGAACGGCGTGATGGCGTAGACGAAGCCCTCGAGCGGACGGTGGTCGAGGCGGTTCCAGACGCCCGGCGAGTTCGCCGGGGGCTGCTCGGCCAGGATCTGGCGGGCGTAGGCGACGTTGAAGCGCCAGAAGTCGACCAGTTCGCAGGGACAGTCGATCTCCGCCTGCTGGGCGGTCTTCGACTGGCCGAGCATGGTGGAGGCGGCCAGCGTCTCGCGCCAGGGACCGGCGAGCAGTTCGGCGGCGCGCAGAATGATCGCGGCGCGGTCGTCGAAGGACATCGCGCGCCAGGCGGGCGCGGCGGCGAGGGCCGCGTCGACGGCGTCCCGGGCGTCCTGCCGGGTGGCGTTGGCGTAGGTGCCGAGGCGGGCCTTGTGGTGGTGCGGCTGCACGACGTCGAACCGCTTGCCGCCGCCCATCCGCCGCTCGCCGCCGATGGTGCAGGGCAGCTCGATCGGGTTGTCGGCCAGCTCCTTGAGCTTGGCCTCCAGCCGGGAGCGCTCGGGCGAGCCGGGGGCGTAGCCGTGCACCGGCTCGTTGACGGGGGTGGGGACCTGGGTCACAGCGTCCATGGGATCCGTAACTCCTTGAACTTGAGCGGGTGTTCGGGCTCAGCCTTTGGTGATCATGCTGCGGACGAAGAACCGCAGGTTGGCCGGCTTCTCCGCGAGCCGGCGCATGAAGTAGCCGTACCAGTCGGTGCCGTAGGCGGTGTAGACGCGCATGCGGTGGCCTTCGGCGGCCAGCCGCAGGTGCTCGTCGCTCCGGATGCCGTAGAGCATCTGGAACTCGTACTCGTCGAGCTTGCGGCCGGCGCGGTGGGCGAGCTCCTGCGCGATGGTGATCAGGCGCGGGTCGTGGGATCCGACCATCGGGTACCCGGCGCCGTCCATGAGGATCCTCAGGATCCGGACGTACGCCTTGTCGGTCTCGCGTTTCTGCTGGTGGGCGACTTCGGCGGGCTCCTTGTAGGCGCCCTTGACCAGCCGTACCCGGCTGCCGTTCGCGGCGAGACGGCGGGCGTCGGCCTCGGTGCGGAAGAGGTACGCCTGGATGACGCAGCCGGTCTGCGGGAAGTCCTCCCGCAGTGCGTCGTGGATGGCGAACATCGAGTCGAGGGTGGTGTGGTCCTCGGCGTCGAGGGTGACGGTGGTGCCGATGGCGGCGGCGGCCTCCACGACCGGGCGGACGTTGGCCAGGGCCAGCTCGTGGCCGCCGTCGAGCGCTTGGCCGAACATGGACAGCTTCACGGACATCTCGACCCGTTCGCCGAGGTCGAGCGCGCCGAGCCGGTCGATCAGCGCCAGGTAGGCGTCGCGGGCGGCGGCCGCCTGCCCGGGGGTGGTGATGTCCTCGCCGACGACGTCCATCGTCAGCTCCAGCCCCTCGGCCGTGAGCTCCTCGATGATCGGGACGACGTCGTCGACCGTCTCACCGGGGATGAAGCGGTCCACGACCTGTTTCGTCACCGGGGCCGCCGAGATCAGGCGTCGCATCCGGTCGCTGCGCGACGCGGCAAGAATCACGGGACCCAGCACGGGGCACCTCCACAAACCAGCAGATAGAACCACCGTGAAACCTAAGGATCCCTCCGATCGTCGGCCATCGACACCTGTCACGCATCCGTGCCACAGATCTCAGACAGATGTATGAAGGCTTTCGAAAATGCGGGAGAATGCCCGGGTGACAGCCGACTACAAAGGCGACTACCAGGAACTGGTCGATGAGATCTCGGAGCTCCTCGACGCTCCCGCGACCCTGGAGAACCGGGACTTCGAGCTGATCGCCTTCGGCGCGTACGACAGCGAGGGTGAGCTGGACGCGTCCGCGCTGGACCCGGTGCGCACCCGCTCGATCCTGACCCGCCGCTCCACGGCGGCCGTCCGCACCTGGTTCGAGGGCTTCGGCATCACACGCGCGAGCGGCCCGGTCCGGATCCCGCCGACCCCGGAGGCGGGGGTGTACCGGGGGCGGGTCTGCCTCCCGGTACGGCATCGGGGGGTCGTCCTCGGCTACGTCTGGCTGCTGGACGACGATCCCGGGCCGTCACAGGCCCAGTTGGCGGCCGCGATGGAGGTGACCGCCCGGATCGGCGCGCTGCTCGCCGACGAGGCCCAGCACGGGGCCGACCTCACCCGGGAGCTGCGGGCGGTGCTGACCGCGCAGCCCGGCTGGCAGCGGGACATGGCGGTCGCGGAGCTGCGCACCGCGCTCGGCGCCCGCGCGGACGGTCCGCACACGGTGGTGTGCGTGACCCCGTGGCCGTCCGCCGACCCGGACGACGCCCCTTCCGTCCGTACGCTGCCGGGGGCGACGGCGCTGTGCACGGTGCCGTGGGGCGTCGCGTCCCAGTCCCTGGCCCTGCTGGTCCGGCTGCGCTCGACGGACACCCTCACCCCGGCGACGTCGGCGGCGGCCCGGCTCCTCGAGCGGGCGGGAGAGGCGGCCGCGGGAGTGGCCGCCGGGCGCGTCGGTCTGGCGGAACTCGGCGCCGCCTGGGAGGAGGCGTCGGCGTCGGCGCGGGCCGCCCTGGCGGAGCCCCGCCTCGGCCCGGTCGCGCGATGGGCGTCCATCGGCCCGTACCGTCTGCTGACCGCCCTGCCGCCGCAGTCCCCCCAGGACCCGGCCGTACGGGAACTGCTCGCCCCCGCCCACCGTGAACTCGCCCGCACGGCGGAGGTGTACCTCGACTGCGCGGGCCAGGCGGGTCGCACGGCTGCCGAGCTGGGAATCCACCGCCAGACGCTCTACTACCGGCTGTCCCGGGTGGAGCAGCTGACCGGCCTGGACCTGGACGACGGGGAGGACCGGCTGCTGCTGCACATGGCGCTGAAGCGGGCCCGGCTGTAGCGAGGCCCGGCTGTAGCAAGGCGGGGCCCTCCCCCGTGCTCCCTACTCGTCCAGCTCGTACAGGTCCTCCAGTTCGTCGACGCAGCTCTGGGCGACCGTCGCGGCGAACCGCGGGCAGGTCCAGGACTCCGGGCTGCGGACGTGCTCGGCGGCCGGGAACTCGTCGGGCGCGTGGAAGTGGGCGAGACCGTGCCGGAACTCCGCGCGCCCCAGGGCCGGGTGCTCGTCGGCGTGGGCGCAGTCGGCGGGCACGGGCGCGGCGGCGACGGCGCGCATCAGGTCCAGGACGCCGCGCGTCACGGCGTACAGGGGGTTCGGGTAGGCGATCCGCGTCGCCTGGTGGGCGGTGAGCAGCAGGACGGCGCGTTCGCGGGCGTCGGCGCTCTCGTGGCGGCGGGCTGCCCACAGGGCCAGGTCGTCGGCGTACTGCTCGTTGCGGCCCGTGGACTCCAGGCGGTCGGCGATCCTCTCGATCTCCAGACGGCCGTCCGCGCGCAGGTACTCGGCGTCGAGGTGGGCGGTGGGGCGCTCGCCGAAGAGCTGGTCGCGGCCCTCCACGAGGGTCGACAGCGTCTCCTCGGCGACCTCTTTCAAGCGGGCCGGACAGAGCAGCTCGTCCAGCGGAGGCTCGTCCTCGCGGTCGCGCTCGTAGATCGCCCGTCCGGCGGGGCAGCTCAGCCGCAGGCCGGTCTCGGCGGCCTCCGGGCCGCTGTTCTCCAGCTCCGGGTGTCCCTCGTGCTCGCAGGTCGCTTCGGCGTAGTGCGGCAGCGCGCCTTGGACGGCCTCGACGAGGTCGTCGAGGACCGACTTCCTGCGCACCAGGCCGGATACGACGTGCCAGCTCACCGCCCGGGCGACGAGCAGGCGTCCGGGGCGGTCCGCGTCGGCGGCGAGGGAGAGGTTCCAGCCCTGGGAGGCGAGGTCGTCGTCGGGATCGCCGTAGGGATAGAGGTGCAGCACCGACGACAGGGACTTGATGTCGCTCTGGATGTCCGACGGCAGCCGGGGCGGGACGTCCGCCGCCGAGCCCGGGTCGAGGATGTCGAGGGCGATGCGGGCGTAGCCGGCGACGTTGCGCGGGCAGAACCACTCCTCGCGCGGCTGTTCCTCGCGCCACTCGGCCGTCTCGTCCGCCTGGGCGGTCGCGAACCGCCGCGCCCACTCGGCGAGGTGCCAGTCGTCCTCTTCCGCGTCATGGATCCGGTACGGGTGCGAGGCGTGGCCGCAGGGGCGCTCGCGCAGTTCGCGGTCCGTGGCCGTCAGCGCCTCCCAGGCCGCCCGGTCGACTCCCTCGCCCGGCAGCCAGGCGACGTACGGGGCGGTCAGCGTGAGCCCCAGGGTCCAGACGAGGGCGTTCTCCCCGGCGGGGGCGGCGGCGAGCCGGGCGGCGCAGTCGAGGACCGCGCGGTCGGCGTCGGCGTCGCGGGGCGAGGTCTTCAGCTGGCGGAGGGCGTCCCAGGTGCGGGAGAGGGCGTCGATGTTCGTCACGATCTTCTCGACGCTCGGCCCTCCGAGGCAGTTCCCCCGCAGGCGGCCGCCCCTCGGCAAGATATTGAAAATGATTATCATCATGCTAATCTCGGCGCACTCGCCTTGACCACCCCTTTACTCACCCCTTGCCCCGGAGGGTTCCGTGCGCCTGCCCGCTCGCCGTCTGCTTCCCGTCACCGCCCTCACGGCCGCTTCCACGCTGCTCACCGGCTGTTTCACCGGTGACGGGTCCGCCGCCGCGGACACCGAGGGGAAACGGGTGCGGGTCGCGATGATGCAGCCGCCGCGCTCGGGGCTGTCCCCGCTCTCCGACGACGCCTTCAAGCTCTCCCGCTGGTCGACCGCCGAGACCCTCGTCGAGCTGGACGCGGACGGCGACCCGAAGGCCTCGCTCGCCACCTCCTGGCGGCAGAGCGGCCGGAGTTGGAGCTTCGAGATACGCGACGGCGTCACCTTCCACGACGGCACGAAGCTCGACGCCGAAGCGGTCGTGAGATCGCTGACCAGGGCCGCCACCGCCGCCCCCAAGCCCCGCATCCTGGACGGCGTGCAGCTCACCGTGCGGGCCGCCGACGCCGGCACGGTCACCGTCACCACCGCCGACGAGGACCCCCTGCTCCCCCAGCGGCTCAGCTCGCCGCAGTTGTCGATCCTCGCGGCGAAGGCGTACACCGGGAAGACCGTGAACCCGGTCGGGGCGGGCACCGGCCCCTTCGAGCTGACGAAGGTGAACGGGACGTCCTCCGCGACCCTCGACCGCTACGACGCCTACTGGGGCGGCAAGGCCGAGGCGCCCGGCATCGACGTACGGTTCGTGCCCGACGGCACCGCCCGCGCGGCCGCCCTGCGCAGCGGCGAGGCCGACATCGTCGAGGCGGTGCCCGTCTCGCAGGCCGCGCTGCTGGACGAGGACCTCGTCACCGAGGTGCCCATGCCCCGCACCAACACCCTGTACCTGAACACCGGGAACGGCGTGTTCGAGGACGCCTCGATGCGGGCCGCCGCCCGGGAGGCGATCGACGCCGAGTCGATCGTGCGGGGCGTCTACGAGGGGCGCGCGGACGTCGCCGAGGGCCTGCTCGGACCGGCGCTGCCGTGGGCGGCCGGGCTGCGCACGCCGGTGACCCGCGCGAAGGCGGGCGACCCGGCCGGCAAGGCGATCACCATCGGCACGTTCACCGACCGCGCCGAGCTGCCCGAGGTCGCCGCCGCCCTGCAACAGCAGCTGCAGAAGGCGGGGTTCGAGGTGAAGCTGGAGGTGCGCGAGTACGCCAACATCGAGGCGGACGCGCTGGCCGGCGCCTTCGACGCGTTCATCCTGTCCCGGGCCACCGTCCTGGACTCCGGCGACCCGGCCGCCTACCTGTACAGCGACTTCGCCTCCGACGGCTCCTTCAACATCGCCCAGCTCGACGACCCTTCCGTGGACGCCGCGGTGCACAAGGCCGCCGAGACGCCCACCGGTGAGGCCCGCCGCAAGGCCGTCATCGCCGCCGAGGCCGCCGTCCTGGCCGCCGACGCGGCCGTGCCGATGCTGCACGAGCGGGTCGTCCAGGGCGACGCCGCCGGGGTCGTCGGCGCCGCGCACGACCCGCGGGAGCGGGAGCTGGTCACGGCCGCCACCTACGTCAAGTGAGCTGGTCGGCAAGGGTGTTGAGGCCGTCCCCGGCCGCGGCCACCCGTACCCTCGCGCTCCTCGCGGTGGTCGCCGCCGTGGGTCTGCTGCCCTGGCTCTCGGGCCGCGACCCCGCCCTGACCGTCCTGCGCGCCCGTTCCGCCGAACAGGAACCCACGCGGGAGGCCCTGGCCGCGATCCGGCGCGACCTCGGCCTGGACGCGGGCCCCCTCGCCCTGCTGGGGAGTTGGGCCGCCGACCTGGCGCACGGCGACCTCGGCACGTCCTGGGTCTCCGGCACCGATGTCCTGCCGTCGGTCGCGACCGGGCTCCAGGTGTCGCTGGCGCTGATGGGCGCGGCCCTCGGCGTGGCGCTGCTGCTCGCCGTCGCACTGGTCGTACCGGTGCTGCTGCGCGGGCGGGCCTCGGCCGGTGCGGGCGCTGCGATGCTGGCCGCCGTGCCGGAGTTCCTGCTGGCCACGGTGGGACTGCTGGTGTGCGGGGTGTGGCTGGGCTGGCTGCCGACCTCGGGCTGGCAGGGGCCGCGGCACCTGGTCCTGCCGGCCGTCGCCCTCGGCGTCCCGGCCGGCGGGCTGCTCGGCCGGCTGGTCGCGGACGCGCTGCCCGCCGTCCTGGACGAGCGCTGGGCTCAGCTGTGGCGGGGCGCCGGGGTGAGCGGGGCCCGCGTCTCGGCGGCCGCGCTGCGCCGTGTGCTCCCGCCGCTGCTCCCGCAGTTCGGGATGGCCGCGGTGGGTCTGACGGGCGGCGCGGTCGCGGTGGAGACGGTGTTCGCGGTGCCCGGCATCGGCCGTACGGCCCTCGGGGCGGCCAAGTCGCAGGATCTGCCGCTGCTCCAGGGCTCGGTACTGGCGCTGCTGCTGCTCGGCCTGCTCACCGGCGCGCTGGCGGCGCTGGCCCGGCGCCGGCTGCTGGGCCCGGCGCTGCGGGAGGCCTCGCTGAGCCTGCCCCCGGCCCGCCCGGCCCGCACTCACCCGGCGATCCCGCTCGCCCTCGCCGCCGTCCTCGGGACGACGATCGGCTGGGGCCTGCTGCGCGACCCGTACGCGGTGGACACGGCCGCCCGGCTGACCCCGCCGTCCTGGGCGCACCCGCTCGGCGCCGACGGACTCGGCCGTGACGTGCTGGCCCGGCTCGGCCACGGCGCCGCCACGACCGTCGGCACGGCGGCGGCCGTCTGTCTGCTGAGCCTGGTCCTGTCGTTGGCGCTGGGCTTTCTGCCGGGCGTCGCGGCGGGCGCGGCGGACATCGCCAACGCGCTGCCCCCGGTGATCGTCGGCATCTTGGTCGCCGCGGCGGCCGGACCCGGTACCGGCGGCGCGGCCCTGGCGGTCGCGCTGATCTCCTGGCCGCCGCTGGCCTCGCACGCGGCGGCGCTGGTCCAGGAGGTGCGGGCGTCGTCGTTCCTCACCGCCCAACGGGCGATCGGAGCGACCCCGTGGTGGATCCTCAGCCGGCACGTCCTGCCGTCGGTGGCGGCCCCGGTCGCCCGGCACGCCCTGCTCCGCCTGCCCGGCATCGCCCTCGCGCTGGCCTCCCTGGGCTTCCTCGGCCTGGGCGCCCAGCCGCCCGCCCCCGAGTGGGGCCTGCTCCTCGACGAGTCCCGCGCCTACGTGGAACGGGCCCCGTGGGCGGCCCTCGCGCCGGCGGTCGCCCTGGCCCTGCTGGCGGGCCTGGCCGTGTCGGGAGCGGCGTACACCCAGGGCCGTGGCCGTGCGCGAACGACGAAGAAGGAGAACCCCGTTGCCCCAGTTCACTCCGCTGCCCCCGTCGACCCCGCTGCTCCCGTCGCCCCCGACGGCGTCCGAGCCCCTGCTCCGCGTCCGTGACCTGCGGATCTCCGTCGGCGGCCGGGAGGCCGTGCGCGGGGTGTCGTTCGACGTCCGGGCGCGCGAGGTGTTCGCCCTGGTGGGCGAGTCGGGCGCGGGCAAGAGCCTGACCGCCCGGGCGCTGCTGGGCATGCTGCCGCGACAGGCCACGACCACCGGCACCGTCCACCCGGACCTTTCCGGAGCGCGTGGCCGCCGGATCGCCCTGGTCCCGCAGGACGCGCTCTCCGCGCTCTCCCCCGTCCACCCGGTGGGCGACCAACTCGCGGCGGCCGTACGGTCGGTGAGCGGTCTCTCCCGGCGGGCGGCGCGGGCGCGCGCGGTGGCCGCGCTGGACCGGGTGGGCATCCCCGACGCGGCCCGCACGGCACGCGCGTACCCGCACGAGTACTCCGGCGGCATGCGCCAGCGGGCCGTCATCGCGATGGCGGTCGTCAACGAACCGGAGATCCTGGTCGCCGACGAGCCGACCACCGCGCTGGACGCCGACCGCCGGGAGTCGGTGCTGAAGCTGCTCGCGGAACAGCGGGAAGCGGTCGGCGCGGCGCTCGTGCTGGTCACCCATGACATGGACGCGGTACGGCGGCACGCGCACCGGATGCTGGTGATGTACGCCGGCCGCGCGGTGGAGACGGGCCCGGCGCGCGAGATCCTGGCGCACCCGCGGGCGCCGTACACCGCGGGCCTGCTGGCCGCCCTCCCCCGGGCCGAAGGCCCCCGGCGCCGTCGGCTGCCCGCCCTCCCCGGCACCCCTCCCCCGCCGGGGACACTGCCGCCGGGCTGTGCGTTCGCCCCGCGCTGCCCCCTGGCCGCCGAGGTCTGCCACCGCGAGGAGCCGGCCGAGCACGAGGTCGCCGGACGCCTGGTCGCCTGTCATCGCGCCGGCGAAGTCACCGATCCCCTGGGGGAGTTCGTATGACCGGGACGTTGACCCGCCCCTTGCTGGACGTCCGTGACCTGGTGGTCCGCTACGGCGCGCTGACGGCCGTCGACCACGTCTCCTTCGCCCTCGAACCGGGCGAGACCCTCGCCCTCGACGGCCCGTCCGGCTGCGGCAAGTCCTCCACCGCCCTGGCGGTGCTGCAGCTGCGCCGCCCGGACGCGGGCGAAGTCCACTTCGAGGGACGGGAGTTGACCACCCTCACCGACCGCGAACTACGCCCGCTGCGCCCCCGAATGCAGCCGGTCTTCCAGGACCCGTACGGCTCCCTCAGCCCCCGTCACCGGATCCGCGACGCGGTGGCGGAACCGCTGAAGGTGCAGGGCCGCTGGAGCGCGGCCGACGGCCCGGCCAAGGTGGCCGAACTCCTCGACCGGGTGGGCCTCGACCCGTCGTACGGCGAGCGCCGTCCGGACGAGCTCTCCGGCGGCCAGTGCCAGCGCGTCGGCATCGCCCGGGCGCTCGCCTCGGACCCGCGCCTGCTGGTGCTCGACGAGCCGGTGTCGGCCCTGGACCCGTCCGTCCGGGCCGGAGTGCTGAACCTGCTGGCCGGTCTCCAGGACGACCTGGGGCTCGGCTACCTGTTCATCTGCCACGACCGGGACGTCGTACGGCACTTCGCGGACCGGGTGGTGGAGCTGCGCGAGGGCAGGGTCAGCGGTTCGTGGCGCCCTCGACGATCTGCCGCAGCCCCTCGGTGAGGGCGTCGGCGTCGGGCGCCGTCTTGGGATCGAAGGTCCACTGCGCGATGACGCCCAGCATCAGGGTCGAGTAGAAGCTGCCGAGGGTGTCCGCGGCGGCGTCCGTGACGTCCTCCTCGGGCACGCCCATCAGCAGCGAGACGAAACCGCGTGAGCCCTGTCGCTGCGCCCGCGCCAACTCGTCGCGTACGCCGGGCAGTTGGTCGCCCATGACGACGATCTCCATGCTGAGCCGCCAGAGCGAGCCGGGCTCCCGCATGGTGGCGACGATGTTCGCCCACACGGCCCGGAAGCGCTCCAGGGATCCGGGCCCGCCCGGGAGTTCGCCCGGCCCCTCCCCCTCGAAGGCGACGGACTCCCCTTCGACCAGGGCGACATACGCCTGCGCCAGCAACGCGTCCTTCGACCCGTAGTGGTAGCCGATGGACGCCAGGTTGGCCCCCGACTCCTTGACGATGTCGCGCGCGGTGGTGCGCACGAACCCCTTTTCGAGCAGGCAGCGCTTGGCGCCTTCGAGCAGATCCTCGCGATGTCCCATGCGGGCCAGCGTACTCCAGGATCCATACAACCGTCCTAGACGAACGACTTATACAAGCGTTCTAGACAACCGTTTAATACGCCCGTACAGTCCTGCCTCATGACGAACTCGACCTGCACCTCCGAGAACCCGACCGCGCCCGGTCGCCGCGCCGGCCGCCGGGAGTGGACCGCGCTCGGCGTGCTGATGCTTCCGCTGCTGCTGGTCTCGATGGACGTCTCCGTCCTCTACTTCGCGATCCCGGCGATCAGCGCGGACCTGGAGCCGAGCGGCGCCCAGCAGCTGTGGATCTTCGACATCTACGCCTTCGTCCTGGCCGGCCTGCTGATGACGATGGGCTCGCTGGGCGACCGCATCGGCCGCCGCAGGCTGCTGCTGATCGGCGCCGCCGCCTTCGGCGCCGCGTCCCTGATCGCCGCGTACGCGAACAGCGCCGAGACCCTGATCGCGGCCCGCGCGGTCCTCGGCATCGGCGGCGCCACCCTGATGCCGTCGACGCTGGCCCTGGTCCGCACGATGTTCACCGACCCGGGGCAGCGCGCGAAGGCGATCGGCCTGTGGTCCGGTGTGATGACGGCCGGCATCGCGCTCGGCTCGGTGATGAGCGGCCTGCTGGTCGAGTACTTCTGGTGGGGCTCGGTCTTCCTGGTCAACCTGCCCGCGATGGCCCTGCTGCTGGTCCTCGGCCCGATCCTGCTGCCCGAGTCGCGCGATCCCGCCCCCGGCCGCTTCGACTGGCCGAGCATCCCGCTGTCGATGGCCGCGGTGCTCCCCGTGGTCTACGGCCTGAAGGAGATCGCCGCCGAGGGATGGCACACCGCATACGTCGTCTCGATCACGGTGGGCCTGCTCTTCGCAGCCCTGTTCGTCCACCGCCAGCGCACGGCGGCGAACCCGATGATCTCCCCGGCCCTCTTCCGCAGCCCCGGCTTCGCCCCGGCCGTCGTCCTCAACCTCGTCTCCACGTTCGGGATGCTGGGCTCGTCCTTCTTCACCACGCAGTACCTGCAGTCGGTCCTCGGCAAGAGCGCCCTGGAGGCGGCCCTGTGGGCGCTGCTCCCCTCGGTGCCGATCGGCGCGGCGGGCCCGCTGGCCACCTCACTGGTCCAGAAGGGCGTCAACCGGGCCTACGTCGTGACCGCCGGCTTCGCCGTCGCGGCGAGCGGCTACGCGCTGCTCGCCCTCGCCGGCCCGGACTCGATGTGGCTGGTGCTGACCGCGTGCGCGGTCCTGGCCTGCGGGATCGTCATGGTCATCTCCCAGATGACGGACCTCGCCCTGAGCGCGGCCCCGGTCGAACGCGCCGGCTCCGCCTCCTCCCTGCTGGAGACCGGCGCCGAGTTCGGCGGCGCGCTCGGCATGGCCGTCCTCGGCTCCATCGGCACGGCGATCTACCGCCACGAGATCCCGTCCTCGGCACCCGCTCCGGCCCGGGAGACCCTGGGCGGCGCGCTGGCCGTGGCCGACGGGATCCCCGGACTGGCCGAGGCGGCGAGGGAGGCGTTCACCCGTGGGATGCAGGGAGCGGCGATCGCGGGGGCGGTGCTGCTCGCGGGGGCTGCGGTGGCGGCGGCGGCGAGCCTGCGCAGGATCAGCGTGAAGTAGCGCAGACAGCCAAACGCCGGCCGGGCCATTTCAGCCCGTCCGGCGTTTGAGGACAAGGCCCCTTAAGGGCCGAACCAGGGGTCCGGGGACGGAGCCCCCGGCACGGGCGGTGAACCTCAGACGAGGTTCACGGCACGAGCAGACGTCGCGCCGATCTCCGTCGCGACCTCCGCCAGCACACCGGCGGGAACCGTGTCGTCGACGGTCAGGACCGCCAGCGCCTCGCCGCCCGCGGCCGCGCGGGCGACCTGCATACCGGCGATGTTGATGCCCGCCTCGCCGAAGACCCGGCCCACGGTGCCGACGACGCCCGGACGGTCCTCGTACTTGAGGACGACCATGTGGTCGGCGAGCGCGAGGTCGACGTCGTACTCGCCGACCGCGACGATCTTCTGAAGGTGCTTCGGACCGGCCAGCGTGCCGGAGACCGACACCTCCTCGCCGTCCGAGAGCGTGCCGCGCACGGTGACGACGTTGCGGTGGTCGGCCGACTCGGAGCTGGTCGTCAGCCGCACCTCGACGCCGCGCTCCTGCGCGAACAGCGGCGCGTTGACGTACGAGACGGTCTCGTCGACGACGTCCTCGAAGACGCCCTTGAGGGCGCTGAGCTCCAGCACCTTCACATCGTGCTGGGTGATCTCGCCGTAGACCTCGACGTCGAGGCGGACCGCGACCTCGCCGGCGAGCGCGGTGAAGATCCGGCCCAGACGCTCGGCGAGCGGCAGACCGGGCTTGACGTCCTCGGCGATGACTCCGCCCTGGACGTTCACCGCGTCCGGCACGAGCTCACCCGCGAGGGCGAGACGCACCGAGCGCGCGACCGCGATGCCGGCCTTCTCCTGCGCCTCGTCGGTGGAGGCCCCGAGGTGCGGGGTGGCGACGACCTGGTCGAACTCGAACAGCGGGGAGTCCGTGCAGGGCTCCTTCGCGTACACGTCGAGGCCGGCGCCGGCGACCCGGCCCTCCTTCAGCGCCGCGTACAGCGCCTCCTCGTCGACGATCCCGCCGCGCGCGGCGTTGACGATGCGCACGCTCGGCTTGACCTTGCGCAGCGCCTCGTCGCCGATCAGACCGACCGTCTCGGGGGTCTTCGGCAGGTGGACGGTGATGAAGTCGGAGACCTCCAGCAGCTCGTCCAGCGAGAGCACCTTGACGCCCATCTGGGCGGCGCGCGCGGGCTGGATGTAGGGGTCGTACGCGACGACCTTCATGCCGAAGCCGGACATGCGCTGCGCGACGAGCGCGCCGATGCGGCCGAGGCCGACGACGCCGAGGGTCTTCTCGGCGAGCTCCACGCCCGTGTACTTGCTGCGCTTCCACTCGCCGTTCTTCAGCGCGGCGTTGGCCTGCGGGATGTGGCGGGCGGTGGCGAGCAGGAGTCCGCAGGCCAGTTCGGCGGCGGTCACGATGTTGGAGGTCGGGGCGTTGACGACCATCACGCCGGCCTTGGTGGCGGAAGGCACGTCGACGTTGTCCAGGCCGACGCCGGCCCGTGCGACGACCTTCAGCTTGCCGGCGGCGGCGATCGCCTCCGCGTCGACCTTGGTGGCCGAGCGGATCAGGATCGCGTCGACGTCGGCGATGGCGGGGAGCAGTTCGGCTCGGTCCGCTCCGTTGCAGTGCCGGATCTCGAAGTCCGGGCCAAGCGCGTCCACAGTCGCGGGCGACAGCTCTTCAGCGATGAGTACGACAGGTTTCGAGCTCACGTGAGTCCTCACAAGTCCAATGCGTGCGGACGGCCGTCCCGACGGCCGCAGGCGGAGGAGGGGCTAGCCGCGTGGAGACGCACGACGCTGTGGGCCTGTAACGCGTATGTAGTGCAGCAGTGTAGTGCTGCCCCGGAGGTCGCCTTGCCCCTCACGGAAATCAGCCCCTGGGGGTCCCCCCTCCGGGGGAGTCTGAGGAGCGGGGTCCGGGGCAGAGCCCCGCGACGGCGCCCCGGAACCGGCGGCGCCGTCGCGGAGCGCATCGCTCACGCCTCTTCGTTCACCCAGCTCATCAGCTTGCGCAGCTGCTTGCCGGTGGTCTCGAGCAGGTGCTCGGAGTCGGCCGTCTTGTACTCGTTGTACTTCTTCAGGCCGCCGTGGTACTCGTCCATCCAGTTCTGCGCGAAGGTGCCGTCCTGGATCTCCGCGAGGACCTGCTTCATCTCGGCCTTGGTGGCGTCGGTGATGATGCGCGGGCCGGTGATGTAGTCGCCCCACTCGGCGGTCTCGGAGACGCTCCAGCGCATCTTCTCCAGGCCGCCCTCGTACATGAGGTCCACGATCAGCTTCAGCTCGTGCAGGCACTCGAAGTACGCGATCTCCGGCTGGTAGCCCGCCTCGACCAGCGTCTCGAAGCCCGCCTTCACCAGCGCCGAGGTGCCACCGCACAGCACGGCCTGCTCACCGAACAGGTCGGTCTCGGTCTCCTCGGTGAAGGTCGTCTTGATGACGCCCGCGCGCGTGCCGCCGATGCCCTTGGCGTACGACAGCGCCAGCGCGAACGCGTTGCCCGTCGCGTCCTGCTCGACCGCGGCGATCGCGGGGACGCCACGACCCTCCTCGTACTGACGGCGCACCAGGTGACCGGGGCCCTTGGGGGCGACCAGGGCCACGTCGACGCCGGCCGGGGCCTTGATGAAGCCGAAGCGGATGTTGAAGCCGTGCGCGAAGAACAGCGCGTCGCCGTCCTTCAGGTTCGGCGCGATGGACTCCTCGTAGACCTGGGCCTGGATCGGGTCCGGGATCAGGATCATGATGACGTCGGCCTCGGCGGCGGCCTCGGCGGGCGTCACCACGCGCAGGCCCTGCTCCTCGGCCTTCGCCTTGGACTTGGAGCCCTCGTGCAGACCGACGCGGACGTCGACGCCCGAGTCACGGAGCGACAGCGCGTGCGCATGGCCCTGGCTGCCGTAACCGATGACCGCGACCTTGCGGCCCTGGATGATGGACAGGTCGGCGTCGGCGTCGTAGAACAGCTCGGCCACTTTGGGTTCTCTCCTTGTGTGCAGGTGTTGCGTCCCACCGTATGACGGCGGGCGGAAGGGAAGTCTCGGGGTCTCGGTATACGGGCGGGAATCGGACGGGGCGGTGACGCCGACCCGTCCGTTCCCATACTTACGCCGACCGGTCGAGCGCGCGCAGCGAACGGTCCGTGATCGAACGGGCGCCGCGGCCGATCGCGATCGTGCCGGACTGGACCAGCTCCTTGATGCCGTACGGTTCCAGCATCTTGAGCATGGCGGACAGCTTGTCGTGGCTGCCGGTGGCCTCGATGGTCACGGCCTCCGGGGAGACGTCGACCGTCTTGGCGCGGAACAGCTGGACGATCTCGACGATCTGGGAGCGCGTCTCGTTGTCGGAGCGCACCTTCACCAGAACGAGTTCGCGGTGAACGGCCGTTCCGGGCTCCAGTTCGACGATCTTCAGCACCTCGACGAGCTTGTTGAGCTGCTTGGTGACCTGCTCCAGCGGCAGGGCGTCGACGCTCACCACGATCGTGATGCGGGAGATGTCTGCGTGCTCGGTGACGCCGACGGCGAGCGAGTCGATGTTGAAGCCCCGGCGGGAGAACAGGGCGGCGATCCTGGCCAGGATGCCCGGCTTGTTCTCCACCAGGACGGAGAGCGTGTGCTTGGACATGTCTTCTTTACGTCTCTCTCGCTCAGTCGTCTTCGTTGTCGCCGAAGTCGGGGCGGACGTCCCGGGCGGCCATGATCTCGTCGTTGGAGGTGCCGGCGGCGACCATCGGCCACACCATGGCGTCCTCGTGGACGATGAAGTCGACGACGACCGGTCGGTCGTTGATCGAGTTCGCCTCTTCGATGACCTTGTCGAGGTCGTCCGGGGACTCGCAGCGGATCGCGTAGCAGCCCATGGCCTCCGACAGCTTCACGAAGTCGGGGACGCGGGTGCCGCGGGCGTCGGGATTGACGTCGTTCGGACCGCTGTGCAGCACGGTGTTGGAGTACCGCTGGTTGTAGAACAGGGTCTGCCACTGGCGGACCATCCCGAGGGCGCCGTTGTTGATGATGGCGACCTTGATCGGGATGTTGTTCAGGGCGCAGGTGGTGAGTTCCTGGTTGGTCATCTGGAAGCAGCCGTCGCCGTCGATCGCCCAGACCGTCCGGTCCGGGGCGCCGGCCTTGGCGCCCATCGCGGCCGGGACCGCGTAGCCCATGGTGCCCGCGCCGCCGGAGTTCAGCCAGGTGGCGGGCTTCTCGTACCGGATGAAGTGGGCGGCCCACATCTGGTGCTGGCCGACGCCCGCGGTGAAGATCGTGTCCGCCGGGGCGAGCCGGCCGATGCGCTCGATGACCTGCTGCGGGGAGAGCGAGCCGTCGGCGGGCTGGTCGTAGCCCAGCGGATAGGTCTCGCGCCAGCGGTCGAGGTCCTTCCACCAGGCGGTGTAGTCGCCGGACTGGCCCTCGCTGTGCTCCTTCTGCACGGCCTGGATCAGGTCGGCGATGACCTCGCGGGCGTCCCCGACGATCGGCACGTCGGCGGCGCGGTTCTTGCCGATCTCGGCCGGGTCGATGTCCGCGTGGACGATCTTGGCGTACGGCGCGAAGCTGTCGAGCTTGCCGGTGACACGGTCGTCGAAGCGGGCGCCGAGGGCGACGATCAGGTCGGCCTTCTGCAGACCGGTGACGGCGGCCACCGAGCCGTGCATGCCCGGCATGCCCAGGTGCTGCGGGTGGCTGTCGGGGAACGCACCCAGCGCCATCAGCGTGGTGGTGACGGGCGCGCCGGTCAGCTCGGCGAGGACCTTCAGCTCGGCGGTGGCGCCGGCCTTGAGGACGCCGCCGCCGACGTACAGGATCGGCCGCTTGGCGGCGGTGATCAGCTTGGCGGCCTCGCGGATCTGCTTGGCGTGCGGCTTGGTCACCGGGCGGTAGCCCGGCAGGTCCATGACCGGCGGCCAGGAGAACGTCGTCTTCGCCTGGAGGATGTCCTTGGGGATGTCGACCAGGACCGGGCCGGGGCGGCCGGTGGAGGCGATGTGGAAGGCCTGCGCGATCACCCGGGGGATGTCCTCGGCCTTGGTGACCAGGAAGCTGTGCTTGGTGATCGGCATGGTGATGCCGACGATGTCCGCCTCCTGGAAGGCGTCCGTGCCGATCGCCTTCGACGCCACCTGGCCGGTGATCGCCACGAGCGGCACCGAGTCCATGTGGGCGTCGGCGATCGGGGTCACCAGGTTGGTGGCGCCCGGCCCTGAGGTGGCCATGCAGACGCCGACCCGGCCGGTGGCCTGCGCGTATCCGGTGGCCGCGTGACCCGCGCCCTGCTCGTGCCGGACCAGGACGTGGCGGACCCTCGTCGAGTCCATCATCGGGTCGTAGGCGGGCAGGATCGTACCGCCGGGAATGCCGAATACCGTCTCGGCGCCGACCTCCTCGAGCGAACGGATGAGGGACTGCGCACCCGTCACTTGCTCGACGGACGCGGAGTGCTGTCCTCCGGATCGGGGCCGTGGCTGCGGATGGGCCCCGGTGGCCTGCTCGGTCATCGGCATTCTCTTCTCGATGCTGAGGGTTTTACTGAGGGTTCTGCTGGGGTTCTGCTGGGGTTCTGCTGCGGGTCTTACTGGGGTGCTGCGGGTTTTGTGCAACAAAAAACCCCTCGTGCCAGAAGGCAAGCGAGGGGAGCGCGCCGGGTGTGGGTCGCTGTGAGTTCCGGGTCCTCCCGGACGTCACCAGCGTCAGCCGACGCGCTTTCCAAGTACGAGAATTCGGGTGCGCATGGCATTGACCCTCCCCCTGGCGCGCACCGACTGTCAAGTGGGTGGGACGGGAGTCTCATTATGTGAGCGAAGGGCACTTCCGCTCCCCAGGACGGCTGTGACACCGGCTGTCACCCCACTGGTGTACACCCCCGCACCGCCGCCCGCGAACGCGGGCTCGGCGGGCCCGTGCGGCACCGGATAACGGCCGGTCGCGAGCCCCCGGCGCAGCCGGTACTCGTCGAGCGGTCCGGAGAACGCCATGCCCTGGCCGTGCGTACAGCCCAGCGCGCGCAGCGCGACGACCTGCTCGGGCAGATCCACGCCGTCGGCCACGGACTGCAGCCCGAGATCGCCGGCGATCCGCAGCAGCCCTCCGGTGATCTTGTGCAGCCGCGCGGACTCGACGACCCCCTCGACCAGCGAGCGGTCGAGTTTGAGCACGTCGACGGGGAGCCGCCGCAGCGCCGTGAAGGTCGCGTAGCCGCTACCGAAGCCGTCCAGGGCGATACGGACGCCGAGGCGCCTCAGGGCCCCCAGCCGGCGCTCCAGCTCGTCCAGCGGCACCCTGGGGTCGGTGTCCGACAGCTCGACCACCAGCGACCCGGACGGCAGCCCGTGCCGCGTCAGCAGGGCCTCCACCGAGCCCAGCGGCATCGACCGGTCCAGCAGCCGCCGGGCGCCCACCCGGACGACCACCGGCACGGTCAGCCCGCTCGCGGCCCGGTCGGCGGCCTGTTCGACGGCCTCCTCCAGCAGCCAGCGGTCCAGCTCGGCGGTCTTGTCGCTGTCCTCCGCGACCCGCAGGAACTCGGCGGGCGTGAAGAGCACCCCTTGGGAGGAGCGCCAGCGGGCTTGGGCGGCGACCGACGAGATCCGGCCGTCCTCCAGGCGCACCACGGGCTGGTGCAGCAGGGCGAACTCGCCGTCGTGCAGCGCGGCACGCAGCCGCGTGGCCAGCTCCGCCTTGCGTACGACGTCCTGCTGCATCTGCGGCTTGTACAGCTCGACCCGGCCCTTGCCGCCCGCCTTGGCGCGGTACATGGCGAGGTCGGCGTTGCGCAGCAGCTCACCGGCGCCGAGCCCGGGTTCGGCGAAGGCGACGCCGATGGACGCGGCGACCCGGACCTCGTTGCCGTCGATCAGATAGGGCTGCGAGAGCGTGAGCCTGAGCCGGTCGGCGAGTTCCAGTATGTGGCGTTCCCGGGCGGCCCGGTCGCGGGTGCCGTCGCCGACGATCAGCGCCGCGAACTCGTCGCCGCCCAGCCGGGAGGCGGTGTCGCCCTTGCGGACCGCGTCCTGGAGCCTGCGGGCGGCCTGGACCAGCAGTTCGTCCCCGGCCGCGTGGCCGATGGTGTCGTTGACGGCCTTGAAGCCGTCGAGGTCGATGAAGAGGACCGCCGTGTTGCGCAGCGCGGGGCCGCGGTCGGAGCTGCGGCGGCCGGACAGGGCCTGCTGGACGCGCCGGGTGAACAGCGCGCGGTTGGGCAGGTCGGTGAGCGGGTCGTGCTCGGCGTTGTGCTGGAGCTGCGCCTGCAGACGGACGCGCTCGGTGACGTCCCGGCTGTTGAAGATCAGGCCGCCGTGGTGCCGGTTGACGGTCGACTCGACGTTGAGCCATCCCCCGTCGCCGGAGCGGAAGCGGCACTCGATACGGGTCGTGGCTTCGTCCTGGGGACTCGCGGCGAGGAAGCGGCGTACCTCGTGCACCACGCAGCCCAGGTCCTCCGGGTGGATGAGATCGGCCAGTTCGGTGCCCACCAGGGCGTCGGCGGGCCGTCCGTAGACCCCGACGGCGGCCGGGGAGACGTACCGCAGGATGCCGCTGGGGGCGGCGATCATGATGACGTCGCTGGAGCCCTGCACCAGGGAGCGGAAGTGGTTCTCCGCCTGTGCCAGTTCCTGGGTGAGGGTGATGTTGTCGAGCAGCATGATCGCCTGGCGCACCACGAGGGCGAGCACCACGGCGCCGCCGGTCAGCAGCACCACGCGGTCGACGCTGTGGCCGTTGAGGACGTTGTACAGGATCCCCAGGGTGCAGACGGCGGCGGCGAGGTACGGGGTGAGGGCGGCCAGGGAGCCGGTGATGGGCCGGGTGGCCTGATACCGGCTGTGATCGCCGCCCTGCGGCGGGCTCTGCGAGGGTGTCTGCGCGGACGGGTGCGCGGACGTGTGCGCGGCGGCCTGCGCGGGGCCGACCGGGCGGTGTCCGGGCGGCAGGTGCTCGTGCACCACACGCGTGTGCCCCTCGTCCGACGCCGGTCCCTGCCGGCGGGACGCGGCCCAGGGCGCGTACGCCAGGAGCAGCGAGCCGGCGAACCAGCCCGCGTCGAGCAGTTGGCCCGAGCGGTAGTTGTTGTGCAGCAGCGGTGAGGTGAACAGGGCGTCGCACATCACGGTCAGCGCGAGTGCGCCGACGGCGGTGTTGACCGCCGAGCGGTTCACCGCGGTGCGCCGGAAGTGCAGCACCAGCACCATGCTCACCAGGGCGATGTCGAGGAGCGGATACGCCAGTGACAGCGCCGCGTGCGCCACGCTCGGCCCGTCGAACTTCGCCGCCTGGGCGAGCGCGAGACTCCAGGAGAGGGTGAGCAGCGAGCCGGCGATCAGCCAGGCGTCCAGCGCCAGGCAGACCCAGCCCGCCTTCGTCATCGGTCGGGCGGCGAGCACGAGCAGTCCCACGATGGCGGGGGGCGCGAAGCAGAGGAAGAACAGGTCGGCGAAGCTGGGGCTGGGCACGGGCCGCCCCAGGACCACCTCGTACCACCCCCAGACCGCGTTGCCGAGGGCCGCCATCGCCGAGGAGAGCGCGAACAGCAGCCAGGCGGGTCGAAAGCGGATGCGGCGGGTGCGCCCGTACAGGAAGCACGAGACGGCGGCGGTGCCCGCCGCGGCGCTGAGCCCGAAGTCGCCCATGATCAGAGCGAGTTCGTCCGACCCCCAGCCGAGCGCGGAACCGACGGCGTATCCCGCGCACAGCAGGGCCAGCAGCAGTTGGTGGACGAGGTTGGATGCGGGGCCGCCCTTGGCCGGCGGCACGGTGCGTGGCGTCCCCGTCGAGGGCTGCGTCCGCAGCTTTCCGTCGAGGAGAGTCGTGGAGGTGGTGGGCGAGCTCACCGGGTCCTCCCGGTCCGCGTCGCTCCCGAATCCCTCGGGTCCGAGAACGCCGGCTGTGCGTGGCTCCTGTGGCGGTGAGTGTCGTGACCGTGCCTGCGCGCGGCCGAACGCCAGGGTCGCCGCCGGCGGCTCCGCCGCGTCGGATCGTTCGTCCATAGGCCGTGCATCGCCCGTCGCCCCCCTCACAAGTCTGAAATGTCCATCCCTCACGCCGAAAGTGCGCGGCGCAGCCCCTGTCGGGACGATACACCAGTCTCGTCACTCAGGGACATAGTTCCTCTACGCTGCGTGACGATCATCGGCATATGCGCCCGGAAGAGGTACGGACCGCGTCCGGGGGACTGCGGAGGGTGCCCGAACCGGACTACGGGAGTGCCAAGGCCGTCACGATCCGTTCGCCGTGCCCGTCGTAAGGATCACGTTGCGCAACGGCTCCCGGTTCACGAAGCGGCCCAACTGGTCTACCAGCAGGCGCTTGGCCCGGGGCAGGAAAGCGGAGGTGGGGCCTCCGACGTGCGGGCTGACGACGACGCCCGGCGCGGTCCACAGCCGGTGGCCCGGGGGCAGCGGTTCGGGGTCGGTGACGTCCAGCGCGGCGGTGATGCGGCCGGTCTCCAGTTCGGCGAGCAGCGCCTCGGTGTCGACGACCGCGCCGCGGGCCACGTTGACCAGCAGTGCGCCGTCCTTCATCCGGCCCAGGAAGTCGGCGTCGACCAGGCCGAGCGTGCTCTCGTTCAGCGGCGTGGACAGGATCACGACGTCCGCCTCGGGCAGCAGGGCGGGCAGTTCGGCGATCGGATGCACAGGCCCGCGCGCCGTCGTGCGCCAGGAGCGCGCGACGCGCGCCACCCGCGCCACCTCGAAGGGCACGAGCCGGTCCTCGATGGCGGCGCCGATGGAGCCGTACCCGACGATGAGCACGTTCTTGTCGGCGAGCGCGGGGTGGAAGCCGCTCTGCCACAGCCCCTTGTCCTGGGCGCGCACGAAGTCGGGGATGCCGCGCAGGGCGGCGAGGGTCAGGGTGAGCGCGAGCTCGGCGGTGCTCGCCTCGTGCACCCCGCGCGCGTTGCACAGCCGCACACCGGGCACGAGGTCCGCCAGTTGCACGCTGACGTCGTCGACGCCGGCGCTGAGCGTCTGCACGACCTGCAGGCGGCGCATCTGCCGCAGCGGCCGTACCTTCACGGACTGCTGTTTCAGGTAGGGCACCACGTAGAAGGCACAGTCCGCGGGATCGCCCGGGAACTCCTGGTCCCCGGCCTCTCCCCCGTCCCAGAAGCGGTAGTCGAGCCCCTCGGGAAGACCGTCGATGTCTTCGGGCGGAAGGGGCAGCCACACGTCGCGTGCCATGTCAGAGCTCATGGTCAGGAGGCTATGTCAGGCACACGTCGACACAGAGGTTAGGTTGGGGGGTCTGGAGAGGGAGGGTTTCGGGCAGGTGGAGCGCAGGAGGATCGGCGCGGGGGCGCTCGAGGTGGGGTCCGTCGGACTCGGGTGCATGCCGATGAGCTGGGCGTACAGCGGGTCGCGGCAGCGGGGCGACGAGTCGCTCAGGGCGGTGCACCGGGCGCTGGATGCGGGGTCGTCCCTGCTGGACACCGCCGACATGTACGGCCCGTTCACCAACGAGCTCCTGGTGGGGCGGGTGTTGAAGGAGCGGCGCGAGGACGCGTTCGTGTCGACGAAGGTCGGTCTGCTCGTCGGTGAGCAGCATGTCGTGGCCAACGGCCGTCCCGGGTATGTGAAGCGGGCCTGCGACGCCTCCCTGCGACGGCTGCAGACGGACGTCATCGACCTCTACCAGCTGCACCGCGCCGACCCCGAGGTCCCGGTCGAGGAGACCTGGGGCGCGATGGCCGAGCTGGTGGCGGCGGGCAAGGTGCGGGCGTTGGGGCTGTGCGCGGTGGGGGCGCGGGGCGGTCGGCGATCCGGTGGGCGGCTGCACGACGGAACGATTCGGCAGTTGCGGCGCGTGCAGCAGGTCTTCCCGGTGAGCGCAGTGGAGGCGGAGCTGTCGGTGTGGTCGCCGGAGGCGCTGGACGCCCTGCTGCCGTGGTGCGCGGCGCGGGGTGTCGGCTTCGTGGCGGCGATGCCGCTCGGCAACGGCTTCCTCACCGGCACACTGACCCCCGGCGAGGGCTTCGAACCCGACGACATGCGGGCCCGGCACCCCCGTTTCACCGCCGAGATGATGGCCGCGAACCAGCCGATCGTCGCCGGTCTGCGCCGGATCGCCGCCCGGCACGGGGACGCTGTGACGGCGGCGCAGGTGGCCCTGGCCTGGGTGCTGGCGCAGGGCCGGCACGTGGTCCCGGTGCCCGGCGCCAAGCACGAGCGCTGGGTGGCGGAGAACGCGGCGGCGCCCGCGCTGCGGCTGACGCCGCAGGACCTGGCGGAGGTGGCGGAACTGCCGGGGGCACGGGGATCGTGGGAGTGAGCGCCGCTTTCGGGTGCCGCTTCGGATCCCGCTTCGGATCCCGCTCCAGGTCCCGCTTTCGGGTCGGTCGACGCGGATCGGGAACCCCTGAGGCGTCTGCGGCGTAGGACAGGTGGGGCCCGCCGAAGGCGCCTCCGTGCCGAAGGGACATGATCGTGCAACGTCGAGCTGTGTCGGCCGTGTTGGCCACGAGCGCACTCCTGCTGACGGCCGGCTGCTCCTCCGACGGCGGGGGAACGGCCGGGGCAGCCGGAAGCGCCTCGCCGAGAGGTACGACGGCGTCCGCGTCCTCGCCCTCCCCGTCCGCCGAGGAGACCCCGCCCGCGAAGGGCACGGTCAAGGTGGTGCGCACGGTCGCCGAGGGCCTGAACAGCCCCTGGGGCCTCGCTCCCCTCCCCGAGGGCGGCCTGCTGGTCGCCTCACGCGACGAGGGGACGATCACGCTGGTGGACGAGGAGACGGGCAGGAAGACCGGGGTCGGCGAGGTCCCGGGCGTCTCCGCCGCGGGCGAGGGCGGCCTGCTGGGCCTCGCCCTCTCCCCCGACTACGCCTCGGACCACATGGTCTACGCGTACTTCACCTCGGCCTCGGACAACCGCATCGTCCGTATGATCTACGACGCGAAGCGGCCCGCCGGGGACCGGCTGGGGGCGCCCGACACGGTCTTCAAGGCCATCCCGAAGGGCACGATCCACAACGGCGGCCGGATCGCGTTCGGCCCGGACGGAATGCTGTACGTCGGCACGGGCGAGAGCGGCGACCGGGGTCTGTCGCAGGACAAGAAGTCCCTGGGCGGCAAGATCCTTCGGCTGACCCCGGAGGGCGAACCGGCCCCCGGCAACCCGTTCCCGGACTCCGCGGTGTACTCGTACGGCCACCGCAATGTGCAGGGTCTGGCCTGGGACTCCAAGCAGCGTCTGTTCGCGTCGGAGTTCGGCCAGAACACATGGGACGAACTGAACGCGATCGAACCGGGCGCGAACTACGGCTGGCCGGAGGCGGAGGGCAGGTCCGAGGACGACGCCTACAAGAACCCGATAGCCCAGTGGGGCACCGACGAGGCCTCTCCCAGCGGCATCGCCTACGCCGAGGGCTCGATCTGGATGGCGGGGCTGAAGGGACAGCGCCTGTGGCGCATCCCGCTGAAGGGCACGGCGGCCTCGGCGGACCCGCAGGCCTTCCTCGAGGGCGAGTACGGCCGGCTGCGCACGGTGGTGTCGGCGGGCGGCGACAAACTGTGGGTCACGACCAGCAACACGGACGGCCGTGGCGACCCGAAGGCGGGCGACGACCGAATACTGGAGCTCCAGGTGAGCTGACGCTCCGCCGGAGATCAGGAGATCCGGTGCCTCATCAGCATCAGCGGGTCCGTCGTGGCTGGTCGCGCCCCGCGGCGGAGCCGCAGATGTCACAGCCCCGCGCCCCTTCGGGGCGCTGCCGAACCCGCTCAGGCCCCGTCCTCCTCAGGCTCGGGCGCCCGCACCACGACCTTGCCCGACGCGAGGTCTATCGGCCCGCGCCCGGGATCGGCGTCCCCGACGTCCTCCCGGGTCAGCTCCAGCCTGTTCTGCTCGTCCCGGGTGTGCTTGCGACCCGGTGAGAACAGTTCCTCGAAGGCGTTGAACATCGCTGTTCCCTCCTGGTGGCCTGCCGCCGCCATTATCGCGCCACCACCCCCTCCCCCGCCCCCGGCGGGAACAGGTCCAGTCGGTGGGCCAGGGCTGCCGCCTCTCCGCGGCCCGTGACATCGAGCTTGGAGAGGATGTTCGACACGTGGACGCTCGCGGTCTTCGGGGAGATGAAGAGCTCCTCGGCGATCTGGCGGTTGCTGCGGCCCGCGGAGACCAGCCGCAGGACGTCGCGTTCGCGGCTGGTGAGGCCGAGGGCCGTGAGGGGGTCGGCATCGGGGTCCGGGCGGCCCGGGGTGATGGGCAGGGGGAGCCGGGCGCGCCGGGCGAGCAGGGTGACGGCTTCGGTGACGGGGCGGGCGCCGAGGTGGCTGGCGACCGCGTGGGCGAGGCGGAGAAGTTCGGCGGCGCGATCGCGTTCGTCGTCGCCGCCGACGGAGAGGAGGGCCTCGGCGAGGCGGTGCCGGGTGCAGGCGAGGTCGTAGGGGCGGTCCAGGCGCTCGAAGGCGGCGACCACCTCGGACCAGTCGTCCGGGTCGGTGCGGCCCTCGGCGCGCAGGAGTTCCGCGCGGACCCAGCGTTCGTGGGCCTGCCAGACGGGGGCGAGCGTGGCGAGCTGCTTGGCGACGGCACGGATCCGGTCGAGGAGTTCGGCACGGCCCGGTTCGGCGGCGGGCAGCGCGCGGGCGTCGCCCTCCGCGGAGGCCGCGGCGAGCAGCAGGGGCCAGGCGTAGTTCTGGGCGCCGGGCGGGAAGTCGCGGTCGAGGACGGATGCGAGGCAGGCGCGGGCGTCCAGGGGGCGCCCCTCGGCCGCGGCTAGTCCGATGGCGAGGCGGGCGAGGGGGAAGTGATGCTGGGGCGCGTGTTCGTGGGCGGCGAAGAAGTCCTGTCCGGCGGCGAGTTGGCGGCCGGCCTCGGCGAGGTCGCCGCGGGCGAGGGCGAGTTCGGCGCACAGGGCGGCGTGCGTGCCGCGGATCGCCACGCCCTGGCCGAGCCGTCCGGCGAGGGCACAGGCGCGGTCGGCCTCCTCCCAGCGGCCCAGGGAGAACAGGGACTCGGCGAGGTTGCTCGCCATCCAGGCCTCGGTGTCGGGCAGTCCGTGCCGTTCGGCGAAGGCGAGGCCCTTCTCCAGGATCGGGACGGCCTCCCTGGAACGGCCGACCGCCTCCAGTTCGGAGGGCAGGTTGACGTAGGCGTTGAGGGCGACGGACGTCATGCCCTCGGCGAGGGCCCGCTCCCTGACCTCGTACAGCTCCGCGAGCCCGGCCTCGATATGGCCGGCGTGGACCATGAGGACGCCGAGGATCTGGCGGGCGTTGAGCTCGGTCTCGCGGGCTGCGACCAGGCGGGCGTACTCCACGGCCCGCTCGGCGTCGGCGTAGGCGTCGGGGCCGGGGGCGTGGAGCATGGACCAGTTGGCGATGTGCATGAGCACCTCGGCGTGCACCTCGCTGGGCGGCTGACCGCGCACCAGGTCCTGGGCGGCGGCCAGCTCCTCGCGGCCGCTGCCCCGGCCCAGGGAGCGCACCAGCCGGGAGCGCTGTACCCAGAACCAGGCGGAGCGCAGGGGATCGTTGTCGTCGTCCAGCAGGTGCAGCGCGCGCTTGGTGATCTTCAGGGCGCGTTCGCGTTCCCCGCAGTAGCGGCCGGCGACGGCGGCCTCGGCCATGAGGTCGAGGTAGCGCAGCGGGGTGGTGGCCGGGTCGCAGCCGCAGGGAGGGAAGGATTCGGTGTAGTCGACCGGGCGCAGGGCGGCCCGGATGTCCTCGGGCGCGGTCTCCCACAGTTCCATCGCCCGTTCCAGGAGCCGCAGTTGTTCGCTGTAGGCGCGCCGGGAGCGGGCCTCGACGGACGCGTCCAGGACGGCGGGCAGGGCCTTCGCCGGGTCGTGCGCGTGGTACCAGTAGCTGGCCAGCCGCATGACGCGCTCTTCGCCGGGGACGAGGGTCGGGTCCGCCTGGAGGGCTTCGGCGTAGCGGCGGTTGAGGCGGGAGCGTTCGCCGGGCAGGAGGTCGTCGCTCACGGCCTCGCGGACCAGGGAGTGGCGGAAGCGGTAGCCGTCGCCGGTGGGGGTGGCGAGCAGGAGGTTGGCGTTCACGGCGGCGCGCAGGGCCTCGATGAGCTCGTCCTCGGCGAGCCGGGCGACGGCATCGAGCAGCCGGGACTCGACGGTGGAGCCGCCCTCGGCGACGATCCTGGCGATTTTCTGGGCGCCCTCGGGCAGCGCCTCGACGCGGACCAGCAGCAGGTCGCGCAGGGTGTCGGTGAGGCCGGTGCGGCAGCCCTCGTGGGCGGCGACGGCGAGTTCCTCGACGAAGAAGGCGTTGCCGTCGGAGCGTTGGAAGATGTCGTCGACCTGGTCGGGGTCGGGTTCCTGGGCCAGGATCCCGGCGATCTGGCGGCAGACCTCGTCGCGGGTGAGGCGGGCGAGTTCGAGGCGCCGGACGGTGCGCAGCCGGTCGAGTTCGGCGAGCAGGGGGCGCAGCGGGTGGCGGCGGTGGATGTCGTCGGCGCGGTAGGTGGCGAGGACGACCAGCCGGCCGGTGCGCAGGGTGCGCAGCAGGTAGGACAGGAGGTGGCGGGTGGAGGCGTCGGCCCAGTGCAGGTCCTCCAGGGCGAGGACGACCGTGCGGTCGGCGGCGACGCGTTCCAGGAGGCGGGCGGTGAGTTCGAAGAGCCGCGCCATGCCCTCCTCGTCGTGCCGGCCGGTCCCGCTGCGGCCCAGCTCCGGCAGCAGCCGGGCGAGTTCCTCCTCCTGACCGGCCGCGGCGGCGGCCAGTTCGTCCGGCAGGGCCCGGTGCAGGGCGCGCAGGGCGGTGGAGAACGGGGCGAAGGGCAGTCCGTCGGCGCCGATCTCGACGCAGCCGCCGAGCGCGACGACCGCGTCCCGGCGGTGGGCGGCCGTGGCGAACTCCTCGACGAGCCGGGTCTTGCCGACCCCGGCCTCACCGCCGATGAGCAGTGCCTGTGGCTCTCCCGCGGCGGCGCGGGCGAGCGCGTCGTTCAGGGTGTCCAACTCGTCGGCGCGACCGACGAAGACGGGGCTGACGGACCTGGTCTCCACGGGGGCGAGCATGGCACGCGGGTGCGCGGGCGGCCCAGCGGTTATCGCCGGGCCGCCCGGTCTCTCGACGGGAGGGCGGCCGACCCCCGTGCGGCCGCCCTCCGCCACTGCGCCCGCCCCGGCCCGGAGGTTCACGCCGGCCGGGCGAACCGGAGCCGGCGGAGGCGACCGGTATGCGATTCGCTCTCGGCGCTGCCGTCCGACCGTTCGGCGGCGGCGCGTTCGGCGGCCTCGCGGCGGGCGGCGCGGGCGCCGCGGACGGCCTCGCGGACCTGCCGCTCGTGTGCGGCCTGGCGGAGGAGTTCGGCGGAACGGGCCTGCTGAAGCTCGTACTCGTACATGGTGTGTGTCCCCTGAGGTCGGTTTTTCCGGCTTCGCTTGTTGCGATGCCTCAACCTTCGTCTCCCAGGGGGGTCCGCCACATCGGGAGAGTTCCGCATCTTCGGCGGCGGGCGGGGCCTTAGACGCGCCTGAGGGGCCCTAGGTCCGCCGTAAGGTGCTTACGGCGGGCCTAAGACCCCTCATGACGTGCGGGAACTCAGCTCGCGGAGGGCAGGCCGAGCAGCGCGTCGGTGTACTTCAGGACGGCCAGGAGCAGGCCGATGACGCCGAGCGCGACGCCGGCCCAGGAGACCGACTTGATCCAGGTCGCCTGCGGACGGGCGGGGTTGCCGAAGGCCGGGCGGGCCAGCACGACGACGCCGACGACCAGCGCGGCCAGCGCGAACAGGCCGGCCCACAGCGCGGTGGTCTGCCAGGCGTCGCCGTAGACGGCCTGGATCTGCGTGGCGACGCTGGCGGAGGACGAGGTCTCCAGCTGGCCGACGAGGGTCTGCCGGGCCCCGGCGACCGTGCCGATCCAGCTGCCGGTGAGCGACACGAAGCCGAGCACGGCGGCGACGACGGCGCCCGCGCCCTGGCCGACGCCGGTGGGTCCCTCCTCGGCGACGAGCTCGTCGGCGCCCTCCTCGAAGTCCGCGGCCTCGTCGGTCCCGTCGGTCTCCTCGGTCTCGGCGGCCTCGTCGCTCTCCCGGGGCTGCGTCACCTCGTCCGCGGCGTCGGTCTTGGTGACGTCCACCTTCTTGTCGTCGGTCTTCGCCTCGGGGCCGGTCTCTGCGCCGGCCTCGTCAACAGTCTTGGTTCCCATACCTCGCACCGTACGGACGCTCTCTGAGAGGTCCCTTAATGATCGTTGTGAGCGCCGCGCGCGCGTGCCTCGCGCCACTCCTGGGCCAGCACGGACCACACTTCGAGGTCGTGCCGCACCCCACGATAGGGGTAGGCCTGCCGGCGGACGCCGTCGCGGGTCATCCCCAGCCGCCGGGCGACGTTCAGACTGGGTGTGTTCCCCGCGGAGGCGACCCACTCGACGCGCTGGATCCCGCGCTGCTCCACGGCGAAGTCGATCAGCACCCGGATGGCCCGGGTGATCAGCCCGCGGCCGGTGCCGTCGGGTTCCAGCCAGCAGCCGACCTCGCAGTTCGCCGCCTCGGCGTCGAAGTTCAGGAAGAGCACTCCGCCGACGAGCGTGCCGTCCCGCCAGATGCCGTGCAGCGAGCCGGTGTCGGCGGCGCGCATGTCGGCGTACCGCTGCAGCGTCTCCCGCGCGCCGGCCACGTCGGTGGCCTTGGAGCCGAACGGGACGTACTGGTTGATGAACTCCCGGCCGCGTTCCAGGTGCGCCAGGAACTCCTCGGCGTGCCAGGGGTCCAGGGGGCGCAGTTCGGCTCCGTCGTCACCCAGCGATATCGCGTACATCCGGCCGCGGCTCCTTCTCCAGTGCCTCCATTACCTCGGTGAGCCTCTCATGGGCGGCGCGGGACTCGGGCGGCTCGATGCTGATCCGCGGCAGCCGCCGGTCCAGCCAGCGCGGCAGCCACCAGTTGGCGCCGCCGAGCAGGTGCATCAGGGCGGGCACGAGGAGCGTGCGCAGGACGAACGCGTCGAGGGCGACGGCCGAGGCCAGCGCGATGCCGAACATGGCGATCACCCGGTCGCCGCTGAGGACGAAGGCGAGGAAGACGGAGATCATGATGACCGCGGCGGAGTTGATCACGCTGCCGGTCTCGGCCAGGCCGATCCGGACGGCGCGCCGGTTGTCGCCGGTCTCCAGCCACTCCTCGTACATCCGGCTGACCAGGAAGACCTGGTAGTCCATGGAGAGGCCGAACAGCACGGACACCATGATCACGGGGAGGAAGGGCTCGATCGGCCCCGCCCGGCCGAGGCCGAGCAGTTCGCTTCCCCAGCCCCACTGGAAGATCGCGACGACGACCCCGAAGGCGGCGGCCACGGCGGCCACGTTCATCGCGGCGGCCTTGAGCGGTATGCCGACGGACCGGAACGCGAGCAGGAGCAGCAGACAGCCCAGGCCGATGACGACGCCCACGAACAGCGGCAGTTTGCCGACGATGACGTCCGCGAAGTCGTCGTAACCGGCCGTCACCCCGCCGACGTGCACGTCGAGGGAGGTGCCGGCCTCGGCGCGGGGCAGCACCTCGGTGCGCAGCCGGTCGACGAGTTCGCTGGTGCGCTGCGACTGCGGGGCGGACTCCGGCACGACGGTGAGGTACGCGGTGCGGCCACCGGAGTCGAAGGTCACCGGGGTCACCGATGCCACGCCCTCGGTGGTGCGCAGGGCGAGGTCCAGGCTGTCGAGGGCGAGCCGGTCCTCGGCGCCGTGGACGGAGGTCACCAGCGTCAGCGGACCGTTGACGCCGGCGCCGAAGCCGTCGGCGAGGAGGTCGTAGGCCTGGCGGGTGGTGGCCGACTTCGGGGCGTTGCCCTGGTCGGAGGTGCCGAGGTGGAGGGCGAAGGTGGGCAGCGCGAGGACGGAGATGACGCCCAGGGCGATGGCGCCGAGCAGTTTGGGGTGGCGCTCCACGAACGCCGACCAGCGGGCGGCGAACCCGGCCGGCACCTCCGGCTGGGGCCCGTGCTCGGCGAGCCGGCGGCGCTCGCGGCGGCTGAGGGCGCGCATGCCGATGAAGGACAGCAGCGCGGGCAGCAGGGTCACGGAGGCGGCGACCGTGAGGACGACGGTCAGGGAGGCCGCTATCGCCACGCCGTTGAGGAAGCTCAGGCGCAGGATGAACATGCCGAGCAGCGCTATGCAGACGGTGGCGCCCGCGAAGACGACCGCGCGTCCGGTGGTGGCGACGGCGTGCGTGGCGGCCTCGGTGACCGTGAGCCCCCGTTTCAGCCCGCGCCGGTGCCGGGTCACGATGAACAGCGCGTAGTCGATGCCGACGCCGAGGCCGACGAGCATGCCGAGCATGGGCGCGAAGTCGGCGACGGTCATGGCGTGTCCGAGCAGCACGATGCCGGCGTACGCGGTGCCGACGCCGACCAGGGCGGTGGCGATGGGCAGCAGCGACGCGGCGAGCGACCCGAAGGCGAGGAACAGCACGACCGCGGCGACGACCACGCCGACGACCTCGGCGAGATGCCCGCCGGAGGACTCGGTGAGCCCGATCGCGGTGCCGCCCAGCTCGACCTGGAGCCCGTCGGTCCCGGCGGCCCGGGCGGTGTCGACGACGGCCTGCGCCTCGCTCTCGTCGAGGTCCTCGGCGCGGTCCTCGAAGACGACGACGGCGTAGGCCGTGCGCCCGTCCTTGCTGATCTGCGCGCTGCCCTGGTCGTCGTAGGGGCCGGCGACGGAGGCCACGCCGGGCAGGTCGGCGATCCGCTCCAGCGTGCCGGTCATGGTCTGTTCGACGTCGGCGGCGCGGACGGTGCCCGAGGCGGTGTGCCAGACAACGGTGTCGCTGTCCCCGCCGAGATCCGGGAAGCCCGCCTCGAGCAGTCGGGTGGCGCGGCCGGACTCGGTGCCGGGGACCTCGTAGTCGTTGGAGTACGCGGAGCCGGTGACGACGGCGGCGCCGGCCGTGGCGCCGAGGGCGAGGAGCCAGAGCAGAACCGCGAGGAGGCGGTTGCGAACACACCATCGTGCGAGTGCTGCCACTGGTGCTCCCGGAGGCCGAATTGTGGATCTTTGACCGGGAACCGTCGTACCTGAACTGAACAGCCCGCAAAGAACTTATGAGCGATGTGTGGTCACTCTCGCAGGCGTTGAAGATCGTTTGATGCGGTAGTGCGTCTTTTCACAAGAGTGCGAGCCTTGTCACAGGACAATAACGGCGACGGTGTCAGTCGGCCTGGTCGCCGAACGCCATCACCATCACGCCGGCGATCAGCAGCCACAGGGCGCGCCGGGTCCGGCCGCGGGAGCCCAGCAGCGCGGCGAGGGCGCAGACGGCGGCGCCGAGGGCGTAGGCCGCCGGGACGAGGGCCGGGGAGGAGCCGGTCAGGCGCAGGAGGGACGCGGCGAGGCCGGCGAGGGTGAGCAGCGCTCCGGTGCCGGTCGCGGTCCAGCGGGCCCGCCGGGCGTCCTCGAAGTCGAGTTCGTCATCCGTGTCCTCGATGTCGCCGTCCTTCGTGTCGCCGTCCTCTATGTCGCTGTCGGGGTCGGAGTCGGTTCGTGCACTCATGGCGGGCGAGCGTAGCGCGTCGGGCTGAGAACGGGAGAAGGGATGCACCGATGACTCGATGCATCCCTTCGTGAAGCTCCCGGGTCTCAGCCCTCGCTGACGCCCAGCTTCTCCAGGATCAGCTCCTTGACGCGGGCCGCGTCGGCCTGTCCGCGCGTGGCCTTCATCACGGCGCCGACCAGGGCCCCGGCCGCGGCCACCTTGCCGCCGCGGATCTTGTCGGCGACGCCCGGGTTGCCGGCGATGGCCTCGTCGACGGCCGTGCCGAGCGCCGAGTCGTCGGAGACGACCTTCAGCCCGCGCTTGACGACGACCTCGTCCGGGGTGCCCTCGCCCGCGAGGACGCCCTCGATGACCTGGCGGGCCAGCTTGTCGTTCAGATCCCCGGAGGTGACCAGCTCGGCGACCCGGGCGACCTGCTCGGGCGTGATCGCCAGCTCGTCCAGGGACGTTCCGGACTCGTTGGCGCTGCGGGCCAGTTCGCCCATCCACCACTTGCGGGCGGAGGCCGCGTCGGCGCCGGCGTCGATCGTGGCGACGATCAGGTCCAGCGCACCGGCGTTGAGGATCGACTGCATGTCGGTGGCGGAGACGCCCCACTCGGCGATCAGCCGGCCCCGACGGGCCAACGGCATCTCGGGCAGCCCGGCGCGGATCTCCTCGACCCACTCGCGGGACGGGGCGACCGGCACCAGGTCGGGCTCCGGGAAGTACCGGTAGTCCTCGGCCTCCTCCTTCACGCGGCCCGAGGTCGTGGACCCGGTGTCCTCGTGGAAGTGGCGGGTCTCCTGGATGATCGTCCCGCCGCCGTTCAGGACGGCCGCGTGCCGCTGGATCTCGAAACGGGCCGCACGCTCCACGGACCGCAGCGAGTTCACGTTCTTGGTCTCGCTGCGGGTGCCGAACTTCTCCCGGCCGTGCGGGCGCAGCGACAGGTTGACGTCGCAGCGCATCTGGCCCATCTCCATACGGGCCTCCGACACGCCGAGCGCCCTGATGACCTCGCGCAGCTCACGGACGTACGCCCGGGCGACCTCGGGGGCACGCTCGCCCGCACCCTCGATCGGCTTGGTGACGATCTCGATGAGCGGGATGCCGGCGCGGTTGTAGTCCAGCAGGGAGTGGGACGCGCCGTGGATACGGCCGGTGGCGCCGCCGACGTGCGTCGACTTGCCGGTGTCCTCCTCCATGTGGGCGCGCTCGATCTCCACACGGAAGGTCTCGCCGTCCTCCAACTGCACGTCGAGGTAGCCGTTGAAGGCGATCGGCTCGTCGTACTGGGAGGTCTGGAAGTTCTTCGGCATGTCCGGATAGAAGTAGTTCTTCCGGGCGAACCGGCACCACTCGGCGATCTCGCAGTTCAGCGCGAGACCGATCTTGATCGCCGACTCGATGCCGATCGCGTTGACGACCGGGAGCGCGCCGGGCAGGCCGAGGCAGGTGGGGCAGGTCTGCGTGTTGGCGTCCTGACCGAGTTCGGTCGAACAGCCGCAGAACATCTTCGTCTTGGTGCCGAGTTCGACATGGACCTCGAGGCCCATGACGGGGTCGTACGACGCGAGAGCGTCCTCGTACGACTCCAGGTCGGTCGTGGTGGTCACGGTGCTACTTCCCTCTCAGCCCAGCAGGACGTCGTCGTCGCCCAGCCGCTTCAGCTCGCGGTACAGGATCGCGAGACCGGTGACGACGGCGACCGCGGACACGGTGGCGTCGATCAGCCGCAGCGTGTCGTTCTCGGCGCGGGCCCTCTTGATCTGCTTGGCGACACCGATCGCGCCGAACGCGGTGCCGGCCATGGACAGGTACGTGCCGGACTTGGACTTCTTGAAGCCCTTGGCTTTGTTCAGTGCACTCACAGCGACGGAGCCTCCTCGAGGAGCGGGTGACCCCACCTTTCCACGAAGGCGGCCTCGACGGCGGCGCCGACCTTGTAAAGCCGGTCGTCCTTCAGCGCCGGGGCGATGATCTGCAGCCCGACCGGGAGGTTGTCCTCGGGGGCGAGACCGCAGGGCAGCGACATGGCCGCGTTGCCCGCCAGGTTGGTCGGGATGGTGCACAGGTCGGCCAGGTACATCGCCATCGGGTCGTCGGCGCGCTCACCGATCGCGAAGGCGGTGGTCGGGGTCGTCGGGGAGACGATCACGTCGACCTGCTCGAAAGCCTTCTCGAAGTCGCGCGTGATGAGCGTGCGCACCTTCTGGGCGGAGCCGTAGTAGGCGTCGTAGTAGCCGCTCGACAGCGCGTACGTGCCGAGCATGATGCGGCGCTTCACCTCGGGGCCGAAGCCCGCCTCACGGGTGAGGGAGGTGACCTCCTCGGCCGAATGGGTGCCGTCGTCGCCCGTACGGCGGCCGTAGCGCAGGCCGTCGAAGCGGGCGAGGTTGGACGAGCACTCGGACGGCGCGATGAGGTAGTACGCCGACAGGGCGAGGTCGAAGGACGGACAGTCCAGCTCGACGATCTCGGCGCCCAGGTCCTTCAGCAGCGCGACGGACTCGTCGAACCGCTGGATCACGCCGGCCTGGTAGCCCTCGCCGCGGAACTGCTTGACGACGCCGACGCGCATGCCCTCGACGCTGCCGTTGCGGGCGGCCTCGACCACCGGCGGGACGGGCGCGTCGATCGACGTCGAGTCCAGCGGGTCGTGCCCGGCGATGACCTCGTGCAGCAGCGCCGCGTCCAGGACCGTGCGGGCGCAGGGTCCGCCCTGGTCGAGGGAGGAGGAGAAGGCGACCATGCCATAGCGGGAGACCGCCCCGTACGTCGGCTTCACGCCGACCGTGCCGGTGACGGCGGCCGGCTGGCGGATGGAGCCGCCGGTGTCGGTGCCGATGGCGAGGGGCGCCTGGAAGGAGGCGAGCGCGGCGGAGGAGCCGCCGCCGGAGCCGCCGGGGATCTTGGTGAGGTCCCAGGGGTTGCCGGTCGGGCCGTAGGCGCTGTTCTCGGTGGAGGACCCCATGGCGAACTCGTCCATGTTGGTCTTGCCGAGGATGACGACGTCGGCGGCCTTCAGCCGCTTGGTGAGCGTCGCGTCGTACGGCGGGATCCAGCCCTCGAGGATCTTCGAGCCGACGGTCGTCGGGATGCCCTCGGTGGTGAAGATGTCCTTGAGCGCGAGCGGGACGCCGGCCAGCGGACCGAGCTTCTCGCCCCGGGCCCGCTTCTCGTCGACGGCGCGGGCCTGCGCGAGCGCGCCCTCGCGGTCGACGTGCAGGAAGGCGTGGACCTTCTCGTCGACGGCCTCGATGCGCGCCAGATGGGCCTCGGCGACCTGGACGGCCGTGAGCTCGCCGGAGGCGATCTTCGCGGCGGTCTCGGCGGCGGTGAGCTTGATGATGTTGACGTTGTCCGTCATGGCGGTTAGTCCTCCCCCAGGATCTGCGGCACCTTGAAACGCTGCTGCTCCTGGGCCGGGGCGCCGGAGAGCGCCTGCTCGGGGGTGAGCGACGGACGGACCTCGTCCGCCCGCATGACGTTCGTCAGCGGGAGCGGGTGCGAGGTCGGCGGTACGTCTTGGTCGGCGACCTCGCTGACGCGGGCGACCGCGCCGATGATGTCGTCCAGCTGTCCCGCGAAGTGTTCGAGCTCTTCGGGCTTCAGCTCCAGACGCGCCAGCCGGGCGAGGTGGGCGACCTCCTCGCGCGTGATGCCAGGCATGCAGCGTTCCTCTGGGGTGAGTGAAGTGAGATGTGGTTTGGGGCCAATCCTAGGGGGCGGGGCCCTGAACCAGTGACACGGATTACCCAGGGGCGGTGCAGGCTGCCGCGGCTCGGCCGGGGCCGGGAGAGCGCTACTCGTCGGAGGCCGCGGCCGGCAGGGCCGCCTTGGGGCGTTGCCAGCCTCTTGAGCCACGCGCCCGCAGCCAGGCGGTCGTCTCCTCCGGGGGCATCGCCGCGGCCACCAGCCATCCCTGGACGGCGTCACAGCCGAGGTCGCGCAGCCGCTCCCAGGTCTCGTCGTCCTCGACGCCCTCGGCGACCACCAGCAGGCCCAGGGAATGCGCGAGGTCGACCGTGCAGCGCACGATCTCCGCGTCCTCGTTGTCGACGGCGAGGCGGGCCACGAAGGAGCGGTCGATCTTCAGCTCGCTCACGGGCAGCCGGCGCAGATGCACCAGGGAGGAGTAGCCGGTGCCGAAGTCGTCCAGGGACATCTTCACGCCGTGGCCGGTGAGACCGTTGAGGGTGTCGGCGGCGCGCTGCGGGTCCTCCAGGAGGACGTGTTCCGTTATCTCCAGCTGGAGCGATCCCGCGGGCACTCCGTGCCGGGCCAGCCGCGCCGCGACTGACCCCGCGAAGCCCGGTGTGTGGACGTCGCGCGGGGAGACGTTCACCGCGACCGGCACGTACAGCCCCTGCGCCCGCCACTTCGCGACCTGTCCGAGCGCGGTGTCCAGCACGTACTCCGTCAGATGGGGCATCAGCCCCGACGACTCGGCGATCGCTATGAACTCGTCCGGCGGCACCTTCCCGCGCTCGGGGTGCACCCAGCGGACCAGGGCCTCCAGGCCTGCCACCTGCCCGTCGAAGCGGACCTTCGGCTGGTAGTGCAGCTGGACCTCGTGCGCGTCGAGCGCGCGCCGCAGATCGCCCAGCAGGCCGAGCCGGTCGGGGGTGTTGGAGTCCCGCTTGGACTCGTACACCTCCACGCCCGTGCGGTCCCGTTTGGCCTGGTACATCGCCACGTCCGCCCGGCGCAGCAGGCCCTCCGCGTCGAGGGCGTGGTCGGGGAAGACGGCGACGCCGGCGCTCGCCTCCAGGACGAGGGTGAGCCCGTCGAGGTCGAGCGGCGAGCTGAGGTCGGAGACCAGGGCGCGGGCGATCCGGCTCGCCGAGGTCGTGGAGTCGGCGACGGGCAGTAAGACGGCGAACTCGTCCCCGCCGAGCCGGGCGACCTCCGCCCCGCGCGGCAGGGCCAGCCGCAGCCGGTCGGCTATCTGGAGCAGGAGGCGGTCGCCCGCGAGATGGCCGAGGGTGTCGTTGACCGAGCGGAACCGGTCGAGGTCGATCAGCATCAGGGCGGCCCGGACGCCGATGCGCTCGGCGTCGTCCAGCGCGGTCCAGATGCGCTCCAGGAGCCACTGCCGGTTGGGCAGCCCGGTCAGCGGGTCGCGCAGTTGCTCCTCGGCGCGGGCGCGGGCTATCCACAGGGTGGAGTCGAGGGCGATGAGCGGGATGGCGAACAGCGGCAGCAGGATCGGCTTGGCCACGGCCACCACGCAGATCAGCGGGGCGATGCCCAGCAGGGCGACGGCGACGAGACCCTGTCTGACCAGGGCCGTCCGGGCGACGGTGGGCAGTCCGCCGGTGCGGGGGGCGTGCAGATACCAGAGCAGGACGCGGGTGACGGCGAGGTAGGCGACGGCCACCAGGACCACCTGGGGGCCGGTGTAGACCGACCATGTGTCGGGGGTCCAGGGGCGCTCGACGGACGGTATCCGGCCGCAGGCGGCCAGCAGCAGCGCGCCCGCGCCGATGCCGAGGATGTCCACCGCGCCGTGCAGGACGCCCTGCCGCCAGCGGTGGCGCCTGGCTATGCCGACCAGGACGACGACGGTGAGGCTGACCATGCCGGCCGGCACCCAGCCGTAGAGCAGCAGGACGGCGAGGGTGAGGGCGGCGCCGGAGCCGGTGCCGCCCCACCAGCGGGCGCGGCCCAGCAGGACCAGGTGTCCGACGATGACGCCGGCCAGCAGGGCCAGGGCCCAGCCGACCGTGCCGGACGGGAAGAGCGCGTGGTCGCCGGTGAAGGCGCGGTAGAAGCCGGCGCCGAGGGCGAAGGCGGCCGCCGCGACGACCGCCGCGGGCAGCGCGGGCCAGGACAGATGCCGGTCGGGTTCGGCGCCGGGCACGCCGGGGGGCAGCGCGGCGGAGGCGCGGTTCTCCAGGGAGGGGTGCGGTGTGGGCTGCGGCGCCGTGTGCGGTACGGAGCGCGGCGGGTACGCCTGCGCGCCCGGCTGTCGCTCGGAGCGCGCCGTCCGCCAACTCGCCCACCACACACCGGCGACCCGGCGTCGGCGCACCGTCGAGTCCGCGGCGGCGCTCTCGGTCGGTTCCATTCCCGTCCCTCTCACAGCCGGCGGTGCCCACGCCACGCGGCCAGTTGCCCGACAACCCCGGGCGGCGCCGCGCTGGAAAACCCTTTCCCTTTGCTCCTCGGGAGCAGGGGGATGCCCCGACCGCAGCTGGGCACGGCAGGCGCACATCTCAACAGTAGGCCGCAGAAGGCTTCCACGGGCAGCGGTCGTCGACGGTTGCCCGAATGCGCCCCGGCCACCCGTATGCATCTGGTATGCGCCGATCGGGTGGCCTTCAACCGCTGCGCTTCGTTATTCCTCGATCGAGTTCCCGGCCGGTTCGTCGGTGGACGCCTCCGTCGGCTCCTCCGTCGACTCCTCGGTCGGCTCCTCGGTCGATTCGCCGGTCGGGAGGGCGACTTCGGCCGCCGCCTCGGGTCCCTGCTCCAGCAGGACGGTGAAACCGTCCTCGTCCAGCACCGGCACCTTCAGCTGCATCGCCTTGTCGTACTTCGATCCAGGATTGTCACCCACAACGACGAACGAGGTCTTCTTCGAAATAGAACCGGTCACTTTCGCTCCACGGCTCTGCAGGGCGTCCTTGGCGCGGTCGCGGGTGAAGTGTTCGAGGGTGCCGGTGACGACGACCGTCAGACCTTCGAGGGGCCGCGGGCCTTCGTCCTCCGCGGAGCTCTCCTCCTCCATGCGGACGCCGGCGGCCTTCCACTTGCGGAGGATCTCCTGGTGCCACTCCTCGGCGAACCACTCCTTGAGCGAGGCCGCGATGATGGCGCCGACGCCGTCGGTGCCCGCCAGCTCCTCCTCGGTGGCCTGCTCGATGCGCTCGATCGAGCGGAACTCGCGGGCCAGCGCCTCGGCCGCGACGGGACCGACATGACGGATCGACAGACCCGTGAGGATGCGGGCCAGCGGGCGTTCCTTGGCGGCCGCGATGGTCTCCAGCATGGACAGCGCGTTCTTCTTCGGCTCGCCCTGCTGGTTGGCGAAGACCGTGGCGATCTTCTCCTCGCCCGTCTTCGGATCCCGTTTGGGCAGTCCGCTGTCCTGGTCGCGGACGTACGCCCTGATGGGCAGCAGCTGCTCGATCGTCAGGGCGAACAGGTCGCCCTCGTCGAGCAGCGGCGGCTCCTGCGGCTCCAGCGGCTTGGTGAGGGCGGCCGCGGCCACGTACCCGAAGTGCTCGATGTCCAGGGCCTTGCGCCCGGCCAGGTAGAACAGCCGCTCGCGCAACTGGGCGGGGCAGGTGCGGGCGTTGGGGCAGCGCAGATCGACGTCGCCCTCCTTCATCGGGCGCAGCGGGGTGCCGCACTCGGGGCACTCGGCCGGCATCACGAACTCGCGCTCGCTGCCGTCGCGCAGGTCGACCACCGGGCCGAGGATCTCCGGGATCACGTCACCGGCCTTGCGCAGCACCACGGTGTCGCCGATGAGGACGCCCTTGGCCTTGACCACGTCCTGGTTGTGCAGGGTGGCGAACTCGACCTCGGAACCGGCCACCGTCACCGGCTCGACCTGCGCGTACGGCGTCACCCGGCCCGTGCGGCCGACGCCCACACGGATGTTGACCAGCTTGGTGTTGACCTCTTCCGGCGCGTACTTGTACGCGATCGCCCAGCGCGGCGCGCGGGCCGTGGAGCCGAGCCGCCCCTGGAGCCGGATCTCGTCGAGCTTGACGACGACCCCGTCGATCTCGTGCGCCACCGAGTGCCGGTTCTCGCCGTAGTACGCGATGAACTGCCGTACGCCGTCGAGGTCGCCGACCACCTTGTTGTGCGGGGAGGTGGGCAGGCCCCAGCCCTTGAGCAGGTCGTAGGCCTCGGAGAGGCGGTCCATGCCCTCGTAGCCCTCCAGGGCGCCGATGCCGTGCACGACCATGTGCAGCGGGCGGGAGGCGGTGACGCGCGGGTCCTTCTGGCGCAGCGAACCGGCCGCCGCGTTGCGCGGGTTGGCGAAGGGCTTGTCGCCGGCCTCGACCAGCCGGGCGTTGAGCTCCTCGAACTTCTCCATCGGGAAGTAGACCTCGCCGCGGATCTCCACCAGCGACGGCACCCCGTCGCCCGCGAGACGGTCCGGGATCTCGGCGATGGTGCGCACGTTGGGCGTGATGTCCTCGCCGGTGCGGCCGTCACCGCGGGTCGCCGCGCGCGTGAGCCGGCCGTTCTCATACGTGAGGTTGACGGCGAGGCCGTCGACCTTGAGCTCGCACAGGAAGTGGTAGGCGGAGGCGCCGATGTCCTTGTGGACGCGCTCGGCCCACGCGGCGAGCTCCAGGTCGTCGAAGGCGTTGTCGAGCGACAGCATGCGCTCGCGGTGCTGGACGGCCGTGAACTCCGTCTCGTACGCGCCCGCGACCTTCTGGGTCGGCGAGTCGGGCGTGCGCAGCTCGGGGTACTCCTCCTCCAGCGCCTCCAGGGCGCGCAGGAGCCTGTCGAACTCCGCGTCGCTGATGACGGGAGCGTCCTTCACGTAGTACCGGAAGCGGTGCTCCTCGATCTGCTCAGCGAGCTGCGCGTGCTGCTCCCGTGCCTCGCTGGGCACCGTCGTCTCCGCTTGCCTGTCGCCGGCCACCGTGTTGTCCTCCCGTTACTCTGGGTTGTCCGCGAGGGATCTCGCCGCCCGGACGCAGTGGGCGAGGGCGTGGCGGGCGTACGCGGGGGAAGCCCCCGCGAGGCCGCACGACGGAGTGAGGGTGACGGCCTCCGCGAGCAGCCCCGGTCGCAGCCCCAGCCTGCGCCACAGCGTCCTGACACCCATGACGCTACCGGCAGGGTCTGACAATGCGGCATCCGTGCCGGGCACGACACCGACGAAGAGCCGGGTGCCGGCTTCCACCGCCTCGCCGATGACGTCGTCGTCACGCTCGGTGAGGAGCGAGAAGTCGAAGGAGACCGCCGCCGCACCCGCCCGGCGCAGCAGGGCGAACGGGACGTCCGGTGCGCACGAGTGGACGACGACGGGGTCATCGCCCTGCACCCCGACGACGTCGCGGAGCGTGGCCTCCACGACCTGCCGGTCGACCGCGCGGTGGGTGCGGTAGCCGCTGGCGGTCTTCACATGGCCGCGGAGCACGGAGGTGAGGGAGGGTTCGTCGAGTTGGAGCACGAGTTGCGCGCCGGGCAGCCGACGGCGTACCTCGCCGAGGTGCTGGCGCAGGCCCTCGGTGAGGGAGCCGGCGAGGTCGCGGCAGGCGCCGGGGTCGGAGAGGGCCGCCTCGCCGTTCTTCAGTTCCAGTGCGGAGGCGAGCGTCCAGGGCCCGACCGCCTGCACCTTCACCTGGCCTTCGTAGCCTTGCGTGAACTCCTCCAGCGCGTCGAGGTCCTCCCCCAGCCAGGACCGGGCCCGCTTGGTGTCCCGCCCGGGCCGGTCGCCGAGCCGCCAGCCGCTGGGCTCCACGCGCGCGTACATCTCGACCAGCATCCCCGCCGTCCGGCCGATCATGTCGGCGCCGGGGCCGCGGGCCGGCAGCTCGGCCAGGAACGGGAAGTCCTCGAAGGACCCGGTGACGGTCTTGGCGGCCTCGCGGGCGTCACCGCCCGGCAGTGAGCCGATGCCGGTGGCGGGGCCGAAACTGAAGTGTGGGTTCACAGGTGCAGCCTACGTAGCCTCGAGCCCTCAGCGGCCCGGTCGTACCGTCAGATCGTTGACCTCCGCGTCCCGGGGCAGGTCGATCGCCATCAGGATCGTCGTCGCGACCGACTCCGGGTCGATCCACTCCGCGGGGTCGTACTCCTTGCCCTCCTGCTGGTGGACCTTGGCCTGCATGGGGCTGGCGGTGCGGCCGGGGTAGACGGAGGTGACGCGTACGCCGTTGCCGTGCTCCTCGGCCCGCAACGAGTCCGCGAGGGCCTTCAGGCCGTGCTTGGAGGCGGCGTACGCGGACCATTCGGCGCTCGCCCGCAGGCCCGCCCCGGAGTTCACGAAGACCACATGGCCGCGGGCGGTGCGGAGTTGGGGCAGGAAGTGCCGGGTCAGCTCGGCGGGCGCGATCAGGTTGACGTTGAGCTGGTGGCGCCAGGACTTCGGGGTCAGGTCGCCCACCGGGCCGAGGTCGACCACGCCGGCGATGTGCAGCAGGGAGTCCACCCGGTCCGGCAGCGACTGGTAGGAGAAGGCCCAGCTCAGCTTGTCGGGATCGGCCAGGTCGCCGACCAGGGTCCGGGCCCCGGGGAACTCCGCCGCGAGCTCCTTCGCGCGACCCGCGTCGCGCGCGTGCAGCACGAGTTCGTCCCCGCGCGCGTGCAGCCGACGGGCGACGGCGGCGCCGATGCCGGAGCCCGCTCCGGTGATCACATGAGTAGCCATGCCTGCCATGCTCGCATCACGGCGTACCTACGCGACGCCCTGGCCCGCGGCGGGAGCCGCTGCTGTCCCAGCTTCCAGGTAGGCCAGCGCGCCCACCGGCTCCTCGGCGAAGAAGACCAGGTCGGCGAGGGGGCGGGGCAGGAAGCCCTCGTCCTCCATGCGCCGGAACTGCTCCTTGAGGCCGTCGTAGAAGCCTGCCGTGTTCAGGAGCACGACCGGCTTGTCGGTGTGACCGTGCTTCTTCAGCTCCAGGATCTCGGTGGCCTCGTCCAGCGTGCCCGTACCGCCGACCATGACGACCACCGCGTCGGCCTTCTCCAGGAGCAGCCGCTTGCGTTCGGCGAGGTCGCGCGCGATGACCATCTCGTCGGCGCCGGGCCGCGTCTTGGCCGCGAGGAAGACCACCGACACCCCGCACAGCCGGCCGCCCGCCTGCTGCACGCCGTCCGCGACCACCTTCATCAGGCCGACGTCCGAACCGCCCCACACCAGCGTGTGACCGCCCTTGCCCAGCAGTTCGGCGAACTCGCGCGCGGGGCGCGTGTAGCGGTCGTCGAGGTCGGCGGCGGAGAGGAAGACACAGATACGCATCCCGCCACCGTATCCGGGAAGAACGAGGCGCACGCCAGTGCTTTTCCGGCATGACTCATGGAGACACCCGAGGACACACGATCACCGTCGAGCAGTCCGACCGGCACATCAGGGTCGTCCACGCAGGCCGTGTGCTGGCCGAGACCGACCGGGCCCTCGTGCTGCACGAGACCGGCTGTCCCGCGCGGTACTACATCCCCGAGGCGGACGTCCGCATGGACCTGCTGACCGCCTCCGACACCCACACCTACTGCCCCTTCAAGGGCACGGCCTCCTACTGGTCGCTGCCGGAGGCGACCGATCTGGTGTGGTCGTACCCCGACCCCAAGCCGGACGTCGCCGCGATCAGGAACCACCTCTGCTTCTACGAGGTGGAAGTGTCGTAGCCCGATGACCGCACCGCCGTGCGGCAGTCTGCACAGACATGGACAAGAAGACGATTTCCCGCGACGGCACCGAGCTCGCGTACACCAGCGCCGGACAGGGCCCCGCGGTCATTCTGGTGAGCGGGGCGATGTCCGCGGGCGGGACCGTGGCGCCCCTGGCCCGGCTGCTCGCGGACCGCTTCACCGTCCTCTGGTACGACCGCCGGGGCCGCGGCGGGAGCGGTGACACGGCGCCGTACGACGTGCGGCGCGAAGTCGAGGACCTGGCGGCCCTCGTCGACGCGGCGGGCGGCGAGGCGGCGCTCTACGGCATCTCGTCGGGCGGTGCGCTGGTCCTGGAGGCGGCGGCGAGCGGGCTGCCGGTGCGCCGGGCTGCCGTGTACGAGACTCCGTTCGCCGTCGACGAGGAGGGCGTGCGGGAGCGCGCCGCGTACACGGCGAACCTCACCGAGGCGCTCGCGCGCGGGCGGCGCGGGGACGCCGTCGAGCTGTTCCTGCGGCTGACGGGGCTGGCCGAGGAGATGATCCAGGGCGCGCGTCGATCGCCCATGTGGGAGGGCATGGAGGCCATCGCGCCGACCCTCGCCTACGACGACGCCGTCATGGCCGGCGGGGCGGTCCCCCGGGAGCGGCTGGCCGCGGTCGGCGTGCCGGTGCTGGCGGTGGCGGGCGAGGCCAGTGCGCCGTGGCTGCGCGAGGCCGTACGTGCCGTCGCGGACGCGGTCGGCGACGGCACGTACCTCACGCTCGAGGGCCAGACCCACATGGTGGATCCGACCGTTCTCGCGCCGGTGCTGGCGGAGTTCTTCGGGCAGCCGGACTGACCGCCGGAAGGCCGGCTGCCGCGGGGCCGAGGGTCAGGAGACCCCGGCCGGCGCCCGCACCGTGGTCGCGATCGTGGCCGAGCCCACCACGCGGGTGTCGTCGTAGAGCACGATCGCCTGACCGGGGGCCACACCCCGGACGGGCTCGGTGAACGTGACCTCCAGGCGGCCGTCGAGCAGTTCCGCGGTGACCTCGGTCTCGCCGCCGTGGGCGCGCAGTTGGGCCGTGTACACGCCGGGGCCGGTCGGAGCGGCGCCGCACCAGCGGGGCTTGATCGCGGTCAGCGCGCCGACGTCGAGGGAGGCGGCCGGGCCGACCGTCACGGTGTTGTTCACCGGGGAGATGTCGAGGACGTAGCGCGGCTTGCCGTCGGCGGCCGGGGTGCCGATGCGCAGGCCCTTGCGCTGGCCGATGGTGAAGCCGTACGCGCCCTCGTGGGTGCCGATCTTCGTGCCGGACTCGTCGACGATGTCGCCCTCGGCCCTGCCCAGCTTCTTCGCGAGGAAGCCCTGGGTGTCGCCGTCGGCGATGAAGCAGATGTCGTGGGAGTCGGGCTTCTTGGCGACGGCCAGGCCCCGCCGCTCGGCCTCCGCGCGGATCTCGTCCTTCGTGGTCACGGTGTCGCCGAGGGGGAAGAGCGCATGGGCGAGCTGTCGGTCGTCCAGGACGCCGAGGACGTAGGACTGGTCCTTGGCCATGTCCGAGGCGCGGTGGAGTTCCCGGGTGCCGTCCTCCGTAAGGACGACCTTGGCGTAGTGGCCCGTGCACACCGCGTCGAAGCCCAGCGCGAGCGCCTTGTCGAGCAGCGCGGCGAACTTGATCTTCTCGTTGCAGCGCAGGCACGGGTTGGGGGTGCGGCCGGCCTCGTACTCGGCGACGAAGTCGTCGACCACGTCCTCGCGGAAGCGGTCGGCGAGGTCCCACACGTAGAACGGGATGCCGATCACGTCGGCGGCGCGGCGGGCGTCGCGGGAGTCCTCGATGGTGCAACAGCCCCGCGCGCCCGTGCGGAAGGACTGCGGGTTCGCGGAGAGCGCGAGGTGCACGCCGGTCACGTCGTGGCCGGCTTCGGCGGCGCGGGCGGCGGCGACGGCGGAGTCGACCCCGCCGGACATGGCGGCGAGTACGCGAAGGGGGCGGGGGTGCTGCGAGGTCTCAGTCTCAGTCATAGCCCTTCCAGGGTACGGGGCGTCGGGAACCGGAGCCCGCGAGTATCCGTTGACGATCTCGAGGGGCGAGAAAGGACTGCGCATGGGGGCGAGGAAGGGCGACTCCGACCGGCGGATCGGGCGGCGTGCCCTGCTGATCGGCGGAGCGGCGGCCGCCGTCGGCACGGGCGTGCTGGCGCGTGACGAACTGGCGCGGCTGTACTGGCGGCTGCCCGGTGTGCGCCGCAAGCGGGTCGAGGGCGCGGTCGACTACACGGGCGCGCGGTGGGTGGCGGCGTCGGAGGCGAACTTCCGCTGGGCGGACCGGCCGGACGACTTCGGGATCGACATGGTCGTCGTCCATGTCACACAGGGCGATCTGGCCAGCGCCGTGAAGGCGTTCGAGGACCCGGGGCACAAGGCCGCCGCGCACTACATCGTCGGCAAGGACGGGCACGTCACGCAGATGATCCGCGAGCTGGACGTGGCGTACCACGCGGGCAATCGCGCGTACAACGAGCGCAGTGTGGGCATCGAGCACGAGGGCTTCGTGGACCGGCCGCAGGACTTCACGGACGCGATGTACGCCGCGTCCGCCGTGCTGACCGCGGCGATCTGCCGACGGTACGACATACCCGTCGACCGCGAGCACATCATCGGGCACGTGGAGGTGCCGGGGACGGACCACACCGACCCCGGTGAGCACTGGGACTGGGACCGGTATCTGCGGCTCGTCCAAGAGGCGCAGAAAAAGGCGCAGACCGTCTCCAGCTGATGAGCCACTGTGATACAGGTCACATGTACTCAATATCGTGAACAATTGATGAGAGCCGGCCGTCCGTTGTGTCCCACGCCCCGAAGATGACCTGCGGCCTGCCAACTTGGGCTTTTTTCAAGGAAGTTGCGGCGCACGGCGATCGCACAGAGTCCTCGGCTCGCTCCAAGGTTCAGCTCAGTCTTTACATAGGCTTTAGCCCAAAGCTCCACGCTCATGACCCACACCACAGATCCCGCCCCTGGCGCGGGAGAGCAGAGCAAGGGCGCCCACGCGAGGAGCGGCCGGGGCGGCAAGGACGAGCACTCCAAGGTGACGAAGGGCCGGGGCGGCAAAGGCCTGCACCGGCGGAAGTTCCTCGGCGGGATGGCCGGGGTCGGACTGGGGGCGGTCGGCGCGGCCGGCGCGACCTTCGCCCTGCTGACCGGCGCCAACAACGACAAGGCGTCCGCGGCGACGACCGCCACCGGCACCCTCAACATCCCGGAGCTGCTGGAGGGCACCACGTCCGACGGCACCACCACCTACACCCTGACCGCCAAGACCGGCACGAACGAGGTGATCAGCGGCGTCACCAGCACCACCGCCGGCTACAACGGGTCGTACCTCGGCCCGACCATGAAGTGGACCACCGGCACCACCGCCCTGCTGAACATCACCAACACCCTGGGCGCGGAGACCACCGTGCACTTCCACGGCGCCCACATCCCGCCCAAGATGGACGGCGGCCCGCAGAACGCCTTCGCCGACGGCGAGACCTGGTCGCCCACCTTCGAGGTCAAGGACGAGGCCAAGACCCTCTGGTACCACCCGCACGCCCTGGGCACCACGGCCGAGCAGGTCGTGCACGGACTGGCGGGCATGATCATCGTCGAGGACGACTCGGAGGTCTCGGCCGCGCTGCCGAGCGAGTACGGCGTCGACGACATCCCGATCATCCTGCAGTGTCTGGCGGTCGACAGCGCCGGCGACATCAAGTACGAGGCCGCCGGCTATCGCAGCTCCACCGTCAGCTTCCCGGTGCTGGTCAACGGCACCAACGTCGACTCCACGACCCTCGGCTTCACCGCGACCAAGAAGCGCACCCGCTTCCGGGTCCTGAACGCCTCCCCCGCCGACATCATGACCGTCCAGCGCGGCGACGGCGGCACGCTCACCCAGATCGCCACCGACCAGGGCTATCTCACCGAGCCCACCGAGGTGACCACGATCCGGCTGGTGGCCGGCGCCCGTGCCGAGTTCGTCCTCGACCTGGAGGACGCGGTCACCCTTCAGGCCGTCGTCACCACGGGCTGGATCCGCGGCGGCAGCGGCACCTACGACTTCCTGACGGTGACGCCGGAGGCCACCGACACGCCCGCCGATCTGCCGAGCGCGCTCAACACCATCACCCGGTACGACACGAGCGACTTCGCCGCGCGGACGATCACCCTCGGCCAGGGCACCGGCGGGACCATGACGATCAACGGCAAGGTCGGCACCACCATGGCCGGGATGACGATGATCAGCACCACGCTGGACGCCGAAGAGGTGTGGACGATCAGCAACAGCACGCAGTTGGAGCACTCGTTCCATCTGCACGACGTGCCGTTCCAGTTGATCGCGATCAACGGTGAGGAACCCACTGGCGTCAACCTCGGCTGGTTCGACACCTTCGAGGTGGTCGGCGGCGGCTCGATCAAGATCGCGATGAAGTTCACCGACTTCACCGACGACACGTACATGTACATGCTGCATTGCCATCTGCTCCAGCACGAGGACGAGGGAATGATGGCGTCCCTCATGGTCACGGACAGCTAGGCGTTTCGCTTCAGCTCAGCCAGGCCTCATCAGCAGGCTGCCGCCGGCAGTGGAAGTGCCGGCGGCAGCCCCTGGCCCAGCGCACCCGGGCCAGGTTCATGGTGGTGGCGGCGGCTAGCAGGCGCCTGTGAACACGTCCACCTGCCCTCCGGTGCTGTTCGCCACCGCGAGGTCGCGTATCCCGTCGCCGTCCAGGTCGGCCGCCGTCGCGTCGTAGGCGCCGGCGGCGGACAGCTCGGCGAGTTCGGTCAGCTCGCCACCGGTCGCGCCCCGGAAGAGGGTGACCGAGCCGCCCCGCAGAGAGGAGACCATCAGGTCGTCGAGGCCGTCCCCGTCCAGATCGGCGGCGCCCACCGCGACCGGCAGCGCGGAGACGGCGTAGGTGGTCGCCGCGCCGAAGGTTCCGTCGCCGTCGCCGAGGAGCACGTCCAGAGCGTTGGTCCCGTTGCTCACCGTGGCCAGGTCGAGAGCGCCGTCCCCGTCGAAGTCGCCCTCGGCGAGGGAGTAGAGGCGGGAGGTCGCCGCGTACCCGGTCGAGGCGCCGAGGGCGCCCGTGCCGTCGCCGAGCAGGACGCTCACCCCCGCGCTGCCGACGCTGGCCGTGGCCACGTCCGGCGAGCCGTCACCGTCGAAGTCGCCGACGACGACACCGTGCGGCTGGCTGCCCGTGGCGGTCTGGCCCCGGTCGTCGAAGGAGCCGTCGCCCCGGCCGAGCAGAACGCGCACCGTGCTCGGGCCCTGCTCGACGACCACGAGATCGGGCGTTCCGTCGCCGAGGTCACCGGTGGCCAGGGCCCGCGGCGATGCGCCGACGTCGATGGCGGAGGCGGAGGCGGCGCCGAACGTGCCGTCCCCCTCGTTCAGCAGCACGCTGACCTGGGCGCCGCCGAAGTCGGCGAGTGCGAGGTCGGGACCGTTCTCGCCGTCGAAGTCGGCGACCACGGTCTGGTAGGGGCGGGTGCCGACCGGGTACGTCGTGCCCGTGGCGAAGGTCCCGTCGCCGTTGCCGAGCAGCACGGTCGCCGAGTCCGCGTCGAGGTTGGCGGCGACCACGTCGAGCACCCCGTCGCCGTCCAGGTCGGCGGCGACCACATGCCGGGTCTGCGCGGCGGCCGTCCCGGAGGCGGCCAGCCGGACGTAGGAGAGGGGGCCCGTGCAGGAGGCGCTCACGGCCTGCGGGCCCACGGCGGCGGCCGGCGCCGCGGCCAGGGCGCCCAGAAGGAGCAGGGCGGCCGTGGCGGCGAAGGCGACGCGGCGGCGTTCACGCGATGGCACGAGGGTCATGAGAGGACCTTCTGTCGACAGCGGTGGCGGGAACCTGTGCCAGAAGGTAGACCAAGCGTCACCTACTGTCGACACCTAGCCACTATATTGACAGGTGACCCTTAGATTCGGCCCGAGTGTCGACACTAGACATCGCTGTCATACCGCCGGACTACGTCAGCCCCGCCGCCCGCGCCCGCTCCACCACCGGGCCGATGGCCGCCGCGACCGCCTCGACGTCGGCCTCGGTGGAGGTGTGGCCGAGGGAGAAGCGGAGGGTGCCGCGCGCCAGGTCGGGGTCGGTGCCGGTGGCGAGCAGGACATGGCTGGGCTGGGCGACCCCGGCGGTGCACGCGGAGCCGGTGGAGCACTCGATGCCCTGCGCGTCCAGCAGCAGCAGCAGCGAGTCGCCCTCGCAGCCGGGGAAGGTGAAGTGGGCGTTGGCCGGCAGCCGGTCCACGGGGTCGCCGCCGAGGATCGCGTCCGGGACGGCCGTGCGGACCGCGTCGATCAGGGTGTCGCGCAGACTGCCGATCTCGCGGGCGAACCACTCGCGCTGCTCGGCGGCGAGGCGTCCGGCGACGGCGAAGGAGGCGATCGCGGGGACGTCGAGGGTGCCGGAGCGGACATGGCGCTCCTGGCCGCCGCCGTGCAGAACGGGCACGGGGGTGTACTCGCGGCCCAGCAGCAGGGCGCCGATGCCGTACGGGCCGCCGATCTTGTGGCCGGAGACGGTCATCGCGGCGAGGCCGGAGGCGGCGAAGTCGACGGGGACCTGACCGAAGGCCTGGACCGCGTCGGCGTGCAGCGGGATGTCGAACTCCGCGGCCACGTCGGCCAGTTCACGGACCGGCAGGACTGTGCCGATCTCGTTGTTCGCCCACATGACGGTGGCCAGGGCCACGTCGTGGGGGTTGCGGACGACGGCTTCGCGCAGGGCGTCCGGGTGGACCCGCCCGTAGGAGTCGACCGGCAGGTACTCGACCGTGGCGCCCTCGTGCTCGCCCAGCCAGTGCACGGCGTCGAGGACCGCATGGTGCTCGACGGGGCTGGCCAGGATGCGGGTGCGGGCCGGGTCGGCGTCGCGGCGGGACCAGTACAGGCCCTTGACCGCGAGGTTGTCGGCCTCGGTGCCGCCGGAGGTGATGACGACCTCGCTGGGGCGGGCGCCGAGCGCTTCCGCGAGGGTCTCACGTGCTTCCTCGACCGTACGGCGGGCCCGTCGGCCGGCGGCGTGGAGCGAGGAGGCGTTGCCGGTGATGCTCAACTGCGCGGTGAGTGCCTCGACCGCCTCGGGGAGCATCGGCGTGGTCGCGGCGTGGTCGAGGTATGCCATGGTGGCCACGATTCTACGGGGGCCGTACAGAAGCCCTCGCTGCCAGGTCGGTCTGGGCCGTGGCCGGGCGGTGCGCCGCGCGTCTCAGAAGTTCCAGGAGATCGTGGAGTCCGCCTGCATGAACGCCACCAGGACCAGCAGGTCGGCGACGCCGAGGGCGAGGCCGAGGAAGGCGCGGCCACGACGGGCCGTGCCGCGCCACAGGGCGACCGCCGCGAGGACGATGGCGATGGGGCCGAGGAAGAGGTTGAGCACGAGCAGGCCCAGCAGGCCCAGGATGAAGGACGCGACGGCCATGCCGTCCGCGTCCCGGACGCCGGCGGGGCGGGCGGGGGTGGGGGTGGGGGTGGCCGGGGCGGTGAGTTGCATGGTCGTTCAGCTCCTGTCGATCGGGGGATCGGCGATCGGGGGATCGGCTAGTGGGTGATCAGCGGGCGAGCGTTGGGCGGGCGGTGGATAGGCGGCCGGCGGGCGGCGAGTGGGCGGTCAGTGGGCCGAGGTGCGGCGGCGGCTGTGGCGCTCGCGCAGCGCGAAGATGCCGAGCCAGGCGGCGATCACGGTGGCGGCGACGAGGGTGAAGGTGAACGACGCGTGGGCCACGGCGCCCATCACGACGCCGAACAGCAGCAGTGCGGCGACAAGGAACAGCATGGGATGAAACCCCCTCCGGGCGACTCTTCGGCCGCCTCTCGTTACGTTTCGGTGAACAGTTGTGGTTACAGTTGTTCACTGACTCTTGAGTCTAGCGCGCCGCACGGCTTTGCAATTCCGGAGAACAGTTGTTAACTGGATGACATGAGTCACACCCTCGGCATCCGGCAGGTCCAGAAGCAGAAGACCCGGCAGGCGCTCCTGGACGCGGCGCTCGGGCTGCTGGAGGAGCAGAGCCTGAGCAGCCTCGGCCTGCGCGAGGTCACCCGTGCCGTCGGGGTCGCCCCCACCGCCTTCTACCGGCACTTCCGCTCGACGGCGGATCTGGGCGTGGCCCTCGTCGAGGAGGCGCTGGGCAGCCTGCACCCGATGATCCGGACCGCCGTGACCACGGCCGACTCCAGCGAGGAACGCATCAGCCGGGCCGTCGAACTGATAGACGGTCATGTGAGCGCGTCCCCCGCGCATGTCCGCTTCATCGCCCGCGAGCGACACGGCGGGGTCCAGCCGGTGCGGGAGGCGATCCGGGACCAACTGGGCCGGTTCGCCGAGGAGGTGCAGGCCGAACTGGCCAAGGACGCCGAGGCCGAGGGCTGGAGCGAGGACGACATGGCGATGCTCTCGCACCTCTACGTCGATCAGATGCTCAGCACGGCCTCGCTGTTCCTGGAGGCCCTGGAGGCCTCGCCGGAGGAGCGGGAGCGGATCCGCCGGCGCGCGACCCGTCAGATGCGGCTCATCAGCATCGGCCGCCACCACTGGCGGGACTGACGGCCCGTACAGCACAGGCCCGTACAGCACCGGGGCGTACAGCACAGAGGCGTACAGCACAGGGGCGGCGCACTCGTCACGGAGTGCGCCGCCCCTGTGGGTGAACCGCTGCGGGTGAACCGGCGGTCAGCCCTGCTGCTGGGCCTGCTGCCCCTGGCCGGCTCCCTGGCCGCCGCCGGGACCGCCACAGCCGCCGCCCTGACCGCCGCCGGGGCCGCCGCTCGGCGCGCCCGACGGGACACCGGTCGGCATGCCTGTCGGGGCGCCCGTCGGCTGCCCCGAGGCCGCGGCGCCGGTGGGCGCGCCCGAGGGGGCGCCGCTCGGGGCACCGCTCGGCGCGCCGCTGGGCATCCCCGAGGCGTTGCCGGTCGGCGGCGAGCAGGACTGCTGGCTGGTGGTACCGCTGTTCGAGGACGAGGAGTCGCCCGAACCGCAGGCCACCAGGGCGAGGGGCGAGAGCGCCAGCAGCGCCACCGCGGGGACGAGACGGACGGGCATCAGCGCACGCTTCATGAGAGACAGCTCCATGGAAGATGAAGGGGACCTGAGGCCGGGAACTCAACCAACAGCGCTTAGGGCTTCCTTGAGCCTCCTCTGTCCGCTGCCTGTCAATCAGGTAAAGCACGGCTCAACAAACCTCGCTGACCTGCGAGTTCACCCTTGATACCCGGTCAGTGCGCTGGTACAGCTCCGTGACAGAACACGGCCGACGCGCGGCCGACGCGCGGCGGACGGCGGGCGGACGGACGGCCGACAGGGCCCGCCATACGGGTCGGCCTCGCCGTTGGCGACGGCGGTCGTCGGGTTTTCCGGGAAGTCTGCGAGGAGCAGCACCGGCTCCGACCAGAGAGGCTCCGCCATGACCGACCCACGCCCCCTGTACGCCCGGGCCACCGCGCAGGCGGCCGAGCTCATCGGGACCGTACGGCCCGAGCAGTTGACCGGCCCCACGCCCTGCGCCGAGTACGACGTCCGCACGCTGCTCAGCCATATCGTCGGCGGCAGCGTGCGGATCGCGGTCGTCGGGGAGGGCGGCGACGGGCTCGCCGTACGGATGTTCGTGGACGGCGTCGAGGACGACGGCTGGCCGCGGGCGTACGACGAGATCAGGACCCGGGTGCTGAGGGCCTGGGCGAGCGACGAGCGGATGGCCGGGCCGGTGCGGGTGCCGTGGGGCGACATCCCGGGCCGGGAGGCGCTGTCCGCGTACGTCATGGAGATCGTGGCGCACACCTGGGATCTCTCCGAGGGACTCGGCCGACCGCTGCGGCTCGACCCGGAGCTGGCCGAGTTCTCGCTGGTCGCCGCGCGGGCGGCACTGCCCGACGGCCCGCGCGACGGACGGCCCTTCGAGCCGGCCCGCCCGGTCCCCGAAGGGGCCGACGTCTACGCGGAGTTGGCGGCCTGGCTCGGCCGGGAGCCGCTCAGCCGAGCCTGACCCGCGCCAGCTGCCGCGACTGCGCGACGAGGCGGTCCGCGCTGTCCCAGACCTCGGCGTCCTCCTCCAGGAAGCCGCCGGCGAGGTTGCGGGTGGTGATGGAGACGCGCAGCGGGCCCGGGGCCGGACGGCAGCGGACGTGGACCGTCAGCTCGACCGTGGGGACCCAGCCGCGCAGGCCGATCTCGAAGGCCGTGGGCGGCAGGGCGTCCACGGCGAGGAGGAGGGAGAGCGGGTCGGGGTCGCGGCCGTCCTTCAGACCGAACCAGGCCCGCATCTCGCCCTTGCCGGAGGGCTGTCCGAGCGCCCAGCCGAGGGTCGACGGGTCGAGCTTGAGCATCAGGCGGTCGGCGATGGCGGAGCTGCCGTCGACGGGCGCCGGTCCGTCCTCGGGGCCGAAGCACTGGTCCATGGGCGGGAGGGCGGGCGGCGCGGCCGTCGTGCGGACGTCGTCCGGCAGGGAGTCCAGGTCGCCGTAGGAGGCGAGGACGCGGATCCGCTCGATCTCGGCGCCGTTCTCGTCGTACTGGAAGAGCGAGGCCTGGCCGGTCGACAGGGTGCGGCCGGTGCGGACGACGTCCGTGCGGACGACCGCGGGGCCGGGGTGCGAGGCCGTGAGGTAGTGCGCCGAGATGGTGAACGGGTCGCGGTGCGGAAGGGCGTCCGCGAGCGCGCGACCGAGGACGGCGAGGAGGTAGCCGCCGTTGACGGCGCTGATGATCGTCCAGCCGGCCGAGAGGTCGAGGTCGTAGACACCGGGCTCGCGCAGGGTGAGCGCGGTGTCACGGTCGAACTCGCTGTCGCCGATGCGCGCGCACTCGATAGCTGCTTCAGGCATGCCTGAACGCTACAACAAAATAATACTAAGCGGTAGCTTTGCCTGTAGCTCTGCCTTGGCCTCCTCCGTGTGAAGCGCTCGCAATTTCTTGGTAAGTGTCCGAACTCGTCCGTAACCTCGACGCCCGGTTTCCCCTCTGCAAAGACATGAGCCTCACCGGGACTCCGTTCCTCTACACCCTGATCGCGCTGTCCGTAGTCGCCGTCGCGCTGCCGCTGCTGGTGTGGTCGCGGCTGCGCGGGCCGCGGATCCTGCGCGCCGCGGCCCGGGTACTGATGCTGATGTTCGCGCAGGGCACGGCCGTCGCCCTGGTCTTCGTGGCGGTCAACAACGCCAACGGCCTGTACGACACCTGGGACGACCTGCTGGGCACCGGCACCCATGTGCAGCAGGCCGCCGACCTGGGCGCCGACGGCACCGGCGGGATCGCGCTGGACCGGCTGCCCAGGGTCGCCCAGAAGTTCACCCAGGCCCAGGGGCCGGGGATGCACGCGGCCGGCGGGGTGCGCGTCACCCAGCTCCAGGGCCGGATCTCCGGCGTGAACGCCGAGGTCTACGTCTGGCTGCCCCCGCAGTACGACGAGCCCGCCTACGCGCATCGCACCTTCCCCGTCGTGGAGCTGCTCCCGGGCTACCCGGGCTCCGCGAAGTCCTGGTACGGGACGCTGCATGTGCACGAGCAGCTGGCGCCGCTGATGCGCGAGGGCAAGGTCGCGCCGTTCATCCTGGTCGCGCCGCGCACCACCCTGCTGCCCGGCGTGGACACCGGCTGCGCCAATGTGCCGGGCACCGTGAACGCCGACAGCTGGCTCAGCCTCGACGTGCCGAAGATGGTCACGGACAACTTCCGGGCCCAGCCCGCGCCCAAGGGCTGGGCGGTCGCCGGGTACTCGGCGGGCGGGCACTGCGCGGCCAAGCTCGCCGTCGCCCACCCCGACCGCTACCGGGCGGCCGTGAGCCTGTCCGGGTACAGCGACCCGATCGTCGAGCCCGACTCGCTCGCCGCGCAGAACCAGCAGCTGCGCCGGGCCAACAACCCGTATCTGCTGCTGCGCAAGGCCGCCGTCCCGCCTCCCGTGGCCCTCTACCTCTCCGGCCAGCCGCACGACGGCTACGAGGCCGCCCTGGCCATGCGACAGGAGGCGAAGGCGCCGACGGCCGTGCACGTCGTCTACATCCCGAGCAACGCGGGCGGTCACACCATGGCGCTGTGGCGGCCGCAGGTGGTGCCGGCGTTCCGCTGGCTGACGACGCAGATGGACCAGCACCGGGTCGGCGGCGAGGGGAAGACGGGAAAGGGGAAGGGGAAAGTGAAGGGGACTACTCCTCGCGAACAGTCGAGCGACGATTCCAAGCGCGCGGCGCTCGCCAGTGGAACCGCATCGCGAGCAGCCGCAGCACGAAGGCCGTGAGCGCGGCCAGGCCGCCGGCCAGCTCGGTGAGCAGGTCGTAGCGGATGCTGAGCGCCACGATGGTGGCGCCGACCATCGCCGGGACCGCGTAGAGATCGCGGTCCCAGCGCAGCAACGAGGGCACCTCGTTGGCCAGCACATCGCGCAGCACACCGCCGCCGACGCCGGTCGCGACGCCCAGTGCGGCCGACGCGGTCAGGCCCAGTCCGTAGTCGTACGCCTTCATGGTCCCGGTGACGCAGAACAGGCCGAGGCCGGCCGCGTCGAAGACGTTGACGCCCAGCTGGATCCGCTCCACCTGCGGGTGCAGGAAGACGACCAGCAGGGCGGCGACCAGGGGCGTGAGGAAGTACCCCAGGTCGGTGAAGGCGGCCGGGGGCACGGCCCCGATGACGAGGTCCCGGAACACCCCGCCGCCCAGCGCCGTGACCTCGGCGAGCATGGCTATGCCGAACACGTCGAAGTTCTTGCGGACGGCCAGCAGTGCGCCGGAGATGGCGAACACGAAGATGCCGGCCAGGTCGAGCGTGTGCTGGACGGAAGGGCTGAAGATCTGCTGAAACACCTTTACATTGTCACCCAACACTGAGCCCCCGCCTTACATTGCAAGGCGGGGGCTCAGTGTTACTTACTTCTCCTTGGCAGGAGCGTCATCGCCGGAGGCTTCGGGGGCCTCGGGAGCGGCTTCGGCTTCGCCTGAGGCTTCCGCTGCCTCGGGAGCAGCTTCGGCTTCGGCTTCGGCTTCGGCTTCGGCTTCGGCTTCGGCTTCGGCTTCGGCTTCGGCTTCGGCTTCGGCTTCGGCTTCGGCTTCGGCTTCGGCGGGAGCCTCGGGGGTTTCGGCGGCCTCCGCCGCGACCTCCACCGCTTCCGGCTCCACCGCTTCCGGCTCTGCCGCGTCCGGCTCCACCGCTTCCGGCTCTGCCGCTTCCGCCGCGACCTCCGCCGCCAGGGCCGCCGACGTCTCCGCCGACTCCGCGAGCACCTCGTCGGCCACCAGCTCCGCCGCCTCCTTCGCGGCGGTCAGCAGGACGGTGTCCTGCGGGGCCTGGTCCGCGAAGTTCTCCGGGTGGTGGCAGGCGACCTGCTGACCGGGCCGCAGCTCGACGAGCGCCGGCTCCTTCGTCGTGCAGATCTGCGTCGCCTTCCAGCACCGGGTGTGGAAGCGGCAGCCGCTCGGCGGGGAGATCGGCGAGGGCACGTCGCCCTTGAGCAGGATCCGCTCGCTCTTGGCGTGCTTGCGCCGCGGGTCCGGGATCGGCACCGCCGACATCAGGGCCTTGGTGTACGGGTGCATCGGCGACTTGTAGAGCAGGTCGCGGTCGGCCAGCTCGACGATCTTGCCGAGGTACATCACCGCGATGCGGTCCGAGACGTGCCGGACCACCGAGAGGTCGTGCGCGATGATCACGTACGTGAGGCCGAGCTCCTGCTGGAGGTCGTCGAGCAGGTTCACGACCTGGGCCTGGATCGACACGTCCAGGGCCGAGACCGGCTCGTCCGCCACGACCAGCTTCGGGTTCAGGGCGAGCGCGCGGGCGATGCCGATGCGCTGGCGCTGACCGCCGGAGAACTCGTGCGGGTAGCGGTTGTAGTGCTCGGGGTTGAGACCCACGACCGACAGCAGCCGCTGCACTTCCTTCTTGATGCCGCCCTCGGGCTCGACGCCCTGGAGCTTGAAGGGAGCGCCGACGATCGTGCCGATGGTGTGGCGCGGGTTCAGCGAGGAGTACGGGTCCTGGAAGATCATCTGCACATCACGGCGCAGCGGGCGCATGCCGTTCACACCGAGGTGCGTGATGTCCTTGCCCTGGAACTCGACCTTGCCGCCGGTCGGCTCCAGCAGCCGGGTGATCAGCCGGCCCATCGTGGACTTGCCGCAGCCGGACTCGCCGACGACGCCGAGCGTCTCACCGGAGCGCACCTCGAAGTCGATGCCGTCGACCGCGTGCACCGCCCCGACCTGCCGCTGGAGCAGGCCCTTCTTGATCGGGAAGTGCTTCTGCAGTCCGGTGACCTTCAGCAGGACCTCGCCGGGGGCGGGGTCCTTGGTGAGGGTCGCGCCCTGCTCGGGCGCGTCGGCCTGCGCGGGAATCTTCACCGCTTTCTCGTCGTCACTCACAGCTTCGGCGCAATCTCTTCGGTCCAGATACGCTCCCGCTGCTCCTTGCCCAGGTGGCAGGCGGCCCAGTGCCGGCTGCCGACCTCGGCCAGCTCGGGCCGGACGGTGCGGGTGACGTTGTCCTTCGGGAGGTCCGCGTACGGGCAGCGCGGGTTGAAGGCGCAGCCGGACGGGATGTTGATCAGCGAGGGCGGGGAGCCCTTGACCGGGATCAGCCGCTCCTGCTGGTCGCGGTCGAGGCGCGGCATGGAGCCGAGCAGCCCCCAGGTGTAGGGGTGCCGGGGCTCGTAGAAGACCTTCTCGGCCGGGCCGCGCTCGACGCAGCGGCCGCCGTACATCACCAGGATGTCGTCGGCGAGTTCGGCGACGACGCCCAGGTCGTGGGTGATGACGATGACCGCGGAGCCGAACTCCTTCTGCAGATCGCGGATGAGGTCGAGGATCTGCGCCTGGACGGTCACGTCCAGGGCGGTCGTCGGCTCGTCGGCGATCAGCAGCTCGGGGTTGTTGACCAGCGACATCGCGATCATCGCGCGCTGGCGCATACCGCCGGAGAACTCGTGCGGGTAGCTGTCCACCCGCTTGTCCGGCTGCGGGATGCCCACCCGGTCGAGCATCTCGACCGCACGGCGCTTGGCGGTCTTCTTGTCGACGTTGTGGTGGATCCGGTACGCCTCCACGATCTGCTGGCCGATCGTGTAGTACGGGTGCAGCGCCGACAGCGGATCCTGGAAGATCATCGCCATCTCGCGGCCGCGCAGCTTGCGCACGTAGTCCGGGTCGGCGGACAGCAGCTCGGTGCCGTCCAGCCAGATCTCGCCGGAGATCTGGGCCTTGCGCTTGCCGTACTGGCCGGCGGTGTGCAGGCCCATGATGCCGAGCGAGGTCACCGACTTGCCGGAGCCGGACTCGCCGACGATGCCGAGCGTCTTGCCCTTCTCCAGCTGGAAGCTGAGCCCGTCGACGGACTTGACCAGGCCGTCGTCGGTCGGGAAGTGCACCTTGAGGTCGCGCACTTCGAGGAAGGCGGACGGCGCGGGCGAGGCGGGGGTGGGCTCGCCCACGGCCGCTCCGCTCTTGCTGAGTTCGGTCATGCGAGCCTCACTCGGGGGTCGATCACGGCATACAGGATGTCCACCACGAGGTTGGCGACGAGCACCGCGAGAGAAGTGATCAGGGTGACGCCCAGGATGATGGGCAGGTCCTGGTTCTTGATGGCGTTGAGCACGGCCTGGCCGAGGCCGGGCAGGTTGAACGCCGTCTCGGTCAGGATCGCACCGCCGATGAGGGCGCCCAGGTCCATGCCGAGCATGGTCAGCAGCGGCGTCATCGTGGAGCGCATGGCGTGCTTGCCGATGACGGTCTGCTCCTTGAGGCCCTTGGCGCGGGCGGTACGGATGTAGTCCTCGCCGAGGATCTCCAGCATGGTGGCCCGGGTGATGCGCGCGTACATCGCCGCGTACAGGAACGCGAGGGTGATCCACGGCAGGATCATCCCGCCGAACCAGCCGGTGAAGCTCTCGTCGAGTGGCACGAACTGCCCGTCGAACAGATCCAGTCCGTAGACGAAGATCGACAGGGCGACCATGCCGGTGAAGTAGATCGGCAGGGAGACGCCCGAGAGCGCGACGACCATCGCGCCGCGGTCCCAGATGCTGCCGCGCTTGAGCGCGGAGAGCACGCCCGCCGAGACGCCGAAGATCAGCCACAGCACGGCGGCGCCGAGCGCGAGGGCCAGGGTCACCGGGAAGCGGTCGGTCAGCACCGGCCAGACGGCCTGCTCACTGCGGAAGGAGTAGCCGAAGCACGGGGCGGCGCAGTGGATGGAATCGCCACCGCCCGAGTAGGTGCGACCGGCGAAGATGCCCTTGAAGAACTCCCAGACCTGGGCGTAGATCGGGTCGTCCAGGCTCAGCTTCTCGCGCACCCCCTCGACGGCGGCAGGGTCGGCCTGCTTGCCCACGAAGCTCAAGGCGATGTCGACGCCGGCCCATTTGGGGATGAGGAAGAAGATGCCGAAGACCACCATGACGATGACCACAAGCATCACTGCGGCGGCCAGCAACCGCCTGATGAGGTAAGCGAGCACAGCTCTCGGCCCGCTGCGGACCACGGGCCACCGGAGATCGTCCGATGGCCCGCAGTCACGCCGCGCCGGCCTTCACCTGCCTTTCGTGCCGTTCGGCGGGTGTGCCGGGTTTACTTCTTCGGGTTCTTCAGACCGAGGTTGACGAAGTCGTACTGACCGCTGTAGCCGTCGGTCGTGTAGACGTTCGCCAGGTTGTCCGAGCGCCAGTTGATGAACCGCTCGAAGACGAAGGGCAGGTAGTACGCGCCCTCCATCACCTTGTGGTTGATCTCCGTGGAGATCTTGGTCTTGCCGGCGGCGTCCAGCGTGGTGACGTACGAGTCGAACAGACCGTCGATCGCCTTGTCCTTGATGAGCGCGTAGTTGTTGTTACCGCTCTCCGAGATGTACTTGCTGTCCCACAGCGGGAGACCGAAGCCCTGGATGGTCGGGAAGTCCGGACCCCAGCCCATGATGATGATGCCGTAGCCCTTCTTCTTGACGTTCGAAGGGCTGCCGATGATGCCGGAGGTCTGCGAGCCGTCGTACTGGTCGATCTCGGCGGTGATGCCGATCTTCTTCAGCGACGCCTGGAGGGACTGGGCGGTGGCCACCTCGACCGGCTTGTTGTTGCGGACCGCGATGGTGGTCTTGAAGCCGTTCGGCTGACCGCAGGCCTTCAGGGCCTCCTTGGCCTTGGCCTCGTTGCCGCTCTTGTTCGCGCCGGAGATCTCGTACGGGTCGTACTTCTGACCCTCGGCGCCCGGGACGGACGGCGGCAGCATGTTGGTGCCGATGTCGCCACCGGCGACCGGGCCGCCACGGGCGGTCTGCAGCGACACGTGGTCGGCGCCGTAGATCACGGCCTTGCGGCACTCGATGTTGTTGAACGGCGCGACGCTCTGCGGGAAGACCGCGTAACGGACGTAGCCGGAGACCGGGTTGTCCAGGTTGGCCTTGTGCTCCTTCAGGGCGGTGGTGCGGCCCTGCGGCGACATGCCGGTCTGGTTGAGGTCGAGGTCCAGGTCACCGCTGAGCAGACGCTGGTCCAGCTGGTTGGCGTCCGAGAAGAACTGGATGGTGATCTCGTCCGGGTAGGCCTTGCGGACCGGGTCCGAGGCCTGCTTCCAGTTGGTGTTGCGGACCAGCTTGAGGTCCTTGCCCGGGCTGTAGGACGCGAACTTGTACGGGCCCGAGGAGAACGGCTTCAGGCCGTACTTGGACTTGGTGTCCATGTCCTGGCGGACCGGGGAGGCCGAGATCAGGCCCAGCATCTCCTCGAAGTCCGAGTTGGCCTGCGGGAGCTTGAAGACGACGGTCTTGTCGTCCGGCGTCTCGATGGCCTTCAGACCGAGCTTGTCGGCGGAGGTGTCCTTGTAGGGGCCCTTGTACGCACCGGTGGGGTCGAGGACGTCCTTCAGGTACGTCGGACCACCGGACAGCACGTCCTGCGCCCACACGCGCTCGATGCCGTACTTCACGTCCTTGGACGTGATCGGCTTGCCGTCCTCCCACGTGACGCCGTCACGCAGGGTGTACGTGTAGGTCTTGCCGTCGTCGGTGACCTTGGCGAGACCGGTGGCGAGGTCCGGGGTGAGCTCGGCGCCCGCCGCGCCCGGCTCGGTCTTGTTCGTGACGAGCTGACGGCTGTAGTAGCGGGCGAAGTTCCACATCATGCCGTAGTAGCCGCGCGTGGTGTCCCACGAGTCGGCGTCCTGTGCGGCACCGAACTTCAGCGTGCCGCCCTTCTTGGCGGCGGAAGCCTGGGCGACCTTGTTGTTAGCGGCGTCGAAGCCGGCAGCGCCGGTGGTCGAGCCCTTGTCGTCGTCGCTTCCGCCACCGCCGCACGCCGCCGTGGTCAGCAGCGCGGCGACCGCGGCGGCAGCGGCAAATGCCTGCTTCCGCCGCCCTGAGGTGCGTTGGGTAGTCACGATCTCGGATCCTCCGGATTAGATGAGAGACCCCGTGTGAAGGCCACGGGACGGTTGGGGTGCCGTGTTCGGCGGTTTCGCTGTTCTGCGGTTCTGCGGTTCAGCGGTGCGCGGTTCAGAGCAGTTCGCGGTTCAGCAGTTCGCGGTTCAGCGGGAGGCCTTCGGGTCCAGCGCGTCCCGGACGCCGTCGCCGAAGAGATTGAAGGCCAGCACGGTGATGAAGATCGCCACACCCGGGACCACCATGTACATGGGGTCCGACTCGTAGTAGTCGATCGCGCTCGAGAGCATCTGTCCCCACGAGGCGGTGGGCGGCTTGACGCCGACGCCCAGGAAGCTGAGCGCCGCCTCGGTGAGGATGTTGGTGGGGATCATCATCGTCGTGTACACGACGATCGGGGCGACCAGGTTGGGCAGCAGTTCCTTGAACAGGATGTACAGCCGACCGGCGCCCAGCGATCGGGCGGCCTCGACGTACTCGCGCTCACGCAGCGAGAGCGTCTGGCCGCGCACCACGCGTCCGATGTAGGGCCAGCCGAAGAATCCGATGACCAGGATCATCACGAAGACGCGCACGCTCGAACCGGTGAGGCCCAGCATGTCGCTCGGCATGACGGAGACCAGCGCGATGATGAACAGCAGCTGCGGGAAGGCGAGCAGACCGTCCATCACCCGGCTGATCAGGGAGTCCACCCAGCCGCCGAAGAATCCGGCGAGAATGCCCAGCACCGTTCCGAGGATCACGGCGACCACGGCCGACAGGAAGCCGACCAGCAGGGAGATCCGGGCGCCGTAGAGGATGCGGGCGAAGATGTCCCGGCCGTTGACCGGCTCGACGCCGAGCAGGTGCTCGCCGCTCAGACCGCCCAGCGAGCCCGTGGGGGTGCCGAAGAGCGGGTCGATGAGGTTCTCGTGGTACTCGTTCGGGTCCTGCCCGAGGATCCCCGTGATGACCGGCGCGAGCAGCGCGATCACGACGAGGAAGAGCACCACGATGCCGCCCGTGAGGGCGAGTTTGTCCCGCTTGAGGCGCTCCCAGGCGATCCGGCCCAGGGAACGGCCCTGAACGGCCTTGGCGCCGCTGGTGGCGACCGCCGCTTCCTCGGCCGCGCTCGGGGCCGCTTCCGCGGTCGGCTCGTGCAATGGTGCCGTCATCTGGCAGGGACCCCTCTCAACCGGCGGTAGCCGGCCCGCACTTGCCGCTGTAGCGGCGTGATCAGTCCGTAATACGCAGGGGATAAGTCCCCTGGAGCGGGAGTCTTCAACGCTTTGGCGATCTGTTGCCAGACTTGGCAGTGAAAGGATGCGTAAACGTGATGCGGGTAGATGGGTTCCGTTATCCGGACGGCGGGTAACGCCCCCCGGACGGGGACTTATTGGGGCAGAACGGACAGGACCGGGATCAATCGCCGCCATCTACGCGCGAAGACGTCCGAGTCCTCCCTCGCGGTAGCCTCACAACAGACTCACAACAGGACCACGGCGGGAAGCACGACAGAACGCACGACAGGAGCGATGGCGGAAAATCAGTAGCGTCCGGTGGGCGGATAGCCGTAACCGCCCGCGGGCGCGGGGGCCGACGCGGGGGCGGGAGCGTGCGCCTCACGGTCGTAGAACGGCCGGGCGCCGGCGCGCATCCACATCACGACGGGGTCGTACTCGTCGGTCATGGCGACCGTCGACACCGGCAGCCCGTCCGGCACCGCGCCGATGGACTGCTGCATCATGGCCCGGACGGCGTCCACGGCGGACGGGGAGGAGTCGTACACGTCCAGCCCGATGGCCAGGTAGGGCGCGCCCAGCGCCGGCTGCACCCAGGCCCGGCGCAGCGCGCGGACCGCGGGGGTGCGGTGGGCGTTCTGCGCGAGCAGGGCGTAGAACTGCGGGATCTCGATGGCGGGCTCGGACAGCCGCAAAGGGCCGGCGGGCTGACGCTCCAACCCGGTGGCGATACGGCGCAGATCCAGCCAGGGGATGCCGACGCCGCCGCCGGGGCCGTGCGGGTTCAGCCAGAGGCCGTAGTGGTCGGGGTAGAGCGTGCGGGCCACGTCGACTCCGTCGACCACCTCGTACGAGCGGTTCCAGCCGCTGGCGCTGAGCTCCTGGGCGGAGGTCACGCAGGGGGCGTAACCGTGGCCGTCCACCTCCATGTTCCCGTACTGGGCGTCCGGGGAGCCGGCCTGGCCGTGCCACAACAGCATCCAGACCTGGCCGGAGGAGGGGGTCGCGAGCGCGCGCAGGAGGGCCTCGTAGGCGTCGTAGCGCCCGGGCGTGACCTGGCGCAGCATGTGCTCGACCGAGCCGGTCGCGGCAGTGCCAGCGCTCACTTTTTATCGCCCCTTCGAGAAGTTGCCCCGCGTTGGGGTCAAGCTTAAGCGCCCAAGAGCTCAGGGCTTGTGGTGCGTTGTCGGGTGTGGGTCGCGGGTGCTCGATCGCGTCCCGCGGCGGAGCCGCGCATCGGCACGGCCCCGCGCCCCCGGGTGGGCCGCCCTAGCGTGAGTAGAAGGGGCGGACCCGTTCCCTCATCCAGTCGGCCACCGGATCCTGGGCCACGTCCAGCAGGACCAGGTTGACCGGCCAGGGGGCCGCGGTCTTGGTGAGCGCCCTGCTCAGCGCCTCCAGCGGCAGGGCGCGCAGGTCGCCCTCCCAAGGGGACGCCTGGGGAAGCTGAAAGAGTTCGACGCCGACGAACATCACCGGGTCCGCCGTCTCGACGGCGGCCAGGCAGCGGCGGGCCGTGCGGATCGCGCCCGTGGCCTCGAACTCCGCGGAGGCCGCGGCCAGGAAGTCGATCGGGTCGTCCTGCCAGTCGGGCTCGTAGAGGCGGACCCGGCCGCCGCTCGCGGAACCGTCCAGCGGGGTGCGGCCCGCCCGGCACAGCTCGGCCACGGCCGGCGGCGGCAGCGGGATGCCGACCAGGCCCTCGGGGTTGACCATGATGCCCACCTGCGGGGGCAGCCCACGGGCGAACTCCACGGCCGGCGCGATCGTGAACGACATGTGCGAGCCGACGACCTGGCGGAACTGCTCCTCGGAGCTGAAGACCGGCACGTACACCTGGCCGTCCAGCTCCAGGGTGGGCAGGTCGAGGGGGCCGCTGTGCGGGCCGCCGCCGCCGGGGAGCGGCACCCAGACGAAGCTGCGCCCGAGCACCTCCACGATCCGGGACCCGCCTCCCGGCACGCCGAGGGAGGCGGAGAGCACCTCCTCCAGCTCGTTGCCGGGCCATCCGCCGTGCGGATGGGGGTGTGCCTGCGCCGGAAAGTCCGTCGGGAAGTCCGCCGGGGGGAAATCCATCTGCCTACCGCCTGCTAAGAACCGCTCACTCTGCTGTGGCTGAAAGGCTAGGGCCTGTGCGGCGCATCACGCCACAGACGGCCGCCGGACGCCTCAGCCCGTGAAGGCGATGCGCCGGAGTACGTCTGCTGCGGGACGGTCCAGCAGGACCGCCGAGCCGCAGCCTTCGGGGAGGCCGCCCTTCTCCACCGAACGCAGAAGGCGGGCGGCGGCCCGGCGGTGTCGTAGGAACGCGTACCGCGAGACGCCTCGGCCACGCTCGCGCTGCCCCTCCAGGGCCTGGTCCGCGCCGACGTCGAGGAGGATCAGGTGGAGGGTGCCGCCACGGCGGCGGGCCTCACGGGCCAGCCAGTCGCGGACCCAGGCCTGCGTACCGCAGTCGTGCACGACGACGCCCTTGCCGCCGCGCAGGGCTCGGCGCAACCCGGCGTAGTGGGCGAGGCGCACGAGCGGGCGGTAGAGCGCGTAGGGCAGGAAGCGGGGCGCGCGGGCGTCCCACCGGTCGCGGGTGTCCTGGGAGTCGATGCGGACGCCGGTGACCGCCCGTTTCATGAGCGTGGACTTGCCGCTGCCGGGCAGCCCGGTGACCACGACCAGGTCACGGGGGCCGAAGAGCAGACCGTGCGGGCTGCGGCCGGCCCGCTCGCGCAGGTCGCGGACGACGGGCGCGGGCTGCGGGCCGCACGCCTCCCGGGCCCGGGAGCCGGGCTGCGCGGGCAGCGCGAGCCCCGAAGCGGTCGCGAATGCGGTGGTCCTCGCCGTTGTCGTCCTGTTCACCGTGATCGTCCTCCCCTGGGGTCAGGTAAGTCCTCATCCCCATCGAGCGTAAAGAGAAGGTAATGCGTGGTGTCTCGCGTTTTCGTGCGCGTACCGACACAAGCCGGTTACAGATGCGGCCTGCCGCGACCGGGGCGGGCCGTGCGATGATGGCCGCGCCAACTGCATACCGGCCGTTTGAATCCGCGCGGGAGAGTCCCCAGCAGCAGGTCCGCCTGTCGTTTCGCTGGGGCGCCGAAGGAGCAAGTCCCTCCCTTGAATCTCTCAGGCCCCGTTACCGCGCGGGCGAGGCACATCTGAAAAGCGGGCCGCCGTTTCCGGTGGCCCCACCCAAGGTGCAAGTCAGGACCACCGTTTCGCGGGGTCGTGACGAACCTCTCAGGTTCCGATGACAGATGGGGAGGAACGACCTCGCCGTCATGCCTTGGGAGACAACCGTCCGATGAGCAGCTCCGTACCCCGTCACACCGCGCTCGATGCCCTGCATCGTTCGCTCGGCGCGACGATGACCGACTTCGCAGGCTGGGACATGCCCCTGCGCTACGGCTCCGAACGCGACGAGCACAACGCCGTCCGTACGAAGGCCGGCCTCTTCGATCTGTCCCACATGGGCGAGATCACGGTGACCGGGCCGGAGGCGGCGGCTCTCCTGAACCACGCGCTGGTCGGCAACATCGCCACCGTCGGCGTCGGCCGCGCCCGCTACACCATGATCTGCCAGGAGGACGGCGGCATCCTGGACGATCTGATCGTCTACCGGCTGGCCGAGCACGAGGCCGGTTCCTCTCACTACATGGTCGTCGCCAACGCCTCCAACGCCCAGGTGGTGCTGGACGCCCTGACCGAGCGCGCCGCCGGTTTCGACGCGGTCGTGCGCGACGACCGTGACGCCTACGCGCTGATCGCCGTACAGGGGCCCGAGTCCCCCGGCATCCTCAAGGCGGTCACCGACGCGGACCTCGACGGTCTGAAGTACTACGCGGGCCTGCCGGGCACGGTGGCCGGCGTTCCGGCCCTGATCGCCCGCACCGGCTACACCGGCGAGGACGGCTTCGAGCTGTTCGTGGCCCCCGCCGACGCCGAGAAGGTGTGGCAGGCGCTGACCGACGCGGGCACCCCGGCCGGACTGGTCCCCTGTGGTCTGTCCTGCCGGGACACGCTGCGCCTGGAGGCGGGCATGCCGCTGTACGGGCACGAGCTGAGCACCTCCCGCACCCCCTTCGACGCCGGTCTCGGCCGGGTGGTGAAGTTCGAGAAGGAGGGTGACTTCGTGGGGCGCGCCGCGCTCGAGGAGGCCGCCTCCCGTGCCGAGCAGAACCCGCCGCGGGTCCTGGTCGGCCTGATCGCCGAGGGCCGCCGCGTCCCGCGCGCCGGGTACGCCGTCGTCGTCGGCGGCGAGCCGGTCGGCGAGGTCACCTCCGGCGCCCCCTCCCCCACCCTCGGCAAGCCGATCGCGATGGCCTACGTCGACGCGGCCCACGCGACGCCGGGGACCCCGGGCGTCGGCGTGGACATCCGGGGCGCCCATGAGCCGTACGAGGTCGTGGCGCTGCCGTTCTACAAGCGCCAGAAGTAAACACTGGGCGCGGGCGCCCGGTCCCCGGGCGTGACCCTGCGCACATTCCCGCTGGTCACGCCCGCCCTCAGCAGTCCCCCATTCATCAGCACTCCCTCGCGTACAGGAGAATTCAGGCCATGAGCAACCCCCAGCAGCTGCGCTACAGCAAGGAGCACGAGTGGCTGTCGGGCGCCGAGGACGGCGTCTCGACGGTCGGCATCACGGAGCACGCGGCCAACGCGCTCGGCGACGTGGTGTTCGTCCAGCTCCCGACGGTCGGTGACACGGTGAGCGCGGGCGAGACCTGCGGCGAGCTGGAGTCGACCAAGTCGGTCAGCGAGCTGTACGCGCCGGTGACCGGTGAGATCACCGAGATCAACCAGGACGTCGTCGACGACCCGGCGCTGGTGAACTCCGCCCCCTTCGAGGGCGGATGGCTGTTCAAGGTACGCGTCACGGACGAGCCGGACGACCTGCTCACCGCCGACGAGTACGTCGCCTACACCGCCGGCTGAGGATCCAGATGACTGTTCTGAACACGCCCCTGCACGAGCTCGACCCGGAGATCGCCGCCGCGGTCGACGCCGAGCTGAACCGCCAGCAGTCCACCCTCGA